>JBKJOO010000066.1:0-10585 GCA_046595615.1 Mycobacteriales bacterium | reverse complement strand
GATGACACCGCAGGAGGACTCATGACCATGACCGCGCAACTGGTGCTTCCTGGCGAGGTCGGCTCGGAGCAGTTGTCGGCCGTGGCAAGGGCGGACTGTGGACACCACGGGTGCGTGCAGCAGCCCAACGAGGACGTCCGGACCCTTGCCAGTGTGATCACCCTCACGCGAACAGTCGGTTGTCTCACCTTCGTCACAATCTCCATCGCGACCGGGCGGGTGTCGCTGCTGTTCATCGGGTTCGCGATGCACGTCGTCGGCGATGTCGCCGACGGGATCGTCGCGCGACGCCGCCATCAGGAGACGCGGGCCGGCGCCGTGCTCGACATCCTGTGCGACCGGCTCTGCGTCGCCGTCTACTACCTGACGTACGGGCAACTGCACCACGCCCTGCTCGTGCCGATCGCGCTGTTCCTGTTCGAGTTCATGGTGCTGGATGCCCACCTGTCACTGGCCTTCCTCAACTGGCCACTGCGTTCGCTGAACGACTTCGGGCTGGTGGACAGGTCGCTCTACCGCTGGAACTGGTCCAGGACCGGCAAGGCGATGAACAGCGGCGCCCTCGTTGTGCTCATGTTGACAACCGGATCACCGCTGCTGTGCACCGCCCTGGTCGTGGGGATGATCATTGTGAAGGTGGCGTCGCTGGTGCGCCTGCACTCGCGCGGGGTGCCGGCGCCAGTCGGTTGCGCCGCGGCGATGGGGTGACCCGGTCAGCGCGCCGCGAGCCCGGCCGCGGCCGACAACAGGCACATCGTCGCCAGGTCGACGGTGACCCCGGTCGGGTCGGCGGTCGCATCGACCTCGACCACATCCACAGCGCGTACGCCGGGGTGGCGGCCGGCCTCGACCGCCGCGTCGAGCAACTCCCAGGGGGCGAGGCCGCCGGGCCGAGCGCCGGGGCAGCCAGGGACGCACGCGCGGTCGACGACGTCGACATCCAGATCGACGTACAGCACGTCACACAGCGTCGCGAGCCGGTCGAGCTCACGGCGTACGACGTCGCCGACGCCCTCTCGGCGGGCCGTCGACGCCGACACGACGGTGATGCCCTGCTCGTCGCACCAGCGCCGGTAGGCCCCGGAGTTGGTCAGCTCGGCGATACCGACCTGCACGACGTGTCGGCCCGGCAGGCCGTCGAGGACCAGGCCGCGCACCGGATTGCCATTGGTGGGGCCGTCGTGGAAGCCGCGGACGTCGTGGTGCGCGTCCAAGGTCAGCAGCCCGGCCCGCGACAGGTCGGGTGCGAGCGCGCCCAGGGCCGGCCGGGTGATCGCGTTGTCGCCGCCGAGGAGCACGAGCAGCTCCGCGGCCGGCAGCGCCCGCACCCCGGCCGCGACGGCCGCGAGCGCCTGCTCGCCGGCGAGTGCGGCGCAATCGAGGTTGCCGTGATCGGTGACACACAGGGCCGCCAGGTCGACATCGAGTCCGGCGTGGAAGGTTGCGAACCGGTGCAGCGCCGCCCGCACCGCCGCCGGCGTCTCATCCGCGCCGGACGGGCTGATGTAGGTGCGGGAGAGCGGGACCCCGACCACGCCGAGCCGTCGGCCGGCCGGGTCCCCACCGGAGGTGAGCCAACCAGATGCCCGTGGCCACAGCGGATCTGATATCACCGGAGCCTTCGTCACCGGACGCGCTCGCCGCCGCGCAACACGGCGCGGACCAGGTCCACGCCCGGCCGGTAGGCCAGGTGCACCGCCGACGGCGCGTCGAGCACCACCAGGTCGGCCTGCGCGCCGACTCCCAGCTGCCCGATCGAGGACGTGCGCAGCGCCGCCGCGCCGCCGAGGGTGGCGGCCCGCAGCGCCTCGAGCGGCGTCATCGCGAGCTCCCGGCAGGCCAACGCGATGACGAACGGCATCGAGGTGGTGTAGCTCGTCCCCGGGTTGCAGTCGGAGGCGAGCGCCACCTGCACGCCGGCGTCGAGCAGCGCCCGAGCCGGGGCGTACGCCGAGCCGGTGCTGAACTCGGCGGCCGGTACCAGCACCGCGACGACCCCGGCGTCGCGGAGCGCAGTGATGTCGTCGGGCGAGAGGTGCGTGCAGTGGTCGGCGCTCGCCGCACCGAGCGAGGCGGCCAGCTGCGCTCCCGGTCCGGGTCCGAGCTGGTTGGCATGCACATGCACGGCGAGCCCGCGTGCGGCGCCGGCGGTCAGCACCGCCCGGCACTGCTCGGCGTCGAAGGCCCCCTGCTCGCAGAACGCGTCGACGCCGGTCGCCAGGCCAGCCACGGCGTCGAGCATCGGGCCGCGTACGAGGTCGAGATAGGCTTCGGCGGTGCACATCTCAGGCACCACGTGCGCGCCAAGGAAGGTCCGGTGCGGCGTCACCTCGGCCGCCACCTGCAGGCATCGCAGCTCGTCGGCGACGGTCAGCCCGTAGCCGGACTTGATCTCGATCGTCGTGGTCCCTGAGCGCAACGCCTCGGCAGCGAGCCGGCGGGTGCCCCGCAGCAGGTCGGGGGTCGATGCGGCCCGGGTGGCCGCGACCGTGCTCCGGATACCGCCGGCGGTATAGGCGAGGCCGGTCAGCCGGGACTCGAACTCCGCTGCGCGGTCGCCGCCGAACACCAGGTGGGTGTGGGCGTCGACGAAGCCTGGAATGACGCAGCCGCCGTCGACGTCGAGCCGATCGTCGGCCGGCGGGGCGGCGGCGGCCGGCCCTGTCCAGGTGACGATGCCGCCGTCGACGACCAGGGCCGCGTCCCGGCGTACCGGCTGGTCGGTGTCCCAGGTGACGAGGGTGCCGATGCGGTCCAGCAGCAGCGAGCTCACAGCATGGGCATGTCGATGCCGCGCTCCCGGGCGACCTCGCGGGCCAGGTCGTAGCCGGCATCGGCGTGCCGGACCACGCCGGTACCCGGGTCGTTGGTGAGCACCCGGTCGATGCGCAGCGCGCCGTCGGCGGTGCCGTCCGCGACGACCTGCGCGCCGGCGTGGATCGATTTGCCCATCCCGACACCGCCGCCGTGGTGCACCGCGACCCAGGCCGCGCCGGAGGCGACGTTGAGCAGCGCATTGAGGATCGGCCAGTCGGCGATCGCGTCGGAACCGTCGGCCATTGCCTCGGTCTCGCGATAGGGCGAGGCGACCGAACCGCTGTCGAGGTGGTCCCGGCCGATGACGACCGGTGCCGAGAGAGCCCCCTTGGCAACGAGATCGTTGAGCAGCGCGCCCGCGACGGCCCGCTCGCCGTAGCCGAGCCAGCAGATCCGGGCCGGCAGCCCCTGGAACGCCACTCGCTCCCTGGCCAGCGGGATCCAGCGCTGCACGTAGGGGTTGTCCGGGAACGCCCGCAGCAGTGCCTCGTCGGCCACCGCGATATCGGCCGGATCGCCCGACAGCGCCACGAACCGGAACGGCCCGATCCCCTGGCAGAACAGCGGCCGGATGTACGCCGGGACGAAGCCGGGGTAGTCGAACGCCTCGGCGAGCCCGGCCTCCCTGGCCTCGCCGCGCAGGTTGTTGCCGTAGTCGAAGACCTCGGCCCCGGCCCGGGAGAAGCCGACCATCGCCCGGCAGTGCTCGACCATCGAGGCGCGGGCCCGCTCGATGTAGTCGCCTGGCTTGTCGCGGCGCAGCTCGGTGGCTTCTACGACGCTCAACCCGGTCGGGACGTAGCCGTTGAGCGGGTCGTGCGCGGAGGTCTGGTCAGTCACGACGTCGAAGGCTTCACCGCGAGACAGCAGCAGCGGCAGGGCTTCTGCCGCGTTCGCGACCACGCCGACCGACAGCGGCCGCCCGGCCGCCGCGGCCGCGCGGACCCGACGCAACCCATCGTCGAGGGAATCCGCGACCTCGTCGAGATAGCGGGTCTCGAGCCGCCGCTGCACCCGCGCCGGGTCGACATCGAGGCACAGCGCGACCCCGCCGTTGAGGGTGACGGCCAGCGGCTGGGCGCCGCCCATCCCGCCGAGGCCCGCGGTCAGCACGATCCGGCCCCGCAACGTCCCGTCGTACCGTTGTTCGGCGAGGGTGGCGAAGGTCTGGAACGTGCCCTGCACGATCCCCTGGGTGCCGATGTAGATCCAGGAGCCGGCGGTCATCTGACCGTACATCGTCAGGCCGAGGGCTTCGAGCTCCCAGAAGTCCTTCCAGGTGGCCCATCCCGGCACGAGCAGCGAGTTGGCGATGAGCACCCGAGGTGCGTGCGGGAAGGTACGGAAGACCGCGACCGGCTTGCCGCTCTGCACCAGGAGGGTCTCGTCGTCGGCGAGCCGGATCAGGGTGCGCTCGATCGCGGCCAGCGAGGCGTGATCGCGGGCCGCTTTGCCGTTGCCGCCGTAGACGACGAGGTCCTCCGGCCGCTCGGCGACATCCGGGTGGAGGTTGTTGCGCAGGCAGCGCAGGGCCGCCTCCTGCAGCCAGCCCTGGCACTCCATCAGCTACTCCAATGCTCCGGTGACGGTCTCGGCCGCGGCGAGGACCGCGCCGGAATGCACGACTGCGACGGCGGCCTCGATCTCGGGCGACAGGTAGCGGTCGGGGCCCGGCCCAGGCACCGTGACCCGCAACGCCGCGACGGCGGCCGAGGTGGCGGCGGCCGGCAGGACCTCGCGCAGGTCCAAGGCCCGGGCGGCCGCCAGCAGCTCGATGGCCAGCACCCGACCCAGCCCGTCGAGCGATCGGCGCAGCTTGCGGGCGGCGCCCCAGCCCATCGACACGTGGTCCTCCTGCATCGCCGAGCTCGGGATCGAGTCGACACTCGCCGGGACGGCCAGCCGCTTGAGCTCGCTGACCAGACCCGCCTGGGTGTACTGCGCGATCATCAGCCCGGAGTCCACCCCGGGGTCGTGGGCGAGAAAGGCCGGCAGCCCGTGCGAGCGGTGCGCATCCAGCATCCGGTCGGTGCGCCGCTCGCTGATCGAGGCGAGATCAGCTGCCACGATGGCAAGGAAGTCCAACACGTAGGCGACGGGGGCGCCGTGGAAGTTGCCGTTGGATTCGATCCGGCCGTCCGGCAGCAGGACCGGGTTGTCGATCGCGGCGGCCGCCTCGCGACCGGCGACGAGCCGCGCGTGGGTCAGGGTGTCCCGGGCCGCCCCCGCGACCTGCGGCGCGCAGCGCAGCGAATACGCGTCCTGCACCCGCGGGTCGTCCGGGCCGGCGTGCGAGGCCAGCAGTGGGGAGCCAGCCAGGAGGCGGCGCATGTTGGCGGCGGCGACGGCTTGGCCCGGGTGCGGCCGCAGTGCCATCAGATCGGCGGCGAGCGGCCGGTCGGTGCCGAGCAGCGCTTCGAGGCTCATCGCGGCCGTCAGGTCGGCGGTGCGCAGCAGCCGTTCGAGGTCGTGGCAGGCAAGCATCAGCATCGCGAGCATCCCGTCGGTGCCGTTGATCAGGGCCAGCCCCTCCTTCTCGGCCAGCACCACCGGGTGCAGCCCGGCCTCGGCCAAGGCGTCCGCGGCCGGCAGGACGGCGTCGCCCCGGCGCAGGTGTCCCTCGCCCATGACGGCCAGGGCGACGTGGGCCAGCGGCGCGAGATCGCCTGAGCAGCCAAGCGAGCCGTACTCCCGGACGACCGGGGTCAACCCGGCGTTGAGCAGGTCGCAATAGGCCTGGGCCGTCGCCGGGCGCACGCCGGTCCGGCCGGTGGCCAGGGTCTGCAGCCGCAGCAGCGTCATCCCGCGGACGACCTCGGCCTCGACCTCGTCGCCCGAGCTGGCCGCGTGCGAGCGGACCAGGCTCCGCTGCAACTGGCTGCGCAGCTCGATCGGGATGGCGCGGGTGGCGAGCGCCCCGAAGCCGGTCGAGATGCCGTACGCCGGGACAGTGCCGGCGGCGAGTGCGTCGACGTGGGCCCTGGCCGTTGTCAGCCGGTCGAGGCACGTATCGCTGAGCTCGACTGGCGCGCCGTGCCTCGCGACCGCGACGAGCTCGGCCTCGGTGAGCGGCCGATCCGCGGTGAGCACGACATCCATGCCGTCATGGCAGCACACCCGGGGGCCGACCGACAGCACCTGCGTGGATGCTGTCGCCCATGCAGCTGACGATCGCCGGGGACCTCGCGGGTCTGCGGCAGGCACTCGCCCCCGATCCCGGCGACCCGCAGGCCCGGCGCCGGCTGCTGCGGATGAAGCGGGCCGCGACCGGGGCGCTCGCGGCGGCCGCTGGGCTCTACCTGGCGATGGTGCTGCTCGGGGCCGACCGGGGGGTCCTCGGCTTCGTCCGGGCCGGCGCCGAGGCGGCCATGGTGGGTGGCCTCGCCGACTGGTTCGCGGTGACCGCCCTGTTCCGGCATCCGCTCGGTCTGCCGATCCCGCACACGGCGCTGATCCCGCGCAAGAAGGATGAGCTCGGCACCAAGCTCGGCGAGTTCGTCACCGGCCACTTCCTGACCGCCGAGTTGGTGACCGCGCAATTGGCCGAGGCGCGCCTCGTGCACCGTCTCGCCGGCCGACTGGCCGATCCCGAGACCGCCGACCTGCTCAGCCGCGAGCTGGCCGGCGCCCTGTCGGCGGTGCTCGGGGCGCTCGACGAGCACCATGTCTCGGCGTACGTCCTGGAGCTGGCCCGGCGCGATCTCGACCGGCGGTCCTACACGCCGGTGCTCGGCCGTTTCCTGATGCGCGCGGTCGAGGGTCGGGGGCAGCGGCCGCTGGTCGATCTGCTGGTGCGCAGCGCCCGGGTCTACCTCACCGACCACCGCGACGAGCTCCGCCCGCAGGTGAAGCATTTCCTGGAAGGCCAGGGCATCCTGGGCTGGCTCGTCGCGACCGACCGGCGCAGCAGCAAGGCCCTGGACGAGGCGCTGGTGCTGCTGGCACAGGTCGAGGCCGACGACGCCCACCCGCTGCGTGGCTGGCTCGACGGGCTGCTCGTCTCGATCGCGACCGAGCTGCAGACCGACGTCGGCGTCGCCGGCCGGGTCGACGGGACCCTGCGCCGGTTGCTCGAGGACCCCTATGTGCAGGGGCTTGTGCATGCGGTGGTGAGCGATCTGCTTGCCTCGACCCGGCTCTCGCTTGCCGACGCCGAGGGCGGCCTGCAACAGCGGCTCGCACTGCTGGTCCGCGACGTCGGCGACAAGGCGCTGCAGGACCCGGCGTTCGAGGCCCGGATCGAGGTGCTGCTGGAGCAGTCGGCCCGCTATCTGGTCGAGCACTACGGCGGCACGGTGGTCTCGCTCATCCAGCGCACCGTCGCCGGCTGGGAGGGCAAGGATGCCGCCGAGCGGATCGAGGTGGCGGTCGGGCGCGACCTGCAGTTCATCCGGATCAACGGCACGGTCGTCGGCGCCCTCGCCGGGCTCGCGATCCACGCGGTGACGGTCGCGCTGGCCTGACTCGGGCCGTCAGGCCAGCAGCTCGCGCAGGCGCTCCAGGAAGGCGGTCTGCGCGGGGAAGACCGGCGCGTCGTCGAGCGCGAACCACTGTGCCCGGTCCAGCTCGGGGAACTCCTGCCACCGGCCGGATCTCGGCGGCCACTGCATCGAGAACAGATTCGAGCGGGCGAGCGTCGCGTCGAGGTCACCCTCGACCGCCCAGATGGTGACCAGCTTGCCGCCCCGCTGCTTGACCTCGCCGAGGGCAACGACCGGACCGGGCGGCGCGGGCAGGCCAAGCTCCTCGGCGAACTCGCGGCGCGCGGCCGCAAGGGGTTCCTCGGGCTCGTCGTACTCACCCTTGGGGATGGTCCAGGTGTCCTTGCTGGCGAACAACGGGCCGCCGGGGTGGCCGAGCAGCACCTCGATCCCGTCCGGGCTGCGGCGCCAGACGAGGAGCCCGGCGCTGCGTTTGACCACCCGGCAGGTCTACCTCAACCGGTGAAGAAGCCGGTCAGCCGGGTGATCCGCCCGCGTTCGTCGAAGACCGCGACGTCGAGGCCGGTGATGACGTCGGCGCCGGAGCCGTCCCGGATCGACCACCGGAAATGGGCCGCGTCATGGTGCTCCAGTGGCTCGCTGGTGATCACGATGTCCCAGTCGGGGGCGCTGGCCCGGAAGGCGCCGATGTGCCGGGCGAGCGCCTCGCGGTCCAACAGCAGCACCTGCGGGTCGCAGTAGACGCCGTCGTCGGCCCACACCTGTTCCAGCAGCGCCAGTCGGGCGTCCTCGTCCCGCTCGCGCCAGGCCTGCCCGTACGCCGCGACGGCGGCGGCCCGGCTCACGCGGCGGCCACGGCTGACAGCGGGTTGCGGCCCCGCAACGTGCCGGTGCTACCGACGACGGCGCAGCGCAGGAAGCCCGAGGTCTCGATGATCTGCGCCTGCTCCTGCCGGGCGACGGTCTCGGCGTGCACGGGCTGGTGGTAGGCCCAGGTGATCGCCGAGCGGAGGGTGTCCCAGGCCGAGAAGGTCAGCACCGGGCCGCGTGTCGGAGCCAGGATCGCCGAAGCGAGATTGCCCGGCGCCCGCTCGACGTCGTCGGCCAACACCTGGAAGCGCTCCAGGAACTCGTTGCTTTTGGCCGGGTCGGGACCGAGCCCGGCGAAGGCGACGACCGCCGCCGGACCGCTGACCCGACCGGCCCCTGGCAGGTCGTCGAACGGCGTCAGGCCACCGGCGAGCACCGCGTCGCCGCGATAGGACTGCGGTTCGAGCCGGACGTGCCAGGCGTTCCCGAGCGAGGTGCCGAAGGCGTCCTCGGCGGCATCGGCTGCGGCATGGCTGTCCCAACGGGCCAGGACCGACCACCACCGGCCGTCCCCGGTGGGCATCTCGGCCCGCCCCGCACCGCTGGCCCCGGCCTGGACGAAGCGGGCGTCGCCCGGCAGCCAGGGACAGCTGCGAGCCGGCGTGTTGAGTTCGAGCACGTGCCAGGACGCGACGTCCATCAGGCCTCCGACAATGTGAATGCACAAAACATGCCAATGAATGTGAACAGTGTCAACACCTACGTGCGAGGATGCGCAGGTGACTCGGGACAGTTACCACCATGGTGACCTGCGCAACGCCCTCGTGCTCGGCGGTGTCGAGCTGGCCAGGGGCGGCGGCGTCGGCGCGGTCGTCCTGACGAAGCTGGCCCGCAGTGTGGGCGTCTCACCGGCCGCGGCCTACCGGCACTTCGCGGGTGGCCACGACGACGTGCTCGACGCCGTGGGGGAGGCGGCTCGGGCCGAGCTCGCAGATCGGATGCAGGCCGGGCTCGACGCCGTCCCTGGCAGTCGCGACCCGGTCGTGCTGGCAATGCGCCGGTTCCGGGCGACCGGTCGGGCCTACATCGACTTCGCCCTGGCCGAACCGGGGTTGTTCGAGCTGGTCTGCCTGCGCGACCACAAGGTCGCCCACCTCGGCGGCGCGGCGGCGCTGCTCACCGGGTGCCTCGACCAGCTGGTGACGGTCGGGCGGTTGCCGAGGGCTCGGCGTCCGCGCACCGAGGTCGCGGCGTGGTCGGCCGTCCATGGCCTGGCATTGCTGCTGACCGATGGCCCCCTCCGGACACTGCCCCCGGCCGAGCGGGAGCGGGCGATCGCCCGCACACTCGACGTCGTGGCGGCCGGCATCTAGCCGGTGACGCCCGCGGCGTGGTCCAGGGCGATCCGCACGAGCACCCGCTCCTCGGCGCGCATCGCCCGGCGGTAGTCCTCCCAGTCGGGGTGCTCGCCGGCCACCCGGCGGTAGTAGTCCTCCAGCAAGGGCAGCGCGGCCGGCAGCCGGACCACTTCGGCGGCGCCCTCGACGTGCACCCAGGGCCCGTAGAAGCCGTCCGGGAAGACGCACAGCACCGCTCGCGGGTCGCGGCACAGGTTGCGTTCCTTGGCCGAGCCCGTGCGGGTCGACACGATCGCCCGTCCCTCGCCGTCGACGGTCACCGCCACCGGCGAGCTCTGCAGGCCGCCGTCGGCTCGTCGGGTCACCATGACGGCATGGGAGTGCTCGGCCAGGTAGCTCCGTGCGTCATCGAGGTCCACCGGCCAACCATACGAGTGGCGCCTATTCTGGTGACCGGTATGGACGCGATCACCGAGGAGGAGCTGCGGCAGCGGCTCGACGAGCTCGGGCCGCGGGACCGCCGCCGGCTGACCCGCCGCCTCGACGACGTACGCCGGGGCAGGGGCGACGCCGGCCGGCTGACCAGGGACCTCACCGCGGCCGAGGACGCGGTCACCGCCCGGCGCGCCTCGGTGCCGCCGATCCGTTACCCCGAGCAGCTGCCGGTGAGCCAGGTCAAAGGCGACATCGCCGCGGCGATCGCCGAGCACCAGGTCATCGTGCTGGCCGGCGAGACCGGCTCAGGCAAGACCACCCAGCTGCCCAAGATCCTGCTGGAGCTCGGCCGAGGCGTCACCGGCCTGATCGGGCACACCCAGCCGCGCCGGATCGCCGCCCGGGCGGTCGCCGAGCGGATCGCCGAGGAGCTCGGCACCGAGCTGGGGGACGTCGTCGGTTACACCGTGCGCTTCCACGACCAGACCTCACCGCAGACCCTCGTCAAGGTGATGACCGACGGCATCTTGCTGGCCGAGATCAGCCGAGACCGGATGCTCTGGGCCTACGACACGATCGTGCTCGACGAGGCGCACGAGCGCAGCTTGACGATCGACTTCCTGCTCGGCTATCTCAAGCAGCTGCTCCCGCAGCGGCCGGACCTCAAGGTCGTCATCACCTCCGCCACGATCGACCCGGGGCGGTTCTCCAGGCACTTCGACG
>JBKJOO010000161.1:0-21635 GCA_046595615.1 Mycobacteriales bacterium | reverse complement strand
CCCAGCAGGTGGTCGGGACGGCGCAGACCACCGGTCCACCGACGGCGCTGCAGGTGGCGCAAGCCCGTTCTGAGCTCGTCAGCCGCTGACCGCCGAGCCGAGCGCGCCCGCTGACCGCCGAGCCGAGCGCCCGGCGCGGCGCGCGCTCTTACCCCTCGGGACGCAGGATGAGGTCGGCCACCAGCCCCGTCCACCCCGTCTGGTGCGAGGCCCCGAGCCCCTCGCCGGTGTCGCCGTGGAAGTACTCCGAGAACTGCAGCAGCCCGGCCGGCCAATTCCCGGCGGGCCGCCGCCCATCGGGTCCTGGCAGCCACAACGACACCAGCCGGTCGGCGAGGTCGCGGGTCGCCTCGGCGAGTGGCCGCTCGCCGACGACCAGAGAGGGGTGCGCGACAGCGGTGCGCCGCAGTGCACCGATGAGCAGCACGTTGACCGGCATCCACACCGGCCCGCGCCAGTTGCTGTTGCCGCCGAACAGCCCTGACCGGGACGGCCCCGGCTCGTAGCCGACTGGCGGCAGGCCTACGCCCGCGTCGTACGGCGCGTCGAGGTGCCGGCGTGACAGCGAGCGCAGGCCGTGCGGTGACAGGAACTCGGCGCTGTCGAAGACCGCTGCCAGCACGCGGGCCACCTGAGGTTCGGTCAGCACCGACAGCACATGGTCGTGCGGCGCGCCAGGGTCCAGACACGCTTCGCCGGCGACCGCGGCGTACTCCGGCCGGACCTGAAGAAAGCGGTGCAGCCGGGCCGAGAAGTCCGGCAGGGCAGCAAGTGTCGCGTGGTCAACCACCCGGAGGGCAGCGAGCACGATGAGCCCGACGACGCTGCGCACCCGCATCGGCCGGCGGCTGCCGTCGGGGGCGTGCAACTGGTCGTAGACGAAGCCGTCCTGTTCGTCCCACAGGCCGAGCCGCACGATCGCGGTGGCGATCCGGGTGAAGTGCTCGAAGAACTTGGTGGCGACGTCTTCGTAGGTGCGGTCGTCCCGGGCCAGCACCAGCGCGATCTCGAGCAGGTCCAGGCAGTACATCGCCATCCAGGCCGTGCCGTCGGCCTGTTCGAGATGCCCGATCCAGGCCGGGGCGTGGCTACGGTCGAACGGCCCGACGTTGTCAAGACCGAGGAACCCCCCGGCAAATAGGTCGTCGCCCTCATCGTCTTGGCGGTTCACCCACCAGGTGAAGTTGAGCAGCAGTTTGTGGAACACCCGCTCGAGGAAGTCGTGATCGTTGCCGCCGGAGAGGTGGAACACCTCGAGCGCGGCCCATGCATGCACCGGCGGGTTGACGTCGCCGAAGTCCCACTCGTACGCCGGCAGCTGACCGTTCGGGTGCATGAACCACTCCCGGCACAGCAGCAGCAGCTGGGCCTTCGCGAATTCCGGGTCGACGTGGGCGAGGGCGACGGCGTGGAACGCAAGGTCCCACGAGGCGAACCAGGGGTACTCCCAGGGGTCCGGCATGCTCATCACGTCCCGGCAGTCGACGTGCCGCCAGCCGGCGTTGCGGCCCGAGCGTCGCGCCGCCGGGGGTGCCGGTTGGCCCACATCGCCGTCCAGCCAGCGGTTCACGTCGTAGCGGTAGAAGCATTTTCCCCACAGCATCCCGGCCAGCGCCTGTCGCAGCACCGGCGCGCGGGCGGCGGGGACGTCGCCGAGGGCGGCGTAGAACTCATCGGCCTCGGCGCGCCGGGTCTCGAGCAGGGACAACGAGGCGTCGACCCCCGGCCGGGCCAGCCGCACCACCATCGTCGCCGTCTCACCCGGCCCGGCCCGCAAGACTTCGTGCAGGGCCGCCTTCGTGCCGGTCCGCGCCGGGTCCACCGACGGGGCACCGCGCACGACGTGGTCGCCGATGCCGTCCTTGGGGTACGCCGGGCCGGCGGTGCCGTAACGCAGCAGGGTGTTGGTCTCGTTGCTGCAGAACAGCGGCTCACCCGGGCCGCTCAGGACCATCTCCCCGAGCGTCGGATGTGCAGCGAGAAGTCCTTCCCGCCAACTGATCTGGGGCACCGGGCGATCGGGATGCCAGGTCCAGGTATTGCGGAAGACCAGCGTCGGCAGCACGTGCAGCACCTGCTCCACGTCGCTGGTGTTGGTCGCCGACAGACGCAAGACCATCGACTCGGGGCCGTCCTTGGCGACCTCGAGCCCGAGCTCCCAGCAGCCGTCCAGTGCGCCGGTGTCGGCCAGCTCCAGCTCGGGTTCGTCGCGGGACCGGGGGACCCGCAGTTCGGCGTACGGGAAGGGGGTGGTGGGGTAGCGGTACCGCCACGACAGGTAGGACGAGGTGGGGGTGGCGTCGACGTAGAACCACTCCTCCTTGGCGTCCTCGCCGTGATTCCCCTCGCCATTGGTCAGCCCGAAGATGCGCTCCTTGAGCACCGGGTCGACGCCGTTCCAGAAGGCCCAGGTCAGGCACAGCCGCTGCTGCTCGTCGCAGATCCCGGCCAGTCCGTCCTCGTTCCACCGGTACGCCGTACTGCGCGCGTCCTCGTGGGTCAGCGAGCCCCAGGCGTCACCGCCGGCGGAGTAGTCCTCGCGGACGGTGCCCCAGGCGCGCTCGGCGACGTAGGGCCCCCAGAGCCGCCAGGGTTGCCGGCCGGCGTCGGCCTCGGCCAGCCGGGCGTGCTCAGCCGACCGGGGTGCGCTCGTCATGCCCGGACGCTAGCCCGTGTCGTTGCGCCGCTCTCGACTCGACAGCGCCTAGCGTCGCGGGGTGCGCAGCTACGACGGGATCGATCTCGCCAAACCCAAACGGGTGCCGCCGCCGGTGGTCCCCGCGGACCCGGGTCTGGTGGTCGAGGAAGTGCTGACCGGCTGGTGCGGCGCGGTGGTCGAGTGCGACAAGGAGCGGGTCAGCCTGGAAGACAGCCGCGGCAAGGTGCGGGTGTTCCCACTCGGTGTGTTCCTGCTCGACGGCGCCCCGGTGACCCTGGCCAGGCCGACGGGGGCGGTCCCGGCCGGGTCCCGTCGTACGGCCTCGGGGTCGGTGGCCGTGCCGGGGCTGACCGCCCGGGTGGCCAGGGGCAGTCGGATCTGGGTCGAGGGCAAGCACGACGCGGAGCTCGTCGAGCGGGTGTGGGGTCACGACCTGCGGGTCGAGGGCGTCGTGGTCGAGCCGCTCGACGGGATCGACGATCTGGCCGGCCTGGTAGGCACATTCGCCCCAACGGGTGCGCGCCGCTTGGGCATCCTCGTCGATCATCTGGTGACCGGGAGCAAGGAGAGCCGCATCGTTGCCGGCGTCACGAACCCGCATGTCCTGGTCACCGGTCACCCCTACGTCGATGTGTGGCAGGCGGTGAAGCCGGCCGCCGTCGGGATCGCGGCCTGGCCGGTCGTTCCCCGCGGAGTCGGTTGGAAGCAGGGGGTCTGTGCGGCGCTCGGCTGGGGCCAACCCTGGCAGGGCTGGCAGCGGGTGCTGGCCGCGGTGGACAGCTACGCCGAGCTGGAGGTGCCGCTCCTGCAGAGCGTCGAGCGGCTCATCGACTTCGTGACCGAACCCGGTACCTGACATGCAAGGAGCGGCCCCCTGACCGGGAGCCGCTCCTCGGGGCGTGCAGGGCGGTCAGTAGTACCGGCGCCGCGTCCCGCCGATCGGGACGAAGTTCAGGATCAGCCCGACGATCAGCAAGATCGCGCCGATCGTGACGAGGATCGGGATCGAGGCGACGAGCCCGATGATGAGCAGGATGAGTCCGAGGACGACCACGGTGAGCTCCGTTGCTTGTCGTTGGATCGCACCGACTGGTGCGGTCAGCAGATGCCCCGTCAGGAGACGATCACACTCCCGAACCTGTTTCTGGTCTTCGTCCGATCCGACCGGGGCTGCCAGTCCGGCGAGCCTTCCCGCTGCCCACCCACGGCTCGCCTAGTCTCGTGGACCAGCCCGCGCACGACCGAGAGAGCGACCTCTTTGACCGCCCCGCTCAGCCTGCCCGTCGCCACTGTCCCGCTCCGGGCCTGGCAACGCTCCGCGATCAACAGCTACCTCCGCCGCCAGCCTCGGGATTTCCTCGCCGTCGCGACACCGGGAGCGGGCAAAACCACCTTCGCACTGCGGATCGCCGGGCAACTGCTGGCCGACCGGGAGATCCAGGCGGTCACCGTCGTCGCACCCACCGAGCACCTCAAGACGCAGTGGGCGATCGCGGCCGCGAAGGTCGGCATCCACCTCGACCCCGACTTCAGCAACGCCGTGGGAGCCACCAGTTCGGACTACCACGGGGTCGCGCTGACCTACGCCGGCGTCGCCGCCCGGCCGCTCATGCACCGCCAGCGGACCGCCGGGACGCGCACCCTGGTCATCCTGGACGAGGTGCACCACGCCGGCGATGCACTGTCCTGGGGCGATGCGGTCAAAGAGGCTTTCGACCCGGCGACCCGACGACTGTGCCTGACCGGCACGCCCTTTCGCAGCGACACCAACCCCATCCCGTTCGTCCGCTACGAACGTGGCACCGACGGGATCACCCGCAGTGGCTCCGATCACGCCTACGGCTACGCCGATGCGCTGCGCGACGGCGTCGTACGGCCGGTGCTGTTCCTGGCCTACAGCGGCACCGCGACCTGGCGCACCCGCGCCGGCGAGGAGATCAGCGCGACCCTCGGCGCGCCGCTGACCGTCGAGCAGACCGCTGCCGCCTGGCGCACCGCGCTCGATCCGCACGGCGACTGGATGCCCGCGGTCCTCGCCGCCGCCGACCGGCGCCTCACCGAGGTACGTCGCGGCATGCCCGACGCGGGCGGCATGGTGATCGCCACCGATCACAAGAGCGCCAAGCTGTACGCCGAGCTGCTGCTCGGCATCACCGGCCGGGCGCCCGTCGTGGTGCTCAGCGACGACCCCACGGCGAGCGCCAAGATCGGCGCGTTCGAGGCGTCGGGGGAGCGGTGGCTCGTCGCGGTCCGGATGGTCTCCGAGGGCGTCGACATCCCGCGACTCGCCGTCGGGGTCTACGCCACCTCGGTGCAGACCCCGCTGTTCTTCGCCCAGGCCGTCGGGCGGTTCGTGCGCGGCCGGGCGCCAGGCGAGACCGCGTCGGTGTTCCTGCCGTCGGTACCCGCGCTGCTGCTGCTCGCCGCCCAGCTGGAGGCCGAGCGCGATCACGCCCTGGACGGCCCGGCGCAGGAGCAGTTCCTCGCCGACGAGGTGCTCGCCGCCGCCAACCGCACCCAGGACGAGGGCGAGGACGAGCCGGCGTTCACCGCTCTGCAGGCCTCTGCCCAACTCGACCGGGTGATCTACGACGGCGGCGAGTACGGCACCGGGGCGGCCGTCGGCTCCGACGACGAGCAGGACTTCCTCGGCTTACCAGGCCTACTCGCCCCCGAACAGGTGGCGGTCCTGCTGCAGCAGCACCAGGCCAAGCAGCTGCGTTCCCAGGAGCAGCGTTCCCAGGAGCAGCGGGCCCGGCAGGCCCCGGTCGTCCCGGCGCCCGTCGTTGTCGCGACCACCCACCAGCTGCTGTCGGGGCTCCGCAAGGAGCTCAACGGCCTGGTCGGCGCCTGGCACCACCGCACCGGCACGCCGCACGGCGTCGTCCACAACGAGTTGCGGTCGGCCTGCGGCGGGCCCCCCGGGCCGCAGGCGAGCGCCCAGCAGCTCCAGGACCGGATCGAGACCGTCCGTCGCTGGGCCCGCGAACGATCAGTCGGTTGATCCGTCCAGCTGCCACTCGGTCCAGCGCTCCACGGGCCGGAACCCGAGCGCATCGTTGATCGAGATCATCTGGCTGTTCACCGCCGCGTTCCAGGTGTTGAGCGTCCGCGCGGTTGGGAGCTCACGCAGCAGCAGCTGCAGGTTGGCGGCTTTGAGCAGCATGCCGAGCCGGTGGCCGCGGTGCCCAGACTCCACGATAGTGGCCCACTGGTAGGCGATCTCGGGTTGTAGCCGGCTCGCCGCGATGTCGGAGTAGCCGACGGCCCGACCGGTCGGCCGGTGCACGACGGTGCTGCTGAGCCGGATGCACTGCTTGGCCCGGACCCGTTCCTCGGTCACCCGCCAGCGGTCCGTGTCCCAAACCTCCGGCTGCCAGGTCATCTCGCCCTTCGGCGGGTCGGTCGACATCAGCTGGACGAGCCGGGCCAGGTCGTCGCACAGCGCGTGCGGCGCTGCGTCGACCCACTGGACCACCTCGTAGTCCGTCGCCACAGCGGCCGCCGCACGCCGGGACGCCTCGACGTGCGCGGCGTCGAGCGCGGTCAGGTCGAGCACCCGTCGTACCTCTTCGAGCACAGGTCGCAGGCCGAGTCGCCGGGCGAACGCCGACGGCGCACCCTCGGCCGCTGCCAGCGGGGAGCAGACCTCGGACAGGACGGTCTGCCGTTGCTGCGACGCCGCCAGCTCCAGGCCGTGCCGGGCCATCGCGAGCCCATGGCCGGCGCGCCGGTCATCGGGGTGAACATGCACCTCGAGCATCGCCGTCGAGGTGTTGTCCTTGACCGGTAGGGACAACCGGCCGGCCGCCACGGCTCGCCCCGCCAGCTCCCCCACCCACATCAGGATCTGCTCGTCGGCGTGCAGACCGGCCAGGTCGACCGCGAGCTCCTCGACGGGATCCGCCGGCAGGTCCTCGTGGTCGGCATCGAAGCTCCTGGCCAGCACCGAGTGGAAGCGCTCGAGGTCAGCGACGCTGTTGGCCGGCGTGATGATCAGGGACACCCGCACGTCCTACCAGCGGACCGGTTGCGGGTCGACGGGTTTACGGGCCTTCGAATGGGCCGTCGCCCCGACACCTATGATCCACTGTGACCCCCCCCCGATGATCGTTGCGGACGGGCCCGAGCCGCCGCGGTTGTTGGCGCAAGCGGGCCGTGGAGCCTGGGGTTCCACTTCTCCCGTCGTACGACGAGTTTGAAGCCGGCATTGCATGGCAGCAGGGGCCACGGCCGTGGGGGAAGTGGCGGCCGCCGAGGCTGGGGCGCGAGCCCGCTGAGCCCGCGGCGCGCGTCGGCCGAGCCGACCGGACCCGCCGAGCCCGCGGGGCGAGCCCGGCCCGAGCCTTCGGCCCGGTGCACCCTGCCCCACCCCTTCCATCATCCACTGTGAACGTGCGGCGCTTCCGACGCGCACGACCACAACAGCAGCAATGGGGCGTTGACCGGGGCCTCGTGGGGGGCCGCCAGGCGGGCCCCTTGGTCGAACCGACCCCGCTTGCCTGCAGTTGTGGTCGTCGCGTCGAGGGGACGCCCAGGCCCCCCCTTCCATGATCCACGGAAGGTCGGGCACCCGGATGATCTTTGCGGAGGTGCCCAGGCTTCCGTGGATCACCGGGCAAGGGGGGCGCGCGCCCCCTGGCACCGTCGGGGCCGCGCCACCGGCCTCAGCCGCGCGGCGCCCCGCGCACCACGAGCGCGTCGAGCAGCGCCTGCGTGCTGCGTGCCACGTCGTCAACGGCGACCTCGAACGCCTCCGCGTTGTGCGCCGCCGGACTGCGCATGCCGGCCACCTTTCGGACGAACTGCAGCGCCGCCGCCCGGACGTCGGCGTCGGTCACCGTCTCGGCGTACGGCGGGCGCAGGGTCTTGATGCTCCGGCACATCAGTACGCGTCGTCCATGATGTGCGTCACGCCGCCGAGGACGACCCCGACGAGCAGGAACGCCCCGCCGATGATGGCGAGCAGCAGCGACTGCGCGACCAGCGCGACGCCGAGCAGGATCACCGCGACCACGATGAGCAGGACGACCGCCCAAGAGCTGGTCTTGACGTTGTGACCGCCGTCGGACATCGGTGCCTCCGTGCTCGCGCTGCGTGGACACGCAAAGCGTACCGGCGGAACATCCGCCGCCGGCGTCGCGGTTGACACCGGCGTGACCCGCCTCTTTGAGCCCCTGACCCTGCGTGGCACGACGTTCAAGAACCGCGCTTGGACGAGCCCGATGTGTCAGTACTCCGCGGTTGACGGCCTGCCGAACGACTGGCATCTGGTGCATCTCGGTGCCCGGGCCGTCGGCGGGGCCGGGCTCGTCATGACCGAGGCCGCGGCCGTCAGCCCCGAGGGCCGGATCAGCCCGCAGGACGCCGGCATCTGGAACGACGCGCAGACCGAGGCCTGGACACGGATCGTCGCGTTCGTGCACGCCCAGGACGCCCTCGCCGGGGTGCAGCTGGCGCACGCCGGTCGCAAGGCCAGCACCTACCGCCCGTTCGGCGAGGGCTCGGGCTCCGTCCCGGAGCACGAGGGGGGCTGGCGGGCCGTGGCCCCGTCGGCCATCGCCTTCGGCCGGTACGCCGTACCGGACGCGCTCGACGCGGCCGGCATCGCCACCGTCGTGCGCGATTTCGTGGCCGGCGCCGAGCGGGCCGAGCGGGCCGGCTTCGACGTGGTCGAGCTGCATGCCGCCCACGGCTATCTGCTGCACAACTTCATGTCGCCGCTGTCCAACACCCGCACCGACGGTTACGGCGGGTCCTTCGACAACCGGGTCCGGCTACTGCTCGAGGTGACCGACGCCGTTCGGGCCGTGTGGCCGCAGGACAAGCCGCTGTTCGTGCGCATCTCGGCCTCGGATTGGACCGACGGCGGTTGGTCGGTCCGAGATTCCGTCGCACTGGCGCCGTTGCTCGCCGCCCGCGGCATAGACCTGATCGACTGCTCCTCGGGGGGGCTGCACCACGAGCAGCAGATCGACGTCGGTCCGGGTTACCAGGTGCCCTTCGCCGAGGCCGTCCGGGCGACCGGGATACCGACCGCTGCGGTGGGCCTGCTCACCGAGGCCAAGCAGGTCGAGGACGTCCTGGTCGCCGGGCAGGCCGACGCGGTCTTCCTGGCCCGCGAGCTGCTGCGCGACCCCTCCTGGCCGCTGCGCGCCGCCACCGAGCTCGGGGCCGACGTGACGTGGCCCAAGCAGTACGAGCGCGCCCGACCGTAGTGCCCGCCCCCGACCGGCTGCCGGTGACCGACCCGGCCGACCCGCGCATTGCGGACTACGTCGGACTGACCGACGTCGTCCGGCGTACCAAGCACGAGCCGGCGATGGGCTTCTTCCTGGCCGAGGGCGAGCTGGTGATGCGACGGGCCGCCCGGGCCGGCTACCGTCCGCGCTCGTTGCTGATCGCCGACGGCCGCGAACTGCCGGCCGAGCTCGCGTCGCTGGACTGCCCGACCTACAGCGCGTCGTACGACGTGTTGCAGGCGGTCACCGGCTTCGACGTGCACCGGGGGGCGCTGGCGTCGTTCGCCCGCAAGCCGCTGCCGAGCGCGCCGGAGGTGCTCGCCGCAGCCACCCGGGTGGTGGTGCTCGAGGACGTCAACAACCACACCAACCTCGGGGCGGTCTTCCGGAGCGCCGCCGGCCTCGGGATGGACGCGGTGCTGCTCAGCCCGACCTGCTGCGACCCGCTCTACCGGCGCGCCGTACGCGTCAGCATGGGTGAGGTCTTCGCCGTGCCGTACGCCTTCACCGACCGCTGGCCCGGTGGGTTGGCGCAGATCACCGGCGCCGGCTTCCGGCTGCTGGCCCTCACACCCGACCCCGCGGCGACCCGGCTCGAGGACCTTCGGCTCGACGACGACGAGCGGGCCGCCCTGCTGCTGGGCGCCGAGGGCTCGGGCCTGTCCGGGGCCGCCCTGGCAGCGAGCGACCAGCAGGTGCGGATCCCGATGGCCGCCGGGGTCGACTCGCTCAACGTCGCCGCCGCCGCGGCCGTTGCCTGCTGGGTGGTCGGCCGCCGTCCCGGCTGATCCCGGCCTGCGGTAGGAAGTGGCGGTGCGTCGTCCCCTGGTCCTGCTTCTGGTGCTGTCCGCATTGCTCGCCGGCTGCGGTGGTGGCAAGGGAGCCGGTGCCAAGCAGGCCTACCTGGCCAAGGCCGAGGCGATCTGCGCCAAGGCGATCAAGGAGCGCGACGCCGTTGCCGCCCCGGGCGGGGCGCCGGACTTCCAGCCCTACGTGCACGCCCTCGTCGACATCGCCAGCCGCACCGCGACCGCGGTCGGCTCGCTCACCCCGCCCGCGGCCGATGCCGCCCAACTCCAGGCCAAGGTGATCGGGCCGCTGCAGGAGCAGTTGCGCGACGGTCAGGCCTACGCCGCCAAGGTCGACGCCGCGACCACGACGCACAATTCCGTCGCGCTGCTCAACCTGGCCGGCAATCCCCCGAAGACGACCCGGGCGGACCTGGCGTTCATGCGCACCTACGGGTTCAAGGCCTGCGCCAAGGCAGCCGACACCGCCGGCTGACGGCGACCACGCACCTTGACAGACCAACGCCGCGCAGGCACCCGACCGCCGACGCTGTGGCGGCACCGCGACTTCATGCTGCTGTGGACCGGTCAGGCCGTCAGCGAGGTCGGGTCGCAGGTCACCATGCTCGCCATCCCGCTGCTCGCCGCGCTGACGCTGCACGCCACGACCTTCGAGATCGCCCTGCTGACGGCGGCGAGCAGTGCGGCCTTCCTGCTGGTGGCGCTGCAGGCCGGCGCGCTCGTCGACCGGTTGCGCAAGAAGCGGGTGATGGTCCGCGCCGACCTGCTCCGGGCGCTGGTCATCGCGACCGTGCCACTGGCCCAGGTCCTGGGGATCCTGACGATCTGGCAGCTCTACGCGGTGTCGCTCGCCACCAGTGTGCTGACCGTCTTCTTCGACGTCGCCTACCAGTCCTACCTGCCGGTGCTGGTCGAGACCGACCAGCTGACCGACGGCAACGCCAAGATCGGCGCCAGCCAGTCGTTCGCGCAGTTCGCCGGCCCGGGTCTGGGGGGCCTGCTGGTGGCCGCGGTCGGTGCGGCGTACGCGGTCGTGGTCGACGCCGTCAGCTTCATCGTCTCCACGGTGTCGACCGCAGCCATCCACGATCCGGAGCCGGCCCCTGCCAGCCGCCCGCCCGGCACCCGGCTGCGCACCGAGATCGCCGAGGGGCTCGGCTTCGTGCTGTGCCATCCGATCCTCAAGCGGGTCATCGGTTGCACCGCGACCGGCAACTTCTTCAACTCGATGTGGGGCTCGCTGGAGATCGTCTTTCTGGTGCGGGTGCTGCACGCGAGCCCTCGGGTGATCGGCGCCGTCTTCGCCCTCGCCGCGCTGGGTGGGCTCGTCGGTGCGGTGCTGTGCGCGCGGATCACCAGGGCCGTCGGCAGCGCCCGGATCATCTGGCTGTCCCAGCTCGTCGTCATCCCGTTCCTGTACGCCGGGCCATCGGCGTTCCCCGGCTGGGGGGTGCTGCTCATCTCGGTGTCCGGCTTCGCCACCAGCGTCATGGCGGTGATCTACAACGTGTCGCAGGTGTCCTACCGGCAGGCGGTCACGCCCCGGCACCTGCTCGGCCGGATGAACGCCTCCACCCGCTTCGTCGTCTGGGGGGTGATGCCGCTCGGCGCGCTCGCCGGCGGCGCGCTCGCGACGGTCATCGGGATCCGCCCCACGCTGTACGTCGCGGCGACCGGCGGGTCGCTCGCGGTGCTGTGGGTCATCTTCAGTCCGCTGTTCGGCCTGCGCGACGTGCCGGCGGCCCAGTCCTTGGCTGACGACGTGATGCAGCCCGGTCGGTAGTCTGCACAGGTGGAGCCGGGGGTGATGAGTGTCCCGGCGCACACCGCCGCCCTGCTCAGCGACGTCGCCAGCCGACTCGGTTCGTCGCTGGACCTGCGGCAGACCCTCGCCCAGGTCACCCAGGCCGTCGTCGACCGGCTCGGCTTCGGCCTTGCGGTGCTCAACCTGGTGACCGTCGAGGGGGACCTCGAAGTCGTCACCGTCGCCGGGTCGGACGAGGTGCGCGACGAGCTGGTCGGGCAGGTGCAGTCGGCGGACGCCTGGGAGCAGGCCCTCGCTGTCTCGCAGCCGCGTGGGCGGCTGCGGTTCCTCGACGGTCGCACCAGCGACCAGGTGGCCAGCGACGTGTCCTTCTACGTCCCCGACATCGCCATCGACCCACGGCCGGACGCCTGGCACCCGCTGGACGCGCTATTCGCCCCGCTGTACGGCGGGGACGGTGCGCTGCTCGGCGTGCTGTCGGTCGACCTCCCGTGGGACGGGATGCGACCCGACCCGGACGACTACGCCCTGCTCGAGGTCTTCGTCGTCCAGGCCTCGCTCGCCATCGACCACGCGCGGCTCTACTCCGACCTGCAGGACAGTCTCGCCGAGCAGCAGCGGGTGCAGGCCGAGCTGCGGCACCGCGCGCTGCACGATCCGCTGACCGGGCTCGCCAACCGCGAGCTGCTGCTCGACCGGCTCGACCAGGCGCTCGGCCGGGCCCGGCGCGACAACCGGGTGGTCGCCGTGCTGTTTCTCGACGTCGACCGCTTCAAGCTGGTCAACGATTCGCTCGGGCACGGCGTCGGCGACGAGCTGCTCATCGCGCTGGCCGGCCTGCTCGGCGAGCACCTGCGTGAGATCGACACCGCCGGACGTCTCGGCGGTGACGAGTTCGTGCTGGTCCTCGAGGACCTGTCGGGGCCGGCCGAGGCGATCGCGGTGGCTGAACGCCTGCTGATCGCGGTCCGCGAACCGATCCAGGCCGGTGGTGAGGAGGTCCGCACGTCGCTGTCGATCGGCATCGCCTTGGCGTCGTCGACCGCGACGTCGTCCGGGCTGCTCGCCGACGCCGACGCGGCGCTCTACCGGGCCAAGGCGGCCGGCCGTGGCCGCTGGGAGGTCTTCGACAACGACATGCGCTCGGCCGCGCTGGCCCAACTCTCGCTGCGTCGCGAGCTGCTGGACGCCGCAGCCGATGAGCAGTTCCGCCTGTTCTACCAACCCATCGTCGACCTGCGCACCGGGGTGCATCTGGGCTACGAGGCCCTGCTGCGCTGGCAGCACCCCAGCCGCGGCCTGCTGCTTCCCGAGACCTTCCTGGATGTCCTGGAGGACAGCGACAGTGACAGCCTCGTCGCCCAGTGGGTGCTCGGCCGGGCCTGCGCCGACGCCGCCACCTGGCCCGCCGCCGGCGGACCGGCGCCGTTCGTCACGGTCAACGTCTCGCCCCGGCAGCTGTCCCGCCCCGACCTCGCCCGGCGGGTCGCGGGCGTGCTGGAGCGCACCGGCTTGCCGGCCGGTCGGCTCTGGATCGAGATCACCGAGGACCGGCCGCTCGACCCCAGCCAGGACATCGCCGATGTGCAGCGGCTGCGCGACCTCGGTGTCCACGTTGCCCTCGACGACTTCGGTACCGGCTATGCGGGCCTGACCTATCTGCAGCGACTTCCGGCGGACACGGTCAAGATCGACCGGGTCTTCGTCTCGCAGGTCGACCGCGACCCGGTCAGCCGCGGCATCGTCGGTGCGGTCGTGGACCTCGCCGCGGTCCTGGGGTTGCAGGTGGTCGCCGAGGGGGTCGAGACCGAATCCCAGGCAGTGGTCCTGCTCGATCTCGGTGTCGTCTTCGGCCAGGGATTTCGGTACGGCGAGCCGGCGCCGTTGCCCAGCTCGGGCCCGGTCCCGGTCGTCACCACCGCCGTGCTGGCCGAAAGCTTCTCGAACGAGCTGCGTCGGTTGCAGGCCGCCCTCACGGCTGCCGCCGATCCGCAGCAGGTGGCGGAGCTGGCGCTGCAAGCGGCCTGCCGCTCGGTCGGCGCGGACGGCGGCGCCTTCGGGGCGCTCGGCACCGATGGTCGGGTGCGCCTGCTGACCTCGGTCGGTTGGTCCAGGAGCTACGTCGAGGCGCACCGGGCGTTCGACCTGGACGCCGACCTGTACATCGCCCGGGCGATGCGCGAGCAGCGCGCCGTCTGGGTGGAGCAGTCCGAGGCGCCCGCTGTCCTGCACGCGAGGGCGCACACGCGCGGGCGGGCTGTGTTGGCGTTTGCCTGCCTCCCGGTCGCCGGCCGCCAGCGGGTGCTTGGTGGTCTCGTGATGTCCTGGACCGATCCGGTCGAGCTCGCGCCCGTGCTGCGCGAGCACCTGGAGTCGATCACCAGGTTGGTCGGTGTCCGCCTGGACGACCTGCACCCATGAGCCAACGGCTCAGCGCAGCAGCAGCGGCACGACGACGCCGACCAGCGGGCTGGCCGCGATGATTATGGCGAGGGCGACCACGGCGAACGACTGGCGGCGCGGGAGTGGGTCGGGCGGCGCGAGCAACCGGCGCGAGCGCAGCAGCACGTCCTGCCCGGCAGCGCCGAGTGCCCCCGCCGGCGCGGCGCCGCTGCCGAGCTTGGCCAGCGCCCTGGCGAGCAGACAGCGGTCGTGCTGCAGCGCCGCCCGGTCGTCGGCCAGCAACTCGACGAGCAGGGCGACCTCGGCCCTCGCGGTCCGGACTGCAGACAACCTCGGGAAGGTCGCTCCCAGGGCGACGAACGGCAGCACGACCAGGTCGTGCCGTTGGTCCAGGTGCGCCTGCTCATGGGCCAGCACGGCCTGCACCTCGCCGTAGGACAGCCGGGACAGCACCCCGCGGCTGAGCACCAGGCGGGGTCGCAGCCCGGGCAGGCAGTAGGCCAGCGGCACGTCGTGGTCGACGACGGCGGCGCCGCGCAGGAGCAGGTGCCGGCTCGACACCAGGTCGACGAGCAGCCGGTTGCGGCGGCGGGCCGACACGGTGCGCAGCGTCGACAGGGCGAGCACGCCGAGCAGCCGGGTGAGCAGCAGCAGCCAGGCGGCGCCGGCGAGCCAGGAGCCCAGCGGGACGTGCCCGGCGTCGAGGCGGGCGGCCGCCAGGGCCTGGGTGTCGCCGAGCGGGGCGAGCGCGACCGTGGCAATGAGCTCGAGGCAGAGCAGGCCGCCGGCGAGCCCGGCGGCCTGCCAGAGCAGCAGGCCCAGCACCGGCGATCGGGTCGGCCAGAGCGCCGCCGCGACCCGGTTGGGCAGGAGCAGGACGAGGCCGAGCAAGAGCGCGGCCAGCACCCCGGCTGCCGCCAGCACGGGTCAGCCCAGGCCGTCGAGGGCGCGCCGCAGGGCCTCGGCTTCGGCCGGGCTGACCGAGCGGGCGAAGTGCTGCAGCGCGGCTTCCCGGTCGTCGGCCTGCCCGAGCGCCTGCTGGAGGAGTACCGCGACGTGGTCCTCGCGGGACCCGACCGCGGTGTAGGTGTGCGCGCGGGCGGCGCTGTCGCGGGCCAGCAACCCCTTCTTCTCAAGGCGGGTGAGGACCGTGAGCACGGTGGTGTAGGCCAGCGCGCGGTCGGCGAGTGCTTCGGCGACCTGTCGTGCGGTCACCGGCCCGGGCATCAGCCAGACCGCCTGCATGGTGGCGCGTTCGAGGTCGCCGAGCCGGGTCATGACGTGCATACTACCGGGCGTAGAACTTCTACCGGACGTAGGAGATGGGAGCGGTCCGTGCCTGATCTGCTGGGGACAGCACAGCCACCCGGCGCGCAGGCCTGGCGCTGGGACTGGCAGCAGGCGGCTCGCTGCCGGGGCTGCGACGAGCTGTTCTTCCATCCCACCGGCGAGCGCGAGCCGGCCCGCAGCCTGCGGGAGGCCGCCGCTACCGCGCTGTGCCGGGCCTGCCCCGTGCGCCGGGAGTGCGCCGAGCACGCCCTCACCATGCAGGAGCCGTACGGCGTGTGGGGCGGGCTCACCGAAACCGACCGGTCCGAGCAGTTGTTCGGCCCGCGGCCGGTCCGCAAACGCTGACGGCCTTCCGGACCCGGCGTACGCCATGCTTGGGTAGGGCTCGACGCACCCACGTTTCTGGAGGACCTCATGGCCATCGCGACCGTCAACCCCGCCACCGGCGAGACGCTCAAGACCTTCCAGGCGCTGACCGACGCCGAGCTCACCGATCGCCTGGAGCGGGCACAGACCGCCTATCGCAGCTACCGGCTGACGTCGTACGCCGAGCGGGCCGGTTGGCTGCGGGCGACCGCGGACCTGCTCGACGCCGAGGTCGACGCGATCGCCACCCTGATGACCACCGAGATGGGCAAGACGCTGACGTCGGCCAAGGCCGAGGTCGCCAAGTGCGCCGCGGGCTGCCGCTACTACGCGGAACACGCCGAGCGCCTGCTCGCCGACGAGCCGGTCGACGGCGCCGCGGTGAAGGCCAAGCGGGCCTATGCGCGCTACCAGCCGATCGGCCCGGTGCTGGCGGTCATGCCATGGAATTTCCCGCTGTGGCAGGCGATGCGCTTCGCCGCGCCGGCGCTGATGGCCGGCAACGTCGGCTTGCTCAAGCACGCCAGCAACGTGCCGCAGACCGCCATGCTGATGCAGGAGTTGTTCCAGCGGGGCGGCTTCCCGGCCGACGTGTTCCAGACCCTGCTGATCGGCAGCGGGCAGGTCGAGGCGGTGCTGCGCGATCCGCGGGTCGTCGCTGCGACGCTGACCGGCAGCGGGCCGGCCGGCAGTGCGGTGGCCGCGATCGCCGGGGACGAGGTCAAACACACCGTGCTCGAGCTCGGCGGCAGTGACCCCTTCGTCGTGATGCCGTCGGCCGACCTGCAGCGCGCCGCCGAGGTCGCCACCATCGCGCGCTGCCAGAACAATGGCCAGAGCTGCATCGCCGCCAAGCGCTTCATCGTGCACGCCGATGTCGCCGAGGAGTTCGAGCGGCGCTTCGCCGACCAGCTCGGTGGACTCCGCGTCGGTGACCCGATGCTGGCCGACACCGACCTCGGCCCGCTCGCCACCGAGCAGGGTCGGACCGACGTCGAGGAGCTCGTCGCGGACGCGGTCGCGAAGGGCGCCAGGGTCGTCGTCGGCGGCGCCCGCCCGGACGGCCCTGGCTGGTTCTACCCGGCCACGCTGCTCACCGGGCTGACCCGGGAGATGCGGGTGTGGGGCGAGGAGGTCTTCGGACCCGTTGCGCTGCTGCACCGGGTCGCGGACCTCGATGAGGCGATCGAGCTGGCCAACGACACCGAGTTCGGGCTGGGCAGCAACATCTGGACCGATGTCGAGGCCGAGCAGGACCGCTTCATCCGCGACGTCGAGGCCGGGGCGGTCTTCGTCAACGGGATGACCGCGTCCTATCCCGAGTTGCCCTTCGGCGGCGTGAAGACCTCCGGCTACGGCCGGGAGTTGTCGGCCCACGGCATCCGGGAGTTCTGCAACGTCAAGGCCGTCTGGGTCGGCGTGGACTCCAACAGCTAGCGCGAGGAGAATGGAAACGGTTACCATTGTCGGATGGTCATCCTCCTGGCGCTGAGCACGTTCCTGTCGACTGGGCTCGGCGGGCTGTTCGCGCTGCACAACCGCGACCGGCTGCACCTGATCCTCGGCTTCACCGCCGGGGTGCTGCTCGGCGTCGTCGCCTTCGACGTACTCCCCGAGGTCGTTGACCTCGCCAAGACGACCGGCACCGACTTCAAGGTGCCGATGATCGCCTTGGTCGCGGGCTTTCTGCTCTTCCACGTGATCGAGAAGTCAGTGCTGATCCACAGTGCGCACGAGGGGGAGTACGCCGGTCATCACCATCCGACGGTCGGCGTCGCGTCGGCGATCGCGCTTGCAGGCCACAGTCTGGCCGACGGCATCGCGATCGGCCTGGCCTTCCAGGTCAACAACGGCGTCGGGGTCGCCGTGGCCATCGCAGTGATCGGTCACGACTTCGCCGACGGTCTCAACACCGTGGCGCTCATGATCACCCACGGCAACAACCGGCGACGGACCCTGCTGCTGCTCCTGCTGGATTGCGTCACACCGGTCGTGGGCGCCGCCCTGACGCTGCTGTTCACCGTGCCCGACACCGGGCTGCTGCTCTACCTCGGCGCATTCGCCGGTTTCCTGCTCTACATCGGCGCGAGCGACATCCTGCCGGAGGCGCACGCCGACCACTCCTCCCAGGCCACGCTCGCCATGACCGTCGCCGGCGCCGGCCTCATGTACGTCGTCATCGGGGCGATCGGGTGACCAGGGTCCAGCGGGCGGTGCTGTCCGCCCTGGCGGGTCAGCGGGCGTTTCTGTCGGCGCAGGACCTGCACGCCCGGCTGCGTGGCGCGGGGGAGCCGGTCGGCCTGACCAGCGTCTACCGGGCCGTCCAGGCCCTCCGCGACGCAGGCGCGGTCGACGAGGCGCGCAACCCGTCCGGGGAAACCGGCTACCGGGTCTGCGCTACGACCGGGCACCACCACCACCTGTCGTGTGGGTCGTGCGGCGCCACCGTCGAGGTCGAGGCGCCGGGCATGGAGGCCTGGGTGGCGGCGGTCGGCACACGGCACGGTTACCAGATCGTGGGGCACACGCTGGAGGTCACCGGCACCTGCCGGACCTGCCGCGCGGCGGTACCGTCGCCAGGGTGACGACACCCCGGCTACGTCCACTGCTCGGCGACCTGGCTGGCTATCGGCCGGGCCGTCGCCCGGCCGCCGGCCAGGTGCTCGCCAGGCTCGCCAGTAACGAGACCCCGTTCCCACCGCTGCCATCGGTGATCGAGGCTGTCGCCGCCGCCCTCGCGGACGGTCACCGCTACCCCGACCCGATGTCGACGCGGCTGGTGCAGGCGATCGCCGACAAGCACCACTTGGACCCCGCGCTGGTCGCGGTCGGCTGCGGATCCGTCGCGCTGGTCCAGGAACTGGTTCAGATCGCCTGCGACGCAGGCGATGAGGTCATCTACGGCTGGCGATCGTTCGAGGCCTACCCGACCTTCGTCACAGTTGCCGGGGCTGTCGAGGTCCGGGTGCCGCTGCGCGACTTCGCGTTGGACCTGCCGGCGATGGCCGCTGCCGTGACCGAGCGCACCCGGCTGGTGCTGCTCTGCACGCCCAACAACCCGACCGGCCCGGCGTTGTCGGCAACGGGGGTTCGCACCTTCCTGGACGCTGTGCCCACCGACGTGCTGGTCGTCATCGACGAGGCCTACGCCGAGTTCGTCCGGGATCCGCTGGCCGTCGACGGCACCCAGCTGCTGTCGACGCATCCAAACGTCGTGGTCCTGCGGACCTTCTCCAAGGCCTATGGGCTGGCCGGCCTGCGGGTCGGCTACGCCCTCGCCGGGTCGGCCCAGGTGGCTGGTGCACTCCGCCAGGTGCACGTGCCGTTC
The DNA here is from genome assembly GCA_046595615.1 of Mycobacteriales bacterium. Lineage (GTDB taxonomy): Bacteria > Actinomycetota > Actinomycetes > Mycobacteriales > SCTD01 > JAYSQK01. The sequence goes on along the minus strand of JBKJOO010000161.1, from coordinate 2,773 downwards.
GCCGTGTCGATCGCCGCCCAGGCTGCTGCCCTCGCCTCACTCGACGCCGAGGACGAGTTGCTGGCGCGCGTCGAGCAGGTCGTCGCCGAGCGGGCGCCGCTGCGCGAGGCGCTGCGCGCGCTGGGCCACGATGTCCCGGTGTCGCAGGGCAACTTCGTCTGGCTACCGGCCGGCGACGACAGCGACCGGCTCGCCGCAGTGTTCGAAGGCCACGGCGTGCTCGTCCGCTGCTTCAGTGGCGACGGACTTCGGGTCACCGTCACGACTGCGGCGGACAGCGCCCGGGTCGTGGCAGCTGCCCAGGCAGCGGTGCAGGTGACCCGGTAAGGCGTGCCGATGTTCCGGACGCCGTCAGGCCGGCACCTGCTGCATGACTGAGAACGTCGCGCCCCAGACATCCCGCAACACCGCGAACCGGCCGTACGCCGTATCCGTCGCCGCCATCACGACGGTGCCCCCACTGCCCTCGACCGCGCTGACCGCGTCGTTCGCCGACTCGATCGAGAAGCACACCGTCCAGCCCTTGTGGGACCCGGGTCGCAGGCCGCCCAGGCCGCCGAGGGGACGATCGCCGGTGGCAAAGGTCGCGTAGCCGCCCATCCCGTCGATCTCGTCGAAGCGGAATCCGAAGACGGCGCCGTAGAAGGCTCTGGCTGCGGCGGGGTCGTCGACCGCGGCGTCGTTCCACACCAGCGAGCCGGGCTCGTTGCAGATGTTGGCGCCGGTGTGCTCACCGGCCTGCCACAACCCGAAGGCGTTGCCCTCGAGGTCGAGCGCGATGGCCATCCGCCCGAGCGGGCCGACGTCCATCGGCGCCGCGATCACGGTCCCGCCGGCCCCGGTGATCTGGCCGACGCTGGCGGCTGCGTCCTCGGTGGCGAAGTACGTCGTCCAACCGGCCGGCTGGGCCGGGTCCAGCTGCGGCATCATCCCGGCGGCCGCGCGGTCCTTGCGCAGGCAGGTGAGATAGCCGCCGAACTCCGGATTGCCGTCGGTGAAGCTCCAGCCGAGCAGGTCACCGTAGAACGCCTGCGCGGCCGCGAGGTCCGGGGCGCTGTAGTCGACCCAGCACGGCGTACCGGCCGGCCAGGCGGTGTCTCGAGTGGGCATGGTCGCTCCTTCGGTCGGGCGAGATGATCGTCAGGTCCAGGGCTGGACGACGAGGCGGACCGGATCGCCCTGCTTCTCGGCGAGGCGGCGGACGCCGTCGACGACGTCCTCGAGCGGCAGCAGCCCGCTGACTGAGCGGGAGAGGTCGAACCGGCCGGCGGCCACCAGGTCGACGAGCTCGTCGAGGTGGTGCTTGCTGTAGCCGAGGTGGCCGAGCAGCGAGTGCGACAGCACACCGAACAAGACACCGGGGCCGAGTTCGATCGGCTCGAGCGAGAGCCCCACCATGAGCAGTCGGCCGCCCCGCCCGAGGCAGGCATCGCCTTGGGCCAGCACCGCGTTGGCTCCGACCAGGTCGACGGCGAGGTCCAGCCCCTTGCCACCGGTCAGCCGCATGACCTCGGCCGGGATGTCCTGGCTCGTCGGGTCAAGGGCGACGTCTGCGCCGGCCACCAGGGCCCGCTCCCGCGCTCGTGGCAGCGGGTCGACGGCGATGATCGTGGCTGCACCGACCATCCGGGCGAGCTGCACCGCGTGCACGCCGAGGCCGCCGATCCCCCAGAGTCCGACCGACTCGCCGGCCCGCAACTGGCCGCGCTCGATCAGCCCGGCGTACGGCGTCGAGACGGCGTCCGCAAGCACGGCCGCCTGCTCGAGCGGGATCTGCCCGGGAACCTCAGTCATCACCAGGGCGGGCACCACGACGTATTGCGCCCAGGCGCCGTCGTAGTTGAAACCCATGATCTCAAAGGCCTGACAGGCGTCGAGTTGACCGCGCCGGCAGCTGTCGCAGGCCAGGCAGGGACGGCCGCCGCCGAGCACGACGCGCTGCCCCGGCTGCCAGCCGCTGACGTTGGCGCCCAGCCGCTCGACGACGCCGGCCGCCTCATGGCCGGGGGTCACGACGGGCAGCGGGCCGGGCAGCGACCCGTCGATCAGGTGCACGTCGGACAGGCAGATGCCGCAGGCCTCGACCCGCACGAGGACCTCGCCGGGCCCCGGTTCGGACACCGGGACCGTCTCGACGGTGAGTGCCTTGGTCGCAGCGTCGTAGCGGGCGGCACGCATCGTCGGCATGGCCGCTCCTTCGGTCCGGGGGTCGAGGCTACTGCTCGGTGGGCTCCTGCAGGGCCGGGGACGACCAGCCAACCGGCGCCGTGCGAACCTTCTGCCTCCGACGCGGCAGGGGGGAGCACGTGCAGGTCGGAGCGCTCACGATGCCAACGCTTGAGTTCGTTGGGTTGGCGACCCACTCACCGGGAGACGACTGCCACATGACCATGACCAGGCCGGCAGGTGAACGACAACGCGCACGCCTCGACCCCGACGCGCGGGGTGGACTGCGACTCACCCTCGCCGTGCTGGCCGGTCTGCTGCTCGCGATCCCGTTCGCGTTGCTGCTGCTCCTGGTGGTCGACCACTGGGGGCCGTTGCAGCGGCTCGATCTCCGCCTGGACACCCACCTCAACGCCTTCGCCTTCCAGCACGCCGGCTACGTGTCGCTGCTGCAGGGCATTTCCCTGGTCGGTAACCCGGCCACGTTCGAGGCGCTCGCCGCCATCGGCGCGGTCATCCTTGTGGTCCGCCGCCAGCCACGGCTGGCGGTCTGGCTAGCCGTGGCTGGCGGCGGACCACAAGGATGACCGCGCCGATGGCGGCGAGC
>JBKJOO010000008.1:0-8840 GCA_046595615.1 Mycobacteriales bacterium | reverse complement strand
CCCGGTCAGCCCGGCGACGACGGCCGGATGGTGCTGCTCGGGGTGGTCGACGCCGAGCCCGAGCAGGGCTTCTGGGCCGAGCCGGTGGACTGCGAGCGACTGGCCGCCGAGTTGCAGCTACCGGTCGCGGATCTCGTCGACGCCCTGCGCGGGCGGCTCACCCCCTGGCTTGCCGACGACGTCGACGTCCTGCTGCACGACGACGCGCACGAGCACGCCGCCGACCTCTCGCCCGCGCAGACCCTCGCCGCCGCGGTGCTCGCCACCTACCGGGGTGATCTCACCGCCGAGCAGGGCACCGGCCGGCTGCTGCGGGCCCTCGACATGGCACCCGAGGAGTTCCAGACCGAGCTCGGCGGCCGCCTGTGCACCGCGCTGGTCGCCGCGGTCAGTGCGGCGGGGCCGACCGGCATCGCGACCGTGCTTGAGCAGACCGGTCCGTTCGAGCCCGAGGTGCTCCGGCTGCTCACCGAACTGCCGCCGCGACTGCGCCCGGACGACCCGGCCGCCGACGACGCCCGTACCGCGGCCGACGTCGTGCTCGCGGGCTCCGACCACGACGAGTCGGTGCGGGCCGCGGTCGCCGCGATCGCCCGGCTGGCGCGCGCCGCCTTCGGCGAGGGCCTCGCCGATGAGGACCTGCTGCAGCGGGTGAGCATGGTGAGCGACCAGGGCCTGGCCCGGCTGGCCGGGCTCTGGGTCGATCTGGCCGCTGCCGCATCGGCCACCGGCGAGCGCGACGACGTGACTGCGGCGGGCCTGGCCGACCGGGTCGCCGCGACCGGCGCGCCGGGCGCCGGCTGGCTGCGGGCGACCGCGGTCGCCCTGGCGGCGTTGGCCACCGGCGCAGCCGGTCGTGGCACCACCAGGTTGGCCGAGCCGCTCGAACAGGTGGCCGTCTCGCTCGTCGACCACCCGCGGCCGGGCGAGGGCGTCGAACCCATCCAGGCCGCCGGCACGCTGCGGGCCTGCCTGCAGCTGGCCAGATTCGCCCGGTCACGGGCCGGGGCCGGTCCGGGGTCGTGGCTGCAACTCCCGGTGGTCCCGGCCGCCCACGCGGTCGGCAGCGCGTTCGCCGGCGGCCTCGACCGGGAGCTCGCCCTGGACCTGCTCGGTGAGCTGCTCGAGACCGACGTGCAGCCGCCGGACCTCATCGAGGCGTTCGTCTGCAGCACCTCCCAGCTGCTGGTCGAGCTCGATCCGCTCGACGGTCCGGAGCTGTTGCGGGCGCAGGTCGCCGAGCTGCTGGCGGCGGTCCCGGGCGGCCCGAAGGGGGCCCGCTGGCTGCTCACGGCGTGCCTCCGCGAGGCCCCGGAGCACGACCCGGCCGCGACCGACCTCGGTCCGCTCGTGGCCGGCGAGCCGGTCGTGGACGTCGACCGGCTGGCGAGCCGGCTCGGCAAGCGTGGCGTCCTCGATGCCGGTCTGCGCTGTCTGGACGCGCTCGCGGCCACCTTCGGCGACGCCGCCGGGCTGTCCCGGGCCGAGATCCTCGGCCTCGTGCTCCCCGGTTCGCTGGCCGAGCACGACCTGCTGCGCCGGCCCGCCTGAGCCGATGGACACCGATCGGGTGGGCCCGCCCCGGCCGGCCGTGACGATCGTCGACCCGGCCGCGCCACACCGCGCCGGGGCCGCGCCTGCCGACGACCGGGCGGACCAAAAAGCCTGGCGTCCAGGCCGCCGTACCTGGGCCGCCGTCGTGACGTCGGTCGTCGCAGTGGCTGCGCTCTCGGCCGGCCGGGACACTCTCGACGCGCGCCACGCCACGCGGGTCGCGGCACGTCGGGCCGCCCTCGCAGCCGCGGTCGTCGCGGTCCGCATCGGTGGCCCGGGCGGCAGCAGCACCCTCGACAGCGCCGCGTTCGTCGACCTCAGGCTCGTCAACGCCGGACCACGACCCGTCCGGCTCGAGGCCGCGCGACTCGACGTCGAGGGTTGGACCGCGAGGCTGCCGGCCGATCCCGTCGGGGCGGGTGCGAGCGCCCTGCTGGAGCTGCGCCGCCACGTCGATTGCGCGACGGTCGACCGGCTGCCCGAACCCGCGATCGTGCTGCTCACGGTCCGGACCTCGGACGGCCGCAGCCACGAGACGTCGCTCGGCCTCGGTCCGCAGGACGCGGCCGACCCGGCCCGCCAGATCCGGGAGGCGCTGTTCACGACGCCGCGGCGGGCCTGCGGCCTGCTGCCGCCGATCGACGCCTTTGCGGTGGACCTGGTGCACACGTCGATCTCCCGCCGACCGGGGTCGGTGCTCGCGGTCGTCCCGATCGCCAACACCTCGGCCCGGCCGCTCACGCTGCTGTCGGTCCGTGGGATCGACGGGCTCGCCGTCGTCAGCGTGAGCCGGCTGCCCGTCCTGTTGCCGGCCGGTCGCGGCAGCCGCTTCGCGATGGTGTTGAGCCTGGCCGACTGCCGCACCCCACAGCTTCAGCGGGCCCGGATCGCCGTCACGCTGCGCGGCGTCGGCGCGGCCTACGCCGAGACCGACACCGATCTCGGTGCCGCGACGGTGGCTGCCGTCAACGGTCTCGGGGCGCACCGCTGCCGGTGACCATGGCGTCCAGCACCCGGACGGCGGGTTCGGCCGGTGGTGGCAGCCGTCCGTAGCACTCCTGCTCCACGACGCCGAGCGCCGCGGCGGCCGCTCCCTGGACGCCGAGCCTCTCCCGCAGCTCGCCGATCGACTCCGCCGGCCGTCGGCCGTGCGCGCCAAGTCGTGCGTCGAGCCGCAGGAAGGCCGCGAGCGCCGGCCCAGCTGGTGCGCCCGCCGCAGACCCGGGCCGCTGCCCCGGCGTACGACGGGGCAGGCGTCGGCGGGCCAGGAACACCGTGACCAGGGCGGTCAGCAGCAACAGGCCGGCGGCGAGGGCGGGCCGGCCGCCGGGGACGGCGGCGATCGCGACCAGGGAGGACCGCCCGGCGGCGGCGAGCCGGCGGCGCAGCGGGACGTGGCCCACGCCGGACCGGCCCCCGACCGCGAGCACCGCCCCCGCGGTCGGGTCGGACGGCGACCACCCGACGCCGGGGTAGGCCACCTCGACCCAGGCGTGCAGGTCGGCCTGGCGGTAGCGCCGTCGGCCGGCGGTGTCCGGGACGCCGTACGCGAGACCGGTGACGAGGCGGGCCGGGATCCCGACGGCGCGCAGCAGCACGACCTCGGCGCTCGCGAACTGTTCGCAGAAGCCGGTCCGGTCGGTGAACAGGAAGTGATCGACGGCGTCCTCGTCGGGGCCGGGCACCGGCGAGTCGAGGCGGTAGGTGGCGTGCGTGCGCAGCCATCCCTCGACCGCGAGGACGGCGTCGTAGCGGCTGGGGACCCCAGCGGTGAGCTGCCCGGCGAGCTGGGTCACCCGGTCCGGCAGGCTTCGCGGCAGCTCGCGCCAGCGCCGGTCGTCCTCGTCGGCGCCACGCGCACCACGCAGCAGGCCCGGGTCGACGACCTGCACGGCGCTGGTGACCCGATAGCCGGGCTGGGCCCGCCCGGTCGTGACGACGTCGCCCAGCTGGCCCACCTCGACGCCGCCGGGCCGGGCCGGCACGAGCGCCTGCACCGGTCCCGGCGACCACACCGTCCCGCCGACATCGGTGGCGATGCTGACCACGTCGGTGCGGGTCGGCGCCAGGGGGGACGGCGGACCTGCCAGGGCGGACCTTCCCGGCGGGGTCGTCCAGGTGACGCCGTCGTAGTGGTCGTACGTCGTCGCCCGCCACAGCGCCGGTGACGCCGCCGGCACCCGGGCGACCGGCGCGTCCGACAACGCCCCCCGTGAGCGTAGGTCGAGGCTGGTCGCGCGATAGCTGCTCGTGCTACGGGGGACGGCGTCGCCGAGCGGGGAGGCGCCGATCATGGCCTGGCTCAGCCGACCGCGCAGCGACGCCGAGACGTGCGCGGGCACCAGCAGGAACGCCACCAGCCCGAGCACCATCGCGAGCGCGGTCGGCGGCGCGAGCTGGCCGAGCCGGAGCGGGCCCGGCGCGACCTGCAGCTGGTGCAGTCGCGCGCCGGCAACCAGCGCGGCCGCCCAGCCGGTCAGCAGCGGCAGCCCGACGAGCACATCGGGGCTGTACGACGCCCCGAGCACGAGCAGTCCGATCGCCCCCAGCAGCCCGACCCGCAGATCCCTGGCGGTCCGCCAGGTGAGCCCCTGGGCGGCCACCACGCCGACCAGCAGCAGGCCGAGCGCGTCGCGGGCACCGCCGGGGCCGCCGCCGGCGAGCGCGCGGAGCGGGGTGAGCAGGACCAGCAGCAGGATCAGCCCACTCGCCCCGGCGCGCAGCAGCCTGGCCTGGCGCGCGTCAGCGGCCAGTGCGGCCCGCGACCCGCCGACGAGCACGGCCGCCGCCAGGCACAGGGCCGGCCAGGGCAGCACGCCGGCGACGGTGGCCGCGAGCTGCCCGGACACCCCCGTGGCGACGACCGCCCGCCCCGCGCCGCCCCTTTCCGCGCCGCCCCTTTCCGCGCCGATCATGGAGTTGCTGCCGTCGCCGCACGCTCAGCCTCGCCGCACAGGTTCCATGATCGGCGGATGAGGGAGCGGCGGGGCTCAGGCACCGAGCACCTCGACCCGTACGCCGGGCAAGCGGCGGGCCTGCCCGCGATCGGCGGTGAGCAGGAGCACCGTGCCGCCGGGCCCGGCTGCCCTGGCCGCGGCGAGCAGCTCGCTCGCGAGCAGGGGGCCGGCCGCGTCGACCCCGGCGAACCAGTCGAGCACGCCCGTCACGCCGAGCCCGGTCGCGGTCGGACCGCCGAGGAGTACGGGCGTGGAGCCGGCGCGGGTGGCCGCGACCGCGAGCGCGGCGGCCTGCGCGACCCCGGCCTCCCAGGCCGGTCCGGCGCCGCCGGCCCCGGTCAGGACGATGAGCGAGCGGCCGCTGTCGCGCTCGCGTTCGAGCACGACGGGACGGCCGTGCCGGGCGGTGGCCCGCGGCGAGACCGACCGGGCACTGTCGCCGGGGCGCCACGGCCGCAGGCCGAGCACCTCGGTGCCGGCGCCGGCCAGCGGGCGGCTGTGCGTGGCGCCGCCGACCGACCCGACCGGATCGAGCTTGCGCGCCGGGACCGCGGCCGGGTGCACGATCAGCCGGGCCACCCCGGCGACCTCGCGGCGCACCCGGACCAGGCCGTACGGCGCGGCGGAGTTGAGCTGCGCCGATGCCCCGCCGTACACGCCCCGTCGCTGCGCGGTCCGGTGCTCGGTGAACGATGCCGTGGCCCCCGGCGCGAGGGCCGGGACGGCCAGGACGACCGGTGACAATCCGTCCACCCGGTCGGTCCAGTGCAGTGGCGGGCTCGGCCGCAGGCCGGCATTGCAGATGATGTGCACGACCTCGACGCCTTGCCCGGCGGCGGCCCGCGGCGGGCAGCGGCGGGCGATCTCGAGGTCACCGAGGCGGGCCGGGAGCAGCAACGCGGCGACCGGCAGGACGAGGCAGGCGGCCGAGCCGAGGGCGAGCCAGCTGTTGCCGGTCGCCCGGACCAGCAGGTGCAGGACCAGTGCGGCCGACAGCGGCAGCCAGCAGGCGCGGGTCGGCCTCATCCCCGCAGCGGCACGGGGACCGCGGCGACGAGCTCGGCGACCAGTTGTTGGCCGCGGCGGAGCCCTGCGCCGTCGCGGAGCACCAGCCGATGGCCGAGCACCGGGGCGGCGATGGCCTTGACGTCGTCAGGCAGCACGTGGTCGCGTCCGCCGAGCAGCGCCCGGGCCTGCGCGCAGCGCACCAGCACGAGCGCGGCGCGGGTGCTGGCCCCGAGCTCGACCGCCGGGTGGTCCCGGGTGGCCTCGGCGAGCCGGACGGCGTGGTCCAGGACGGCGTCGGCCACGTACGTGCGGCGGCTCTCGGCCCGCACGTGCACCAGCTCGTCGGGGGTCGTCACCGCACCGAGCTCGTCCACGGTCGCGTGGTCGAGTTGCTCGCGGACCACCCGCCGCTCGGTCGCGGGGTCGTTCGGCCCGAGGGCCAGCGTCACCGCGAACCGGTCCAGCTGGCCCTCCGGCAGCGGATAGGTGCCGTACTGCTCGAGCGGGTTCTGGGTCGCCAGCACCACGAACGGGTCGGGCAACCGGTGCCGCGTCCCATCGACGGTGACGGCGCCCTCGTCCATCGCCTCGAGGAACGCCGATTGGGTCCGCGGCGGCGTGCGGTTGAGCTCGTCGACGAGGACGACGTTGCCGAAGACCGGTCCCGGAACAAACGAGAAGCCACGCCGGTCGGGCTCCCACACCCCGCTGCCGGTGATGTCTGCGGGCAGCAGGTCGGCGGTGCCCTGGATCCGCCGGAAGCTACCGCCGAGGCTGCGGGCGACCGCCCGGGCCAGGGTCGTCTTGCCGCTACCCGGGACATCCTCGACGAGCACGTGACCGCCGGCGAGGACCGCGCAGATGACCAGCTCGACCTGCCCGCGCCGGCCGTGGACGACCAGCTCGACGTTGGCCACGAGCCGGCTCGCTACGACGGCGGCCCCGGCTCGACCAGGCATCGGCAGGACGTCGGCGAGGTGCTGCGCGGTCAAGAGTTCCCCCTCCAAGATGGCGTTGCCTGGTGCATCGGCGTGCGTTCGGGCCCGCTCAACCCCACAGTGGGGAACTGTGACCGCTGCGCCACTTACCCAGACCGCCCCTGCGCTGCCAGGACGGGCCGTCTTCGGCCAACGCTGGACCGACCTGGCGATGCTGCACTGGCCGCTCGACCCGGCGCTGGTGGCCCCGCTGCTGCCGACGGGCACGTTCCCCGACCTGCACGACGGCGCGACGTACGTCGGGCTGGTGCCCTTCACGATGGCCGGCGTCGAGGTCCTGGGGGTGCCCCCGCTGCCCTGGCTCTCCCGCTTCGCCGAGACCAACGTCCGCCTGTACGCCGTGGACGCCGACGGGCGTCGCGGGGTCGTGTTCCGCTCGCTGGAGGCGGCCCGGCTGCTGCCGGTGCTGGCGGCGCAACTCACCTACTACCTGCCCTACCGCTGGGCCCGGATGCAGGTGATCGCCGACGGTTCCCGACGCACCTGGACCACGTCCAGGCGCTGGCCGGGGCCGCGCGGTGCCGGTGGGACGGTGTCGATCGAGATCGGCGAACGCTACGAGGCCGATCCGTTGTCGCTGTTCCTGACCGCCCGCTGGGGGCTCTACTCACGCTTCTACGGCGGTACGACGGCCTGGGCGCCGGTCCACCACGAACCATGGCCGTTGCACCGGGCTCGGCTGCTGCACCTGTCCGACGACCTCGTCCGGGTGGCCGGCCTGCCCACCCCGGTCGGCGAGCCACACGTGCTGTGGAGCCCCGGCGTGACCGTGCGCATCGGCCGCCCGACCGCGCTGCGCTGACCGGGACGGCTCGGGCGGGCGGAGGCCAGCGGCGCGCCACCGGCACGGGTGATCGTGGTGCGGCACAGCGCCACGCAGCGCAGTAGCCGGCCCCCGCGCTCAGCCCAGCGGCGGCAGTCCGTTGGCCTCGCGGACCACCCCGACGACGGAGGCCATGATCTGGGTCAGCTCGAAGTCTTTCGGCGTGAACACCCGGGCGACCCCGGCCGCCGTCAGCCGGGCAGCATCGGCGTCGGGGATGATCCCGCCCACGACGACCGGCACGTCACCGGCGCCCGCCTCGCGCAGGCCCTTGAGCACGGCCGGGACCGCCTCCATGTGCGAACCGGACAGGATCGACAGCCCGATCACGTGGACGTCCTCCTCGACCGCTGCGGCGACGATCTGGGCGGCGGTCAGCCGGATGCCCTGGTAGATCACCTCGAAGCCGACGTCGCGGGCCCGGACCGCGATCTGCTCGGCGCCGTTGCTGTGCCCGTCCAGGCCGGGCTTGCCGACCAGGAAGCGCAGCCGGCTGCCGAGCTCGGTGCCGGTCTGCTTGACCTGCTCGCGGACCGCCGCGACAGCCGAGCCGGCCTCCCCACCGGCGACCGCTCCGCTCACCCCCGTCGGCGCGCGGTACTCCCCGAACACCTCGCGCAGCGCCGAGCTCCACTCCCCCGTCGTCACCCCCGCGCGGGCGCAGGCAAGGGTCGCCGGCATCAGGTTGGCGTCGGTCTTGCACGCATCGCGCAGCGCCCGCAGGGCCTCGTCGACCAGCGCGGCGTCGCGGCCCGCGCGCCAGGCGCGGATGGCCTCGACGGCGCGTGCCTCGGTCGCCGGGTCGACGGTCATGATCGCGCCGTCGATGTCGGCCAGCAGCGGGTTGGCCTCGGTCGTGGTGAACCGGTTGACACCCACGACGACGTCCTCGCCGGCCTCGATCCGGCGGCGGCGCTCGGCGTGCGAGGCCACCATCGCGCTCTTCATGTAGCCGGTCTCGACCGCCGCGACCGCGCCGCCCATCGCCTGCACCCGGTCGACCTCGGCCTGCACCTGGCTCACCAGGTCGGCGACCTTGGCCTCGACGACGACCGAGCCCTCGAACAGGTCGTCGTACTCGAGCAGGTCGGTCTCGAAGGCCAGCACCTGCTGCAGGCGCAGCGACCACTGCTGGTCCCACGGCCGCGGGAGGCCTAACGCCTCGTTCCATGCCGGCAGCTGGACGGCGCGGGCGCGGGCGTCCTTCGACAGGGTCACGGCGAGCATCTCCAGCACGATCCGCTGGACGTTGTTCTCGGGCTGGGCCTCGGTCAGCCCCAGCGAGTTGACCTGTACGCCGTACCGGAACCGCCGGTGCTTCGCGTCGCTGACGCCGTAGCGCTCCAGCAGCAGCTCGTCCCAGAGCTGGGTGAAGGCACGCATCTTGCACATCTCCTCCACGAAGCGCACCCCGGCGTTGACGAAGAACGAGATGCGGGCGACGACCTCGCCGAAGCGCTCGGCCGGCACCTGGCCCGAGTCGCGCACGGCATCGAGCAC
>JBKJOO010000230.1:0-10375 GCA_046595615.1 Mycobacteriales bacterium | reverse complement strand
CTCCTATGTCTCACTCATGTGTGAGGGCGTGTCACGAGACACATGACATCACTGGAACGGGTGCCAACGATGACGAACCGTCTCGCCGCCGAGACCAGCCCATATCTACTGCAGCATAAGGAGAATCCGGTCGACTGGTGGCCGTGGGGCGAGGCCGCTTTCGCTGAGGCGGGGCGTCGAGTCATACCAGTTCTGCTGTCCATTGGCTACGCCGCCTGTCACTGGTGCCACGTCATGGCGCACGAGTCGTTCGAGAACGAGACCACTGCGGCGTACATGAACGAGCACTTCGTCAACGTCAAGGTCGACCGCGAGGAGCGGCCCGATGTCGATGCCGTCTACATGGAGGCGGTGCAGGCGATGACGGGACACGGCGGCTGGCCGATGACGTCGTTCCTGACGGCGAAGGGCGAGCCGTTCTTCTGCGGCACCTACTGGCCGAACGAGCGCAAGCAGGGGATGCCCAGCTTCGGTGAGGTGCTGTCGTCGGTGGCGCAGACCTGGCAGACGCGGCGCGGGGAGGTCGAGGCGGCCGGTGCGGACGTCGTCGCCCGGCTGGCCAAGCCGCCGAGCGGCGAGCGTGGCGAGGTCACCGCGGAGCTGCTGGACGCGGCCGCCAAGAACCTCGCCACGTCGTACGACGGGGTGCACGGCGGCTTCGGGTCGGCGCCGAAGTTCCCGCCGTCGATGGTGCTGGAGTTCCTGCTGCGCCGGCACGCCCGGACGGGTGAGGGGCTGGAGAAGGTCGACCACACCGGGCAGGCGATGGCCCGCGGCGGGATGTACGACCAGCTCGGCGGCGGCTTTGCGCGCTACGCCGTGGACGGCCAGTGGGTGGTGCCGCACTTCGAGAAGATGCTCTACGACAACGCTTTGCTGCTGCGGGTCTACGTCCACTGGTGGCGCGCGAGCGGATCGTCGTTCGCCCGGCGGGTGGCGATCGAGACAGCGGACTTCCTGCTGCGGGACCTGCAGACGCCGCAGGGCGGGTTCGCCAGCGCCCTCGACGCGGACACCGACGGGGTCGAGGGCTTGACCTACGCCTGGACCCCCCGCGAACTCGTCGAGGTGCTCGGCGACGATGACGGGGCGTGGGCCGCGGAGCAGTTCGACGTGACGGCGAAGGGGACGTTCGAGCACGGGACGTCGGTGCTGCAACGGCTGGCCGAGCCGGCCGACGAGGGCCGCTACGCCAGCGTCTGCGAGCGGCTGCTCGAAGCCCGCGGATCGCGGCCGCAACCGGGCCGGGACGACAAGGTGGTGGCCGCCTGGAACGGCCTGGCCGTCGCCGCGCTGGCCGAAGCCGGTGTGCTGCTGGGTCGACCGGACTACCTCGAGGCGGCGTCTGGATGCGCCGAGCTGGTGCGGTCGCTCCACTGGGTCGACGGGCGGCTGCGGCGGGTGTCGCGCGACGGCGCGGTCGGCGCTCACGCGGGTGTGCTCGAGGACTACGCCGACGTGGCCGAGGGCCTGCTGACGCTCTACCAGGCCACCGGCGACCTCGACCAGCTGCGTGGGGCGCACGCGCTGCTCGAGGTCGTCCTCACCAGGTTCGCCGACGGCCAGGGCGGGTTCTTCGACACCGCCGACGACGCCGAGCAACTCGTCCGCCGTCCTCAGGATCCCACCGACAACGCGACCCCGTCCGGGGCCGCCGCGGCGGCCGGCGCGCTGCTGTCCTACGCCGCGCTGACCGGCTCGGACCGGCATCGCACCGCAGCCGAGCAGTGCCTGGCGACCCTCGCCCCGCTGTTCGGGCGCTACGCCCGCTTCGCCGGTTGGGCGTGCGCAGTCGGCGAGGCGCTCGTCGCCGGCCCGGCCGAGGTCGTCGTGCTCGACCGGCCGGATCTGCTGGCGTTGGCCCGGCTGGGCACCTCGCCCGGCGCCGTCATCGCCACCAACGGCCCGCTGGCGCAGGGGCGGGCCACCGGTGCGGCGTACGTCTGCCGGCAGTTCGTCTGCGAGGCGCCGACGACGGACCCGGCGCGGCTGCGCGAACAACTCGGCGTGCACCTCGAACCCTGAGGCAGCGCTCAGGTCGGGCCGACACCACACCGCGTCTGGACGGCCTGGACCACGATGGTGCGCCGGCCACCCGGCGCGACCGGCAGCCGGACGGAGCGGGCGAGCCCGCCCGGCGGGACGAGGCGCAGCGCGAGCACGCCGCGGGCGAGCCCGGGCAGGGCGACCGGACAGTCGACGGTGAGCACCAGTCGTACCGTGCTCAGGCCGCCCTGGTCGAACGACGGGGCGAGGACCCGGTCGACCCTGACCCCAGCGACGTGGAGCTCGGCCAGCTCGATCCTGGTGCCCGGTCGCGCCCCCATCACATCAATGCGTACGACGAGATCGCCGGCCACGTCGGCCACTCCGGCGTTGCCGCCTGCCAGGTGGACGACCGTCGCAAGCCGGGCCCGCCCGGTCGCGGGCTGTTGCCCGGAGGCCTGGGCGATCAGGAGCGCAGCAAGCAGCGCTGCGCCGGCGAGCAGCGGGAGCCGGCGGCGGGGCCTCCGACCGGGCCATGGCCGCTCGGAACCCTGCGACAGCACCTCACTCACGCACGGATCGTAGATCGGGAATGTCGATGCCACCTCCTTGCTTGTGTAGCTGTGTAAGTGTGTAATTGCACCCGAACAGAAAGGGGACTGCCATGAGGCACCCCACCAATGCAAGGCACGAACGGATGGGACCGCGCGGCGGTCGCGCCCACCATGAGGCGGCAGACGTGCCGGCCGCCGAGGGCATCGAAGGCTGGTTTGCCGGGCGACTGCCCGACGGCTGGTTCGAGAGCCCGGCGCAGGTCACCGTCGACCGCGACGAGGTCATCGTCGTCGGCACCGTCGCGGCCCCGGCCGCAGGTGCGGACGAGGCGGCAACCGCCGCCGCCGAGACCGGCCGGATCACCCGGTTCCGGGAGGAGACCCGCGAGCAGCGGATCTCGATCGCCAGAGAAGCCGAGCACCGCTACGGGCGCAAGGTCGCCTGGGGGGCGCAGGCCGGCGGTACCCGGCAGGTCTTCACGACCGTGTCGGTGCCGGTGATGACCCGGCTCCGACAGAGCGAACGGCAGGTGCTCGACACCCTGGTCGACAGTGGTGTCGCGCGCAGCCGGTCGGAGGCGCTCGCATGGTGCGTCAAGCTGGTCGGCAACCACGCCGACGATTGGCTCGTCGAGCTCCGCACCGCGATGGAATCGGTGCAGAAGGTCCGCGACGCCGGGCCCGCCAGCTAGGCCACCGAACACCCTCGGCCCACCTCGTCGGACGACGTGGTGGGCCGAGTCGTGCGCTCAGACCGGCCGGTAGACCGCGAGGCTGACGGCGATGTAATGCACGGTGAACGCGGCGAGTGTGCAGGCGTGGAACACCTCGTGGAAGCCGAACCACCTGGGCGAGGGGTCCGGCCGCTGCGTGGCGTACACGATGGCGCCCGCCGTGTAGCAGCCACCGCCGACGAGCAGCAGCACGAGCACGGCCACGCCGCCCGCGTGCAGCAGCTGCGGCAGGACACCCAGCGCGGTCCACCCGAGCACGAGGTAGAGCGCGACGAAGACCCAGCGCGGCGGCTGGCGAACGGCGTTGCGGGCGACGACGCCGGCCAGCGCACCACCCCAGACGAGGGCGAACACGACATTCCTGGTTGTTCCCTGCAGCAGCAGCAGGGTGAAGGGTGTGTAGGTGCCGGCGATCAGGATGAAGATCATCGAGTGGTCCAGCCGCATCATCACGGCATGCGCGCGCGGCGACCAGCGGCCCCGGTGATACGCGGCGGAGGTGCCGAACAGCAGGACGACGCTGCTCGCGTAGATGACCGCGGACGTGCGGGCCAGTGAGCCCGATGCCAGGCAGATCAGCGCCGTCCCGGTCACCAGCGAGATGGCGAATGCCGCCTCGTGCAGCACGCCGCGCAAGTGCGGCTTGAGCGCGGCCTCGACCCGGTCGAGCGTGCTGCCGACGGTTTCGCTCACGTTGCTCCCAGGATGGCTCGGTGCCCGATCTCACAGCATGGGGGACTGTCCGGCCGGGTATCAAGCCGAGAGGATAACCGTGTTCGTGCTGCTGCAGACGCCCCACCCTCGATGGAGAGGCTCCCATGACCACCGCATCGACATCCATTCCCGGGCTCGACCAGGCCCCCACCAGCAACGCCACGTTGCTGGCCTGGGTCCGGGACGTCGCGGCGCGCACCACGCCCGACCGGATCGTGTGGTGCGACGGCTCCGAGCAGGAATGGCAACGCCTGACCGCCGAGCTGGTCGAGCACGGCACCTACACCAAGCTTGCCGAGGCCAAGCGACCGAACAGCTTCTACGCCGCCTCGGATCCGAGCGATGTCGCCCGCGTCGAGGACCGCACCTTCATCTGCTCCGAGCGGGAAGCCGACGCCGGCCCGACCAACAACTGGGTTGCCCCGACCGAGATGCGGGCGACCCTGGCCACGCTGTTCGAGGGCTGCATGCGCGGGCGCACGATGTACGTCGTGCCGTTCAGCATGGGCCCGGTCGGCGGGGAGCTCAGCCAACTCGGGGTCGAGATTACCGACTCGGCGTATGTCGTGACGAGCATGAAGGTGATGACTCGGATGGGTACCGCCGCCCTCGACACGATCGGTGTGGACGGCTTTTTCGTCCCGGCCGTGCACAGCGTCGGCGCGCCCCTGGAGCCCGGCCAGGCGGACGTGCCGTGGCCGTGCAACGACACGAAATACATCGTGCACTACCCCGAGACCCGCGAGATCTGGTCCTACGGCAGTGGTTACGGCGGGAACGCGCTACTGGGCAAGAAATGCTTCGCGTTGCGCATCGCCTCGGTGATGGCCCGCGACGGGGGCTGGATGGCCGAGCACATGCTCATCCTGAAGCTGACGCCCCCCACCGGCGAGGCGAAGTACGTCACTGCGGCGTTCCCGAGTGCCTGCGGCAAGACCAATCTGGCGATGCTCCAGCCGACCATCCCGGGCTGGCGGGTCGAGACCGTCGGTGACGACATCGCCTGGATGCGGCTGGGCAAGGACGGCCGGCTCTACGCGATCAACCCGGAGGCCGGTTTCTTCGGGGTCGCCCCCGGCACCGGCGAGCAGACCAACGCCAACGCGGTGCACACCTTCTTCGGCAACTCCATCTTCACCAACGTCGCCCGCACCGACGACGGGGACGTGTGGTGGGAGGGGTTGACCGAGCAGCCGCCGGCACACCTGATCGACTGGCGGGGCAACGACTGGACCCCGGCGTCCGAAACGCCGGCGGCCCACCCGAACGCCCGATTCACCACGCCAGCCGGGCAGTGCCCGACCATCGCCCCGGAGTGGGAGGACCCCAACGGGGTGCCCATCTCGGCGATCCTGTTCGGCGGGCGTCGGGCGACCGCCGTGCCGCTGGTCACCGAGTCCTTCGACTGGCAGCACGGCGTCTTCCTCGGCAGCACCATGTCCTCCGAGACGACCGCGGCCGCCACCGGCGCGATCGGCCAACTCCGTCGCGACCCCTTCGCCATGCTGCCCTTCTGCGGTTACAACATGGGCGATTACATACAGCACTGGCTCGATGTCGGCGCCGCGACCACCGCCGACAAGCTGCCGAAGATCTATTCCGTCAACTGGTTCCGCAAGGACGCCAGCGGCAAATGGCTCTGGCCCGGCTTTGGGGAGAACTCCCGGGTGCTGAAGTGGATCATCGACCGGATCGATGGCGCCGCGCAGGGGGTCGCCACCCCGATCGGCACGGTCCCGGCCAAGGGAGAGCTCGATCTCGACGGCTTGGACATCCCGGCTGAGGACCTCGACATCCTGCTCAGCGTCGACATCGACATCTGGCGACAGGAAGCCGGGCTCGTGCCGGAGTTCTTCGCCCAGTTCGGCGCCCACCTGCCGCAGGCGATGGCCGACGAGCACGCCAAGCTGGTCCAGCGCCTGCGCTGATGTCCCGTCGTACGCCGGAGCCGATCGTCGCCTCGTGGGCCGGTCGGCTCCGCTGCGTTGCCCTCGCCGGCGTCCGGCGCGAAGATGCTCGACGTGGCTGAGGTGACGTGTGTCGACGGGTCGGTGCTCGGCGTCGTCGGTGTGCCGGTGGCCGACCGGGACGGGGTGCCCTACGAGGTGACCCTGCGGCTGACCCGCGACGGCGAGCCGTTCGGTGAGGTGGGGGAGCGCTGCGGCTATTTCGTCGCCGGCACCGCGGCCCGGCTGCGGGCGGCCCGGGGCAAGGACGAGGAGGGGTTCCCCGAGAGCAGCGTCGAGGCCGGCCTGCGGGCGTGGGCCCGTGACGTCGAGGAGGACCCCGACGAGGCGTGGCACGTGCTGTGCCGCTACCTGCCCCGCGACCGCGAGCTGTTCGCCTTCCGCGCCCGGGACCCCGACGACCTCGCCACCGTGGGCGAGTTGCGGACCACCCTGGAGGTCGAGCGCAGCTGGGCCGACGGCCGTTGGAGCCTGCGTTGCCGAGCCGTGCTCGAAGCCTGGGGGCGGCAGGGCACCGGTGTCCGGGCGGTGCTGACCAGCGCCGACCTGCAGCGGTTCCTCGACGACCTGGTGGCGGACTTCGCGGCGGCCGGTGCGACCTACGACGAGACCGACGACGCCTCGCCGCTGCGCCGGCCGGTGGGCTGAAGCTCGCGTCGTCGCGTGCCGATGCACGGTTGCATGACGTGCGACGGCTGCGGGGCGAGCGTTCGACCCGGGGCGAGTTGGTGCGGGCAGTGCCACCGGCCGTTGCTCGAAGTCGCCCTGCCGACAGCCTCGCCGCCCGGGAGGTGGGTGCCGCCGCCACCGACCCTTCGCCCCGCCCAGGAGTTCAGCCGATGGCGGTCCGGCCCGATGTCGTTCGGACCGGTTGGCCGCCTCGCCTGGACGTTCGGCATCCTCGTGGTCGCCGCGCTCTGCGTGTTCAGCGGCAACCCGTTCTCCATCGGCATCTGGCTGCTGTTCGCCGGTCCGCTGCTGCTCCGCAGCATCTGGGCGCGTGCCCGCGTGTCCTGAGCGCCTCCGGCGGATAGGCTCAGCTCGCGCCAGCCGGCGTCGAGGGAGGTGCCGCGGTGGGTCTGCGCGACCTCGTCTACGCCGGGTACGAACGTCGCCTCGCGGCATCCCTGGCCCGCTCGAGTGCTCCGGTCCCGCGCCATGTCGGTGTGATGCTCGATGGCAACCGCCGCTGGGCCAGGGCGACCGGCGCCGCGAGCGTCAACGACGGCCACCAGCGGGGCGCCGACAAGATCGTGGATCTGCTCGGCTGGTGCGACGAGGCGGGCGTCGAGGTCGTGACGCTGTGGCTGCTGTCCACCGACAACCTCTCCCGGCCCGACGCCGAGCTCGCACCGCTGCTGCGCATCATCGAGGGCGTCGTGGCCGATCTTGCCCGGCCGCAGAACCGTTGGACGCTCAACATCGTGGGCGCCCTGGACCTGCTGCCCGGCCCGACGGCCGGCCTGCTCAAGCAGGCGGCGGAGGGCACGGCCGGGCGTCCGGGCGTCATGGTCAACATCGCGGTGGCCTACGGCGGCCGGCGGGAGATCTCCGATGCGGTCCGGTCGCTGCTGCAGGCGCACGCCGCGACCGGGGCGACCCTGGAGCAGGTCGCCGAGTTCCTCGACCCCGACCACATCGCCGAGCACCTCTACACCTCCGGCCAGCCCGACCCCGACCTGCTGATCCGCACCAGCGGCGAGCAGCGGCTGTCGGGCTTCATGCTCTGGCAGAGCGCGCACAGCGAGTTCTACTTCTGTGACGCCTACTGGCCCGACTTCCGGCGGGTCGACTTCCTGCGGGCCCTGCGCGCCTACGCCGCCCGCCAGCGCCGCTACGGCAGCTGAACCAGCCGCGCTCACTAGGGTGACCCGGTGCCTCTCGATCCGCAGGTCGCCGCCCTGCTCGCGCTGCTGCCGCCCGCGGTCCCCCCTGCCTCGCTCACCCCGGAGCAGCATCGCGCCAACTACCGGGCCGTGGTCGCTGCCCGCCGCGGACCCGACTGGCAGCCCGAGGCGGTCGGCAGTTCCGAGGAGCTCGACATCGCTGGGCTGTCCTGCCGGCTGCACCGGCCGGCCGGGGTCGAGCGGCCCGCCGTACTCGTCTTCCTGCACGGCGGCGGCTGGGTCGTCGGCGACCTCGACACGCACGAGGCGATCGCCCGCAGCCTGTGCGTCCGGGCCGGAATGGCCGTGCTCGCAGTGGCGTACCGCCTCGCCCCCGAGCAGCCGTATCCGGCGCCGCTCGAGGACTGCCTCGCCGTGGCGCGCTGGGCCGGGGAGCAGGACTTCGCCGCGGTCGCGGTGGGAGGCGACTCCGCCGGCGGGGGGCTGGCCGCTGCGGTCGCCCTCGTCTTTCGCGCCGAGGGCCGGCCGCTCGCCGCCCAACTGCTCATCTACCCGGCACTGGACGGGGGCACCACTGCCCCGTCGTACGCCTCGATGGGGGAGGGCTACGGGCTCACCGCCGAGCAGATGCGGTGGTACTGGGACGCCTACGCCGGTCCGGCCGACCGCGCCGATCCGCTGCTGTCGCCGGCCGCCGCCGTCGAGCTGACCGGGTTGGCGCCGGCCGTCATCGCGACCGCCGGTTACGACGTGCTGCGCGACGAGGGGGACGCGTACGCTGCCCGGCTCGCGGCGGCCGGCGTGCCGGTCTGGCACCGGCAGTACCCCGGCCTGGTGCACGGCTTTGCCGGCAGCGGCGCCCTGGTCACCGCGGCGGACCAGGCGATCACCGAGATCGCCCATGCCGTCAGGGATCTGCTCACCTGAGGTTCACCCGTTGGTTCCCGCGTGTCGGGCGCCCGCGGGGTCGGGCGCGTCGCACACTGGGACCAGCGGCTGGCACCAACGCCGACCGCTCGGGAGGCCCGGTGCGCGCAGGCGTGCGAGAGGGGGCCGTGACCAGGCCCTCGTGGCCCGGTCCCGGTCGCTGCAGCCCCATGGAGGCCCCGTGTCCGTGCCGCCGTGCAAGACCTTCGTGCTCGACACCTCCGTGTTGCTCTCCGATCCGGGCGCGATGGGCCGCTTCGCCGAGCATGAGGTCGTCCTGCCGCTCGTCGTCATCAGCGAGCTCGAAGGCAAGCGGGACCATCCCGAGCTCGGCTGGTTTGCCCGGCAGGCCCTGCGGGTGCTGGACGACCTGCGGATCGAGCACGGCCGGCTCGACCAGCCGATCCCGCTCGCCGGCGGCACCCTGCGGGTGGAGCTCAACCACTCCGGCGCCGAGGTGCTCCCGGCGGGGTTCCGGGTCGCCGACAACGACAGCCGGATCCTGGCCGTCGCCGCCAACCTCGCCGCCGACGGCCTCGATGTGGTGCTCGTCAGCAAGGATCTCCCGCTGCGGGTCAAGGCGGCCGCGATCGGGCTGACCGCCCAGGAGTACCGCGCCGAGCTCGCTGTCAACAGTGGGCACACCGGGATGGCTGAGCTGCTCGTCGAGGCCGACGACCTCGACGCGCTGTACGACGACGGCCGGCTCGATCTGCCGGCGGCCCGCGAACTGCCGACCCACACCGGGCTGGTGCTGCTCTCGCCGCGCGGCTCCGGCCTCGGCCGGGTCGCTGCCGACAAGTCGGTGCGCCTGGTCCGGGGCGACAAGGACGCGTTCGGCGTGCACGGCCGCTCCGCCGAGCAGCGGGTCGCCATCGAGCTGCTGCTCGACCCCGAGATCGGCATCGTCTCACTCGGTGGACGCGCAGGGACCGGGAAGTCGGCGCTCGCGCTGTGCGCGGGGCTCGAGGCCGTACTGGAACGGCGTACGCAGAAAAAGGTCGTCGTGTTCCGGCCGCTGTACGCCGTCGGCGGGCAGGACCTGGGCTACCTCCCGGGTGACGCCGCCGAGAAGATGGGCCCGTGGGCGCAGGCCGTCTTCGACACCCTCGGCGCGCTCGTCGCCGCGGAGGTGGTCGAGGAGGTGATGGAGCGCGGTCTGCTCGAGGTGCTGCCGCTGACCCACATCCGGGGGCGCTCGCTGCACGACGCGTTCGTCATCGTCGACGAGGCGCAATCGCTGGAGCGGGGGGTGCTGCTGACGGTGCTCTCCCGGCTCGGCCAGGGGTCCCGTGTCGTGCTCACCCACGACGTCGCGCAGCGCGACAACCTGCGGGTCGGTCGGCACGACGGCGTCGCCGCGGTGATCGAGGCGCTCAAGGGCCACCCGCTGTTCGCGCACATCACCTTGATCCGGTCCGAGCGGTCGCCGATCGCCGCGCTGGTCACCGAGATGCTCGAAGACCTCCCGCTCTGACCCCCCTTCGGACCGATCTTGACGATTTGGTCGGCGACACGCCGGGTGGGGCGACCAGATCGTCAAGATCGCGCCGGGGTTCGGCCCCCCTGCTGGGCCGATCTTGACGATTTGGTCGGCGACACGCCGGGTGGGGCGACCAGATCGTCAAGATCGCGCCGGGGTCGGG
>JBKJOO010000374.1:0-3753 GCA_046595615.1 Mycobacteriales bacterium | reverse complement strand
AACGCCGGCCAGAGCAGCAACGACACGTTCCCGTCGGCGATGCACCTGGCCGCCACCCGGGCCGTCGAGTTCCGGGACGTGGTCAAGGCGGGCCGCACGCACCTGATGGACGCCACGCCGGTGACGCTCGGTCAGGAATTCGGTGGCTACACCGCCCAGGTCGCGTACGGCGGGGAACGGCTCGACGCGGTCCTGCCCCGGGTCGGCGAGCTGCCGCTCGGCGGTACCGCGGTCGGGACCGGGATCAACACCACAGCGGGCTTCGCGGCCGAGGTCATCGCCGACCTCCGGTCCGGCACCGGCCTGCCGCTCACCGAGGCCCGGGACCATTTCGAGGCGCAGGGCGCCCGTGACGCGCTCGTCGAGCTGTCCGGCGTGCTCCGCACCATCGCGGTCGGCCTCTACAAGATTGCCAACGACCTGCGCTGGCTCTCCTCCGGCCCCCGGACCGGCCTGGCCGAGTTGCACCTGCCCGACCTGCAGCCGGGGTCGAGCATCATGCCCGGCAAGGTCAATCCGGTCGTCCCCGAAGCGGTCTGCCAGGTCGTCGCGCAGGTCATCGGCAACGACGCCGCGGTGGCCTTCGGCGGCGCGGCCGGCACC
The DNA here is from genome assembly GCA_046595615.1 of Mycobacteriales bacterium. Taxonomy (GTDB): domain Bacteria; phylum Actinomycetota; class Actinomycetes; order Mycobacteriales; family SCTD01; genus JAYSQK01. The sequence goes on along the minus strand of JBKJOO010000374.1, from coordinate 3,150 downwards.
CTCGAGCTCAACGTGATGCTGCCGGTCATCGCCCGCAACCTGCTGGAGTCGATTCGGCTGCTCAGCTCGATCACCCGCTTGCTGGCCGATCGTTGCGTCGACGGGCTGCAGGCCGACGTCGAGCGCTGCCGGCGCTACGCCGAGAGCTCGCCGAGCATCGTGACGCCGCTCAACCGATACCTCGGCTACGAGGAGGCGGCGAAGGTCGCCAAGCAGGCCGTCGCCGAGGGCCGTACGATCCGCGAGATCGTCGACGCTCGAGGCTATGTCGCTCGCGGCGTGCTCACAGCCGAACAGCTCGACACGGCGCTCGATGTGCTGTCGATGGCCTGGCCGCACCGCGAGTGAGGGCACCTACAGCGCGGCTGGATCCACGTCGTACCAGGCAAAAGCGCCCTGGTCACGGATCGGGGGACGGTGCAGGACCAGGGTCAGCAGGGCGAGGGTCTGGTCCATCCGGTCGTGCTCGGTGACGATGACGGTGCGGATCTGCCAGCGCCGCAGATCACCGCGCAACTGCCGCAGGAAGGCCGGGGTGGAGCGGGGCAGCGGCCGGCCCAGCACGATCCGACGCAGCGCGCCCGACAGTGGGGACGGCACCCCGCCGAAGGTCGGCCGGCCGTTGCTGCCGGGGGTCAGGACGTAGCCGCCCGGGCTCTTGAACCGCATGCCGGTCGTTGCTTGCCACAACTCCGGGCGGCTATCCACCCGGTTGGGGAAGGGCACCATGAGCGCGACGCTGCCCTCGGGGATCCGCGCCACAGCAGCCGAGCGGTAGTACGCCGGGACCTTCGTGTCGTAGTAGTCCCAGGCGAACTGCGGCGCGAGCGGTAGCAGGGCGAGCAGCGCGAGACCTGTCGGGAGCAGCCGAGACAGCGCGCCGACACCCAACCGGGCATGCAACCGGTCCAGCCCGATCGCGAGCAGCGCGCCGGCGAACAACGACGTGAACAGCGCCAGCCTGGTCGGCGTGACGCTCTCCAGCAGCGGCAGGTGCTGCACAGCGCCGAAGGGCAGCGCGATGTCCTTGACCCTGCCGTTGACATGCAGGTGGCTGCCGAGCGACAGCACGAAGGTCGCCAGCAGCAACGCGGACAGGGCCCGGACGGTCGCGACCCGGCGATACACCAGCAACACCAGCAGGACAGCCACGATCAGCGTGATCCCGAGGTAGGCACCGTTCTCGGACAGGTTGCCGGTGAACCGGGCGGCCACCTCGTTGGTCGCCTCGTTGCGCAACCAGACCCGCCGCGACGGGACGACCGCCTCCAGCAGGTCGACGCTGAACCGGTCGGTCAGCTGCACCGCCCCGTGCAGGGCCTGCGGGCCGAAGAACTCGACGTACAGGGGATAGCCGCCGAGCGCCGCAAAGCTGACCACCGCAGCGAGCGCGCCTGTCCCGGCGTACCTGATCTTCGCGGTGAGCCGACGGGGATGCAGCAGGACGAGCACGAGCAGGCCGACGAGACCGATGAGGGCGGCGCTGGCGAGGACCTCCTCCGCGGTGAGCAGTTGCGCCGCGGCCAGGGCGCCGAGCAACCCCCCCCACAGCCAGGCCCGGCCGCTCTGGCGGACGAGCAACTCGTCGAGGCAGAGCAGCATCAGCGGCACCAGCCCGAGCAGGTTCATATGCACGTGGCCGAGTTGCTGACCCATCATGAACGGGGAGAGTTGGAACAGCAGCCCACCCACGAAGGCGGCGGGGCGCCACGGTGCCCAGCGCCGGATCACGGCGTACGCCGCCCAGCCGGCCGTCCAGAAGGCAACTGCGGACAGCACGTTGTAGGTCGCGACCGGCCCGAAGGCGAGCGTCACCGGTGTCATCAGCAGCCCCGGCAGCGGCAGGCTGACGTTCCACATCACGTTGACGCCGTCGGGATGATTGAGCCAGTCGGTGATCAGCGGATTGTGGCCGTGCAGCACGGCGTACGGCGTCCAGGAGAAGAACCAGGCCGCAAACGCGAGGTCACCGCAGCCGCAGAAGGCCCGGCGGGACGGGTTGATCCAGGCGGGCGCGTGCACCGCGATGGCGATGGCGAGGAAGATCAGCGAAGGCCAGGCACGCCGAAGGCGGTCGGTGCGGCTCACCGAGTCGGCGCGGGGCGCAGCCGGATCCGCAGCAGGATCCACAGCGCCTCGACGCCGTCTTTCCAGGTGAGCTTCTTGCCGTCGGCCCGGGTCCGCGCCTTGTAGCTGATCGGCACCTCGTAGGGCCGCAACCCGCGGCGCAGCAGCTTGCCGGTGACCTCGGCCTCCATCCCGAAGCCAGTCGAGCGGATGTCCAGCTCGCGGTAGAGCGCGAGTGGCAGCAGCTTGAAGCACGTCTCGAGGTCGCTGATGTAGGCGTCGTAGAGCACGTTGGCGGCCAGGGTGACGCCCTTGTTGCCCATGACGTACCAGAACGAGAACGCCGTGTGGCTGCCGAAGGTCCTTGTCCCATAGACGATCTCGGCCTCACCGGCAAGCACGGGTACGAGCAGGCTGGGGATCTGCTCGGGGGCGTACTCGAGGTCGGCGTCACAGATAATCAGGTAGTCGCCGGTGGCCTGCGCCGCCGCCGTGCGGATGGCCGCGCCCTTGCCCTGGTTGGCGGCGTGCCGGTGCACCACGAGTCGCGGGTCGTGCAACCCGGCGAGCACCTCGGCGGTGCGGTCGACGCTGCCGTCGTCGACGACGACGAGCTCGATCTCGCACGGGTACTCCACGTCGAGCACGCGCTTGACCGCCACAGCGAGCGTCGCCTGCTCGTTGTAGGCGGGCATCAGCACGGACAGCTTCATCGGGCTCCCCTGGTCAAGGACGGTCGGGCCAGGGTATTCGGCCGCCGCGGAGCGGGGCCCGAGCCGCGCCGCTGCCCCGGCGTACGGGCGTTCAGTCCTTGTCGTAGTTGGCGAGCGCCCGCAGGGACAGACCGGTGAGCAGGATGCCGGCACCGACGATCACCGCGAAGCACTCGAGCAGCTTGCTGGCGACGAAACCGTCCAGGATCAGCGAGCGCAGCCCCTCGATGACGTAGCTGACCGGGTTGTAGCGGGCCAGCGTGCGCAGCGGCTCGCTCAGCAGCTCGAACGGCACGAAGTTCGGGGTGAGGAACAGCAGCGGAAAGAAGATGATGAAGCTGGCGTTGGTGGTCTGGACGTTGCGGGTCTT
>JBKJOO010000348.1:0-2832 GCA_046595615.1 Mycobacteriales bacterium | reverse complement strand
CGCGCGCAACCTTCGCAGCTCCCGCACCGGCCTCATCGCCCTGGCTGTGCCCGAGCTGGACTTTCCGTACTTCGCCGAGCTCGCCCGACACGTCGTCCGCGCAGCGGAAGCCCAAGGCTGGACGGTGCTGATCGATCAGACCGACGGGCAGATCGAGCGGGAGCAGCAGGTGACAGAGGGGATTCGCAACCAGCTGATCGACGGAGTCATCTTCAGCCCGCTGGCCTCGGGCCTCGCCGAGCTCGCCGCCCGCCGCGACCGGACCCCCATGGTGTTGCTGGGTGAGCGGGTCTACGACGGGCCGTTCGACCATGTGGCGATCAACAACGTCGCCGCGGCGCGGACGGCGGTCGAGCACCTGCTGGCGCTGGGCCGACGACGCATCGCCGCAATCGGTGAGCAGGACCGCTCCACGTCAGGCACCGCGCGGCTGCGGTCGAAGGGTTACGCCGACGCGCTCGCCTCTGCAGGACTCGAGGTGGACCCGACCGCGATCATGTCGACCGGGTCCTATCACCGTGCAGACGGCGCTCGGGCGATGGCCGAACTGCTCGAACGTGAGCCCCGGATCGACGCGGTGTTCTGCTACAACGACCTGCTGGCGTTGGGGGCGATCCGTGTGCTGCACGAACGAGGCCTGCACGTGCCCGCTGACGTTGCCGTCGTCGGCTTCGACGACATCGAGGAAAGCCGCTACTGCACTCCCAGCCTGACCACGATCCGGCCCGACAAGCAACGCATCGCCCAGCTGGCAGTCGACCTGCTGGCGGGCCGCCTGGACGGCACCGATACCGCTGCTCCGCGTGAGCTCAGCGCACCCTTCGAGCTGGCGGTCCGGGAGAGCACCACGGGGATTCTCCGGAGTGCCCAGAGCGGCAACCAGATTGAAGGCCGGGAAGTGCACACCACATGGACCTAAGTACCTGGCACGGCACGATGCGAGCCCGTGGCGGCATCGGCGGGGGCGCCAACCCGTGACCGCGCAGGCGTCACCACCGAGGATCAGCGGACCGCAGATGTTCGCGCGCTATGCCTATCCGCCCAACGTCCTGGGCTACTGCGGTCCGTCGGACCATCTCTCGCTCTTCGAGTACGGCACCAGCGGCATTACCGACGCCGGGCTGGTTCAGCTGGCGAAGGGCTTCGCCGGCGCATGGCCCTACCTTGAGCTCATCGCCCGCGCCACGGGCATCCGTGACCCGCTGGACCGGCGCGTCGTCGAAGCCTACTGGGTGGGCACGCCCTTGCTGGACCGCATCAGCGCAACCCAGATCGGCAATTCGATGGAGGACCGGTTCCGCTCCCGCACCGGTCATCAGTTCGCGCACCTGGCCGAGGGAGTAGCAGCCGGCGGTGTGCCGCATCACAGCTTCCACGTCTTCGAGGTCTACCCCTGGGTTGGGCTGCTGCGTGATGACCGCAAGGCTCCCACCGCACTGAACGTCCTTGACCGGTGCCGAATCCGTTGGGGCACAGTGGTTTCCGTCGTCGGTGACGAGGCGGTCGTGAGGTCCAGGTTGCTGCAGTGGGATGGCAGGAACCTCGTTCTGGGTGAGCCCGCCCTGGAGACCGCCACATGCGCCGTGGGCAGCGCCGGCTTCGTGGACAACCTGGCCCCCGGTGACGTGGTCTCGCTGCACTGGCACTGGGTCTGCGACAAGCTCACCGCCGGGCAGCTGCGACAGCTGTATCTCTACACAACTCGCCACCTGCGGATCGCCAACGGCGGCGTCGAGCACCGAGGCACCGCACTGGCCATAGGGTGACTGCCATGAGTGAATGTTCGCGCCCCCGGGCCTTGCTGGTGGCGGCAGTGGCAGCGCTGATGCTGGCTGCCTGTGGCAGTTCGACCCCCTCCGGAGGGAACGCGCCGGGCTCCGGCACGACAACCGATCCGCCATCCCTGAGCCTCTACACGTCGGTGACCCAGGACACCGTCGACGCCGTCGTGGGCGGCTACCAGAGGGCCCACCCCGGGGCCAAGGTCACGGTGTTCCGCGCACCGACCGGCCAGCTCAACGCCCGGATCGCGGCCGACCAGCGATCCGGGGGGCTGCGCGCCGATGTCATCTGGGGCACCGACCCACTGTCCATGCAGTCCTACAGCGACCAGCATCTGCTCGCGCCATGGCCGTTGCCGGGACTGACATCGGTGCCGGAGCAGTACCGCACGCCGCAGTTCTGGGGAACACGGCTGCTCTACCTGGTGATCGTTGCCCACAAGGACCTCAGGCCGCAGCCGACGTCATGGAACGACCTGACCAGCCCGGCATACAAGGGCAAGGTGGCCCTGCCGGATCCGGCGTTCGCGGGCTCGGCCTTCGCTGCGCTGGGCTACTTCTCGCAGGCTCCAGGGATGGGCATGGGCTACTACCGCGCCCTGCGGGCCAACGGTGCGAAGCAGGTCGCAAGCATCCCGGACGTCATCACCCAGGTCGCCCAGGGCCGCTACAAGCTGGGCATCACTCTCGACTCCGGCGCCCGCACCGCGGTCAAGGCGGGTTCGCCCATCGTCATCGTCTGGCCCAAACCAGGTGCGATCGCGTTGTACAGCCCGATCGCCATGACAGCCCAGACCGCACGGCCGACCGGCATGGCGGCCAAAGAGTTCATGACGTACGTGCTGTCCAGACAAGGCCAGCAGCACATCGCCGACACCGGCTGGCAACCGATCATCCCCGGAGTGCCCGGGCCCGCGCAGCCAGCAGGGGCTACCTCGGTCTCCCCCGACTGGGCCACCCTCTTCGGGCATCAGCAGGACCTGCTGACGCAGTACCGGTCCACACTCGTGCAGTGAGCCGCACCGCACCACCGCCTTCGACCGCCGGCACG
>JBKJOO010000122.1:0-10400 GCA_046595615.1 Mycobacteriales bacterium | reverse complement strand
GGGCGACCGAACGGACCTGCCTGCATCAGTGCTCGTGGATGAGCACGCCCCGGACGTTCTTGCCGCTGAGCAGGTCGTCGTAGCCTTGGTTGACCTGGTCGAGCGTGTAGGTATTGGTGATGATCTCGTCGAGCTTGATGTCGCCACTCTGGTAGAGGCCCAGGATCTTCGGGATGTCCGTCGTCGGGTTGCAGTCGCCGAACAGGCTGCCCTTCAGGGTCTTCTTGAACAACGTCATGATCGTGCCCGGCAGCACGATGTTGTTGATCGCCAGCTTGTTGAGCCCGGTCAGGACGATCGTGCCGCCCTTGCCGGTGGCGTTGAACGAGTCGCTGATGATCTCCTCGGTAACGATGCCGGCGGTGATGATGGTCTTGTCGGCGCCGTTGCCGTTGGTCATCGACTGCGCCAGCTCGATCGCCTCGGCGGCACTGGCCACAGCGTGGGTCGCGCCGAGCTCCATTGCCTTCTCCCGCTTGTTCTCCAGCGGGTCGACGGCGATGAGGTTCTTCGCGCCGGCGTACCGCGCGCCCTGGACCGCGTTGATGCCGATACCGCCGACACCGACGACGATGACCGTCTCGCCGGGCCGGACGTTGGCCGCGTTGACCGCCGAACCCCAGCCGGTCGGGACGCCACAGCCAACCAGCACGGCCTTGTCGAGCGGCAGGTCCTCGTCGACCTTGACGACGGAGTTCTGGTGGATCGTCGCCCACTGGCTGAACGTGCCCAGCATGCACATCGCGCCGTAGTCCTTGACCGGACCCGGGCCGGTGAAGGGGAAGCGCTCGCCCGGCAGGTAGCCCTCCAGGATCGTCGCGCCCATGTCGCAGATCGCCTGCTGGCCGGTCGCGCACCAGCGGCAGACCCCGCAGTTGGGGATGAACGAGCAGACGACGTGGTCGCCCACCTTGACCCGGGTCACGCCGGGTCCGACCTCCTCGATGATCCCGGCGCCCTCGTGCCCGAGCACCATCGGCAGGCGCGCCTCGAGGTCACCGTGCGAGATGTGCACATCGGAGTGGCAGAGCCCGGCGTGGGTGTAACGGATGAGCACCTCGCCCTCGCGCGGACCGTCCAGATCCAGCTCGACAATCTCGATCGGCTTGCCGATTTCGTACACGACTGCGGCCTTGGTCTTCATGCGCTCGTCCCTCCAGGGGTCAGATGTGCATCGGTGTTGCGCACCGTAGGCCCTGGGGCCGACAGCGCGCATCGGCTGCTGCTAGGGGCCGAGCAAGGCCGCCACCCGGGCCGCGATCTCGTCGGGCAGGTCGCGTCGGGGCAGCGGCGGCAGCGGCCTGCTGTACGCCGGGGCCGGGGCTCGCCGCGGTCGACCGGAGGGCCCGCTCTCGGCACCGGTCTCGGCCACGGCGGGGACCCCGAGGGCCCGCAGCGCCTCGACGGTGGCAGCAACCGAGCCGCGCGAGATCGCGACCCCCGGTGCGACCCGGCGCAGGCCGAGCGCCTTCACGGTCTTGGCCGCCGGGCCCTTGCGGAGCAGTGCGTCCTGCAGCACCCCGTCGTCGTCCACCACGATGTACGCCGTCGCCGCGCCCACCCTGACCCGGCCGTGCCGGCGGTGCGCGTCCTTGACGAGGTAGGTCATCGCCTGCGGCACCGTCCCGGCGTACCGCTCGAGGACGGCGTCAACCTGCTCCGGTGTGTCGCCCGCGTCGTAGGCCGTGGTCAGCGACTGCTCGGACACCCGCCAGACGGTGGCGCGGCCGGACTGCTCGACCGCAGCGATCCGGTCCAGCGCGACCTTCATCTCCCGCGCGGGCCGGCCGGTGCAGACCAGCGTCATGTCGGCCTGGGCCCGCACACCGGTCTCTCCCGCGCCGGCGATCCTCATCAGCTGCGCCGCGAGATCGCTCTGCTCGTGCAGCGCCTTGGCCAGCGGGGTGGCCGCGCCGTCGGCGAGCAGGCCGAGCAACCCGGCCTCGTGCAGCAGGTCCGCCCGCAGCTCGGCGTCCGGGACCGCTCCCTGCCGATCGTGCACCGACAGCCGCCGGGCCGGCCACCGGTGCTCCCAGTGGGCCAGCCAGCCGGCCGCGTCGTACGACAGCGCCGGGGCGCCGGCCAGGAGCCGGAGCAACCGCAGCCGTTCCGGCTGGAGCCGGGTGTCGTAGGCGAAGCTGAGCGCGGCCTTCCGCCGTCGTTCGCTGTCCGGTCGACTGACCGGCAGGTCAGTGAGCGTGAGCCAGGCCCGGACGAGGTCGCTCCAGCGGCCGGCCTCCGGCAGCGCCGACCAGGCCGGCCACTGACTCGTCGTACGCAGATCCTTGCGGGTCTTGTCGATGACACCGAGCCGATGCAGCAGCGCGAGCAGCATCGCGCAGGTCGAGGGCTCGCAGCCGCCGGCCGCCAGCGCGCGCAGCTCCTTGACCCCCACCGAGCCGCTCGCGAGCAACGGCACCGGCTTGGCCTCGATCCGCGCGACGACAGCGTCGACGTCGTCGAGCAGCCGATGCACCGCCTCGGCGCAGCCGGCGTCGACGTGGGCCGCCACCGTGGGGAGGGCCGCAGGGGTCGGCCCGTCGAGCTGCCACCGCGTCGCGGCGGGCCAGCGCAGCGCGAGCCCGACCTCCTGCGGGAGCTCGACCCGGTTGACGCCGACCACCGGCAGCAGGCCCAGCAGCACGCAGATGGTCAGGGCAGGGTCGTCGGGCAGCAGCGCCTGGAAGGGGTCGACCCCGGGGGCGGCAAGCACCGGCCCGTCGCGGTCGGCACGCTGCAACAGCTCGAGCGCCGGCGGCGGCAGATCCGCCAGCGACGCAACCAGGTCCTCGAGATTGCCGAACAGCTCCCGCAACGCGGCGCGGGCGGCGTCCCGGCTGCGCGGCCGGGGCTGGTCGAGGCCGGCGAGCAGGTCGCAGAGCTCGACGTACGGCGTGTACTCATGGCAGCCGTCGACGCCACGGCCGAGGCCGAGCGGGTGCGGGAGCTCATGTCGCACCGGCCCGACCAGGTGCAGCTCCGTCGTCCCGGGACGCAGCAGGAAGCGCGCGCGCAGGTCATCGATGATCTCGCTCAGGTGGGCCTCGACGTCGTGGCCCGGGTCGAGGGCGAGCAGGTCACCGACGGTTGCGCCGGCCGGCAGCAGGCTGATCGCTTCCAGGACCTGGCGGTGCGGCGCCGGCAGGTCCTGGACCGCCTCGTGGACGGTGCTGACGACCGCCCGAGCGAGCTCCTCCAGTGTCCGGGTGGTCAGTAGCTGGGGGCGCCGCTCGAGCAGCCGGGTCAACCGGGCGCTGTCCCAGCTCCGCAGTTCGTCGAGGACGGTGGGCATGGCTGGGACGGTAGCGACCGGGTCCGACAGATCATTGCGTCCACGCCCCTCCCGTCTCCTGTCGTGATTTCGGACCTCTGGAAGGGCCTGAAATCACCAGACGAGACGGTACGCCGGACCGGTAGCGACCGGAATGGCGACCACCGGCCAACTTGTTGACTGTTCAACCAAACAGGATGAGGTCACCATGAGTATCGCCGCCGTCCGGCTCAACCACGCCGTGCTGTTCGTCGCCGACCTGCAGCGGGCGGTCCACTTCTACACCGAGGCGTTCGGCATGCAGGTCGTCGCGAACGAGCCACGCGCCAACGCGAGCTTCCTGCGGCTGCCGCGCTCGGGCAACCACCACGACCTCGGCCTGTTCGGTCTCGGCGACCAGGCCGGGCCCAAGCGGCCGGGCGTCGGGCTCTACCACCTGGCCTGGCAGGTCGACACGATCGAGGAGCTGGAGCAGGCCCGGCTCACCCTGGTCGAGCACAGCGCCTACACCGGCGAGTCCAGCCATGGCGCGACCAAGAGCATCTACGGCGCGGACCCGGACGGCAACGAGTTCGAGGTGATGTGGATGCTGCCCCGGCAGGACTGGGGCGCCTACGAGCACGCCGCCCCCATCGACCGGCTCGACCTCGCCGCGGAGCTGCAGCGCTGGGCGGGCGTCGGTACGGCGGGCCGGCTGCAGGCCGGCTCGGTGGACGCACCATGACCACGCCGGTCCTCGCCACCCACGGCTCGACCGACCCGGCCGCGCCGCTGGTGCTGCTGCTGCACGGCCGCGGGTCCAACGAGCAGGACATCCTCGAGCTCGCCGCGCACCTGCCCGCCGGACCGGCCTACACGGCCGTGCGGGCGCCGATCGCCGAGGGTGGCGGGTTCGCGTGGTTCGCCAACCGCGGCATCGGGCGCCCGATCGCAGCGTCGTTGCGCGTCCACCTGGACTGGTTCCGCGCCTGGCTCGACGGCGTCGCTCCCGAGGGACGCCCCGTCGTGGTCGTCGGCTTCAGCGGCGGCGCGGCCTTCACCGGCGGCCTCATCCTGGACGACCCCACGCGGTACGCCGGGGCCGGGATCCTCTCCGGCACGCTGCCCTTCGACGCCGGCGTCCCGGTGCCGCCGGCCCGGCTCGCCGGGTTGCCCGTCTTCGTGGCGCAGGGCGAGCAGGACACCGTCATCCCGCGCGAGCTGCTCGACCGCACCTGGCACTACCTCACCGGGGAGTCAGGTGCCCCGGCGTACGCGATGAAAGATCCTGGTGGGCACGGCATCTCGGCAGAGACCGTCGCGCACCTCAGTGGCTGGCTGGCCGAGCGGCTGGCCTGGCTGGCTGCGCACGGCCACGGCCCGACGAACCCCTGCGCCTGGCTGGACCGCGGCGAGCTGCCCGAGCGGCGTGGGCCCCGCCCGGCCACCAGCACCAACACGCCGCAGGAGCAGCTCACCCAGCAGTCCCCCGCCGAGCTGCAGGAGCGGCTGTTCGACCGGCTGTCCCGGCTCGCGGGCGTCACCTCGCGGCCGTCCGCCATCTCGGTCCCAGGTGCCCGCGCCTTCACGCTGACCGGCGCCACCGGCCCGACCGACGCCTTCATCGTGCCGCGGGTCGGCGAATTCGCCCACCTGCACCCGGCGCACGACGGGTCGCTGCACCTGGCCCTGCCGCCGGCGCTCGCGGCCGAGGTCGTCGGCCAGGGCTGGGGGGTGGCGCACCCGCTCGCCGGCATCCGGGTCACCCCGGGGATGGTCATGCTGTTCGGACCGCGGGACGACGAGGAACTCGAGGTGGTCAGCAATGTCGTGGCGACCGGCCACGCGTGGGCGAGCGGCACCCTCGGCTGAGATCGGCGTCACCGCTTCTGGCGTCGACTCCCGCCGTGCCAGTCCTCCTGCGCGCCGACCTCGTCGGGCCGCACCCCGAGCGCCGGGAGCTGCGGCAGCTCGCGCAGGCTCCGCTTGAGTTCTGCGAAGCCGGGGAAGCGAGCCAGCCCGATCACGTGGTCCCAGAGCTCCAGGGCTTCCTCGTCACCGGGGAGCCGGCTGATCACCGGACCGAAGAACGCGACGCCGTGCGGCGGCTCGAAGTGCAGGATCGGCGTCCCGACATCCTTGCCGGTGAGCGCCAGCGCGGCATCGGTCTCGGCCTGGATCTCGGCGTCCCAGGAGGTGTCCTCGAGCGCGTCGGCGAGCCCGACCGGCAGGCATGCCTGGGCGAGGGCCGGTTCGAGCAGATCGGCGCCGCGCTCGAGCCTGGTCGGCACGCTCGCACCGGGCTCGGTCTCGAAGACCTGCGCGCCCAGTGCGGCGTACAGCGGTCCGACGGCGTCCCGGCCATGCTCGGCGCGCGTCCTGGCGGCGACCCGCAGCAAGCGCAGGCCGGCGGTGTGCCCGGCGTCGTACTCGGGCGGGAAGTGCGCGTCGTAGTCGAGGTGGGCATTGAGCAACCGCAGTGAGATGAAGCGCCAGTCGACGGTGTAGTCCCGTTGCGCGGCGACCGTGCGGACCCATTTGCTGGTCATCCACGCAAACGGGCACACCGGGTCGAACCAGAAATGCAAATCCGCTTCGGTCATGCACCGACCCTAGCCAGCGGTGGCAGTCTGGCGCTGCTGGCCGATCCCCGGCCTGGACGGAGCTCCCGTGATCGCGTTCGTGCTCGGCGGCGGCGGTCTGCTCGGCGCCAGCGAGGTCGGCATGCTGCAGGCGCTCGCCGAGGCCGGCGTCGTACCGGACCTCGTCGTCGGCTCGTCGGTGGGCGCCATCAACGGGGCGGCGTTCGCCGCCGACCCCACCCTGCAGGCCGCGGACCGGCTGGCGGAGATGTGGAGCGAGCTCGGGCGCCGCGACGTCTTCGGCAGCAGCGTCATCGGCCAGCTGAGGAATCTCGCGCGCACCCGCACCTCGCTGCACGACAACCTGGGGCTACGCGCCCTGATCCAGGCGCAGGCCGGTGCCGCCAGGATCGAGGAGCTCGCGGTGCCGTTCCAGTGCGTTGCAGCCAGCATCGAACGTGCTCAGGCGCACTGGTTCACCGAGGGGCCGATCGTCGACGCGGTGCTCGCCTCCTGCGCCGTCCCGGGCCTGCTGCCGCCGGTTCGTCTGGGCGGCGAGCACTTCGTCGACGGCGGGCTGGTGCACTCGATCCCGGTCGGGCGGGCCGTCGAGCTCGGCGCGACCGAGGTCTACGTGTTGCAGGTCGGCCGGATCGAGCGGCCGCTGACCGCGCCGCGTTGGCCGTGGGAGGTGGGGCTGGTCTGTTTCGAGATCGCCCGCCGGCACCGCTTCACCGACGAGATGGCCAGGCTGCCGGCGCACCTGTCCGTGCACGTGCTGCCGACCGGCGACGACAAGGTGCCGCTCGCCGCGGTCCGTTACCGCGATGCGCGCGGCGTCCGGCCCCGCATCGCCGGGGCACGAGCCGCCACCGCCGCCTACCTGGCCGAGGAGTAGCGATGTGGATCCCGCCGCTGTTGCTCCGGCGGGTCGTGTTGGCGCCACTCATGCCGCTGCTGGCCGCCGTCGCGCTCGCGCTGTTCCCGGTCGTGCTGGTCGGCCACGCCATCTCGGCACTCGCCCTCCTCGTCGTACGTCGGGGCGGGGTGCGCTGGCGGTTACCGCGTGTGTGGCTGTTCGGGATCGCCTACCTGCTGGGCGAGACGGCCTGCCTGATCGCCTGTCTGGCGCTGTGGTTCCGGTTCGCCCGGCGGCTGGGCTGCCCCCGCTCGCAGCAACTGCACCTGGCGGTGCTGCGGCGCTTCCTTGATGTGCTGGTGGCGCTGGCCGGTTTCACCTTCCGCTTCCGGCTGCAGGTGCACGAGCCGGTCTCGCAACCGCTCGACCCGGCCCGGATGGGCGGCGCGGAGCCGGTGATCGTCCTCGCCCGGCACGCCGGGCCCGGCGCGTCGTTCGTGCTCGTACACCTGCTGATGAGCCGCTACGACCGAGCGCCCCGCATCGTGCTCACCGAGCGGCTCCGGCTGGACCCCTCCATCGACGTGCTCCTGTCCCGGCTCGGCTGCCGCTTCATCGGGCCCGGAGGTGACGTCGCGACCGCTGCCATCGCCGAGCTCGCCGGCAGCCTGCGGCCACACGACGCGCTGGTGCTGTTCCCCGAAGGCGGCGACTGGACCCCGACCCGGCAGCGACTGGCCATCGCCCGGCTGCGCCGCAAGGGGCTGCGCACGCAGGCCGAGCGGGCCGCACAGATGGTGCACGTGCTGCCGCCCCGCCCGGCCGGGACGGTCGCTGCCCTCGCGGCCGCGCCGACCGCGGACGTCGTGGTCTTCACACACACCGGACACGACCACCTGCAGGATCTGCAGAGCGTGTGGGCGGCGCTCCCCCTACGCCGCGAACTCGACGTGCTGTGGTGGCGGGAGCTCCGCGCCGACGTGCCGACGGGCGAGCAGGCGATCACCGGCTGGCTGTTCGACCTGTGGCACCGGATCAACAGTTGGGTCGCGGAACAGGGCGACCTCGACGAGATCCCCCTCCCGACCGGCGAGGTAGTCCGACCGCCTGCATCATGATGCAGCCAGCCGATGTTACGATGCACCGGTGCGGACGACGGTATCGATCGATGACCACCTGCTGGCTGAAGCGAAACAGGTGGCCGCCCGGACAGGTCGTTCCCTGGGCGACGTCGTCGACGACGCGCTGCGCGTCCTGTTCACCCAGCGCGACACGCAACCTCCCGTCGCGCTCGAGCTGCCGGTCTTCGGTGGCGGCGGGCTGTTGCCCGGGGTCGACCTGGCGGACAAGGACGGGTTGTCGGCGCTGCTCGACGAGGACGGCGACCGCCGTGCTGCTGGCTGACGTCAACGTCCTGCTGTACGCCCACCGCCCGGAGAGTCCACGCTTTGAGGAGCATCGCGCTTGGCTGCAGGCCGCGCTCGTCGGCGAGGAGCCCTTCGGCGTCAGTGAAATGGTGTTGGCATCCTTTGTGCGGATCAGCACCCACCATCGGGTCTACCTCGAACCGACGCCGCCGACCGTCGCCATGGACTTCTGCGCTGCCCTTCTCGGGGCCCCCGCCGCCGTCGCCGTCCGCTCGGGACCGCGACACTGGGAGCTGTTCAGCCGGCTGTGCCGGTCAGTGGCCGCCCGCGGCAACGTCGTACCGGACGCCTACCTCGCGGCGCTGGCCATCGAGCACGGCGCGACCTGGGTCACCTCCGACCACGGCTTCGCCCGCTTCCCCGGCCTGCGTTGGCGGACACCGCTGCCGGCCGAGATCTGACAACCCAACACAGCAGCGGCACCACACCCCGGGAGGGTCGGGCGGACACGACGGGTGCGGACCCTGAGTGATCCACGGAAGGTTGGGAACCAAAACGAAGATCACAGCGGTGCCCCGGCTTCCGTGGATCAACGGGGACGGGGCGGGCAGGAGGCAGGACGTCGTACGACGGTGCGGGCGGCGCCCTGATCCGCGACCGGCCGGTATGCCGCGACCGGGCCCTGTCCGCGGGCTCGTCAAAGCGGTTGGGCCAGCCGGCACACCCACAGACCGTCGCGGGCTCGGGTCATCGCCACGAAGAGCTCCCTGCGCTCCCTCTCGACGCGCTCACGCTCAGCTTGACCGTCCGTCACCAGATACGTCTCGGCCTGGGGCAGATAGACCCTGGCGAACTCCAATCCCTTGGCCCGCTTGGCGGTCCCGATCTTGAGCGCCTCGACCGGTGTCCCGTCGTACTCCTCCAGGTCGATGCAGGAGATGCCCTTGGCCTCGATGAGTCGCCGAAGCCTCCTCACTTCGTAGCGGCTGTGGCACAGGACGGCCGCATCCCGAAGCAGAAGTCCGAAGGCGCTGTCCTCAGCGAGCCGACGGAGCAGGGCAACATCGCCGGAGGTTCGGTCAGGAACCGTGACCTGCAGGACGTGGCTGCCTTGCCGCAGGACCTGGACCGGCCGCACGCCGTCCTCGGCGAGGTCCTCGAGATCGTCGAACTCGTCCCTGGCCACGAACGACCGAGCAAAGTCCAGCACCTGTTGAGTGTTGCGGTAATTCACTCCCAGGACCGCGGACCTTCCCGCGACGGAGATGCCGGCTTCCTTCAGGGTGAACCCACCGGGGTAGATGGCCTGTTGTCCATCTCCGACCAACGTCAGGCCGTCGGGTTCGTGACTCACCAAGGCGGACGCGAGTCGGAGCGCCTGCAACGTCAGGTCCTGCGTCTCGTCGACGAAGACGAAACGGTACGGCTCGGCTTGGCCCGCCTCGGCCAGGGCCAGGGCACGATCGACGAGATCGTCGAAGTCCTCGATCCGCGCCTTCTCGAGCCCGCGCTGGTAGCCCACGTAAAGGTCCCAGACAGCTCTCCTCTGGCCGGCGTTCAGGGGGGTTCGGCGACCGATTCGGGCGAGGTCGGCGTACTGCTCGAACTCCACCAGGCCGCGGCCCTTGATGACCGAGAACACCTCCTCATGCCAGTACTCGCGACCCAGCACAACGGTTTCGAGTTGACTGCGACCGACTTCCGTCCAGGCTTCGTCGAAACACTGAACTGCACGTCGCTGGTCGACCCGCAGATGGACGCCTGCTTCCCGCACGATCTCGTAGGCAACGCTGTGCACACCCTTGAACGTGAAGCGCGGCGCCGTCGCCGGGGACAGCCGCCCATACAAGCTCTGCAGCACCCGAGGGAGCGTTTTGACGTACGTCGTGAACAGTCCCCGTCCCTCGTACACCCCGGCGAGGAACGCGGCCCGGTGCAGGGCGACCACGGTCTTGCCGCACCCAGCTGGACCCCGGACGCGCGAGGGTCCCGCATAGCGGCGCTTGACGAGCTCGAGTTGATGCGGGTGCAGATAGCTCATCCACTGCTCGATCCCGAGTTGCGCAGCTCGTTCTAGCTGTTTCAAATCGACGGACCTGGCTTCGAACAACTCGCCCTGCCCAACGAAAGGACGTGACGTGGGCCTTCGTCGCAGCATCGCCGTCACGCGGGACTGGGCTGGCAGGGCGAGCGGCAATCGCTCCTCGAGCAGTACCGCGAGCTGCTCGACCTGCTCCGCGGAGAGGCGCTCGCCGAGAGCCCTGAGCCAGCGCGGCACCTGCTCGACACCCATGGCGAAGACCCGCCCGAGGGAGGTCATCGGCAGTGGCTGCTGCACGAAC
>JBKJOO010000104.1:0-3911 GCA_046595615.1 Mycobacteriales bacterium | reverse complement strand
GAGGCGAGCGCCTCGTCGAGCGGGCCCTCACCGAGGGGCTCCTGCGCGATGGGGGTCAGCGCGCCGGGACGGGCCACGACCAGGCCCATGCTCTCCGCGAGCTGCGGCTCGACCCGCAGCAGCTCCTCGGTGTCGACGAGGGCGAACAGCTGCGGTGGCTGGTCCCAGCCGGCTTCGGCGAGGTGGCCCTCGACCTCGCCGACGACGGCCAGCAGCACGGGGGAGGAGGGGGTGGTCATGGTCACCATCCTCGCTCACGCGCACGACGGGAATCGACGCACTGTGGTTGGGTTGGGCTTCGACCCAGAACTTCCCGCTCCGAGACGACTGAGGTGAGCACGTCCCCGTGGCCGTTCGATCAAGGGGCGCCGTCGCTCCCGGCACTCCCCGACTCCTCGTCCCCGTCGCCGTCACGGTGCTCGTCCTGCTGGTGCTCGGCGGCACTTTCGTCTCGCAGTACACCGACCTGCTGTGGTTCCGCGAGGTCAACGCGAGCGAGGTGTTCAGCAAGGTCCTGGAGACCAAGCTGCTGCTGTTCGCGCTGTTCGGCGTGCTCATGGGCGTCTCCGTGGGGGCCAACCTCGCGATCGCCTACCGCTCCCGCCCGCCGTTCCGGCCGATGTCGCTCGAGCAGCAGAACCTCGAGCGGTACCGCGTCGCGCTCGAGCCATACCTCCTGCCGGTCCTGCTGGCCGTCAGCTCCGTCTTCGGCATCTTCGCCGGCCTCGCGGCCTCGGGCCGCTGGCAGACCTGGCTGCTGTGGCGCAACGCCACGCCGTTCGGCCAGGTCGACCCGCAATTCCACCGCGACGTGAGCTATTTCGCCTTCACCTATCCGTTCCAGCGCTTCGTGCTCGGTTTCGTGCTCACCGCGGTCATCTTGTCGCTGCTCGCCGCCGCCGCTACCCATTACCTGTTCGGCGGCGTGCGGTTGCAGACCACGGGGGAGAAGGTCAGCCCGGCGGCGCGCGCCCACCTGTCGGTGCTCATCGGCATCGTCGTACTCCTCAAGGCCGTCGCCTACTACCTCGACCGCTACGGTCTGGCCTTCTCGCTGCGCGGCCGCGTGCAAGGCGCGTCTTACACCGACGTCAACGCGGTGCTGCCGGCCAAAGGCATCCTCGTCGCGATCGCGGTGATTTGCGCGCTGTTGTTCTTCGCCAACATCGTCGTGCGCAACATCCTGCTGCCGGCCGGCGCCCTTGCGCTGCTGGTGGTCAGCGCCATCGTGATCGGCGGGCTCTACCCGGCCTTCGTGCAGCAGGCCCGGGTCAAGCCCAACGAGAGCCAGCGCGAGCGGACCTACATCGCCCGCAACATCGAGGCGACCCGGCGGGCCTATTCGATCGCCGACTACACCTCGACGCAGTACGGCGGGAAGCAGGTGGCCAGCAATGCCGCACTGCAGGCCGATACCGGCACGATTCCCAAGGCCCGGCTGCTCGACCCCAACGTGCTGTCGCGGACCTTCACCCAGCTGCAGCGGTTGCGCTCCTACTACGGTTTCAACAGCTCCCTCGACATCGACCGCTACGACCTCGGCAAGGGCACCCAGGACGTCGTCGTCGGCGTGCGCGAGCTGAACAAGGACGGACTGTCCAGCGACCAGCAGAACTGGATCAACGAACATCTCGTCTACACCCACGGCAACGGCATCGTCGCGGCGCCGGCCAACACCGTGGACGACCAGGGGCGGCCGATCTTCACCGTCGGCAACCTGCCGCCGACCGGGCCACTCGACATTGCCGAGTCACGCATCTACTACGGCGAGGGCACGACCGACTACTCGATCGTGCACACCGGCCAGGCCGAGACCGATGGTCCCGTGCAGGGCGGCAAGGAGGCGACCTACAGCTACGCCGGTTCCGGCGGCATCAAGCTCAACAGCGGCTTTCGCAAGCTGCTCTATGCCCTAAAATTCAAGGAAAAGAACTTCTTGCTGTCGGGTGCGCTGACCGGGGATTCCCGGCTGATGTACATCCGGTCGCCCAAGGAGCGGGTGCAGAAGGTCGCGCCATTCCTCAAGCTCGACGGCGACCCGTATCCCGCGGTCGTCAGCGGCCGGATCCTGTGGATCGTGGACGGCTACACAACCTCGGCCGGCTACCCCTACAGCCAGCGCACGACGTTGGGAGCGGCGACCAGCGACAGCCGCAGCCAGGGTGGTTCGCTGCCCGACGAGCAGGTCAACTACATCCGCAACTCGGTCAAGGCCACCGTCGACGCGTTCACCGGTAAGGTGACGCTCTACACCTGGGACGAGACCGACCCGGTGCTGAAGACGTGGAACAAGGCCTTCGGCGGCAAGCTGCTGGAGCCCAAGAGCGCCGTGACACCGGCGCTGGCCGCGCACCTGCGCTACCCAGAGGACCTGTTCAAGGTCCAACGCGACCTGCTCACGAAGTACCACGTCACCGACCCGAAGGCGTTCTTCCAGGGCGACGACTACTGGCAGGTGCCGTCCGACCCGACCGTCGGCGCGACCGCCGAGAGCGGCGGGGCGAGCCAGCTGTTCACCACCGGCGGCAACGGACCGGACCAACCGCCGTACTACGTGCAGCTCGAGCCGCCCGGCACCACCGAGCCCCGGTTCGCCCTGACGACGAGCTTCGTCGCCCGCCGCGGCCAGAACCTCACCGCGTTCGCGTCGGTGTCGAGCGACCCCACCGACTACGGCAAGATCCGCCTGCTCGAGCTGCCCAACAGCACCGCTGTGCCGGGTCCGGAGCAGGTAGCCAACAACTTCTCCACCACCGCCGAGATCAGTACGACGCTGTCGCTGCTCGACCAGCGCGGGTCCAAGGTCGTGCTCGGCAACCTGCTGACCCTGCCGGTCGGCGGCGGCCTGCTCTACCTCGAGCCGGTCTACGTCGAGGGCACCAAGACCGACAGCTACCCGACCTTGCGGTTCGTCATCGCCTCCTACGGCGACAAGATCGCCTTCACGCCGACCCTGTCCGGGACGCTCGAGAAGCTGTTCGGCGGCGCCACCACGGTCGCCCCGCCGGTCAAGGGGACGGGCCCGCCGACAGCGCCGGGGGCCGCGACGCTCACGGCCGCCCTCGCCGACGCGCAGGCTGCGTACGACGCCGGGCGGGCCGCGCTCACCCGCGGCGATTTCCCGGCGTACGGCAAGGCCCAGGACCAGCTCGCCGCCGCGTTGAAGCGGGCCACGGCCGCCTCGGCCGGCCCTGCTCAGACGCCGTCGCCGACCCCGTCGCCGTAGGTTTGCACGCCCGCGCGGCGGTCACGTATGGTGGAGGCACACCGACGCGGGGTGGAGCAGCTCGGTAGCTCGCTGGGCTCATAACCCAGAGGTCGCAGGTTCAAATCCTGCCCCCGCTACAAGGATCGTCGCAGGTCAGAGGCCGTTTCCCTGGGTAACAGGGAGGCGGCCTCTTGACTGCTCGTCCGTCGCTCGTCCGTGAATTCCAGAAAAGCCTGGCAGCGAGAAGCACCGGCAAGCCGCGACAGGCAGCCGTCGGGAAGTTACCAGGATCAACCAGAGCGCGAACGCGTCTGCCCCTCCGGACGCACGGGATACCTGCGCAGGGGGGTCAGCCCGAGGACCACCACGCCGTTCGCGGCATTGCCTGCGCCAGTAGCAGTCGACGGGCGCGACACTGCGCGGATGGACGTCCTCGCCGAGCGGTCGTGCGCACAGCTGCTGTCCGGCTCGCCTGCATCCAGCCCCGTAGAGGTCGTCGAGCACTTGCTCGCGGTGCAGGCGCAGGACCTGGTCGCGGCCCGGCTTGGGGTCCGGGCGCGCTCGACCGGGTTGACGTCGGCGGACGTCAGTCGAGCCTTGGACGAGCGCAAGCTGGTGGTGAGCTGGCTCAACCGCGGCACACTGCACCTAGTCCGCGCCGAGGACTTCGGCTGGCTGCATGCGATCACGACGCCGCAACTAG
>JBKJOO010000051.1:0-4487 GCA_046595615.1 Mycobacteriales bacterium | reverse complement strand
GGAACACCACCGGCAGCGGGCCGGAGACAGTGATCTCGACGACCGGAGCGCCGTCAACCGTGGTCTGACTCGCGGTGTAGATCAACCGATCGGCGATCGTGCGGCTCAGCGCGTCGGCGACGACCGACCGGGTGCGGACAACACCCTCCTCGGGCGTCCGGTCGGCGTTGGCGCCGTAGCGGGCCCCCTCGGCCGCCGAGGCGACGAGCACGTTGCGGACATGCAGGATCAGCCCGACCTGCAGCACGAGCAGGAACAGCACGACGACCAGCACCGAGACGAAGATGAAGTCGACCACGGCGGCGCCCTGGTCGCGGCCAGGTGCGGCCCGCCGGGGGGCCGCGTGTGCCACTACGGCGACGTGACCGAGTTGAGCGCTTTGGTGAGGATGTTGCTGAGTTCCTTGTTGGCCACTCCCCACACCAGCGTGACCAGGCCCGCGGTCATGATCGTGATCAGCACCCAGCCGGGGATGTCGCCGCGTTCGGAGCCTCCGGCGAGCGCCCGCGACTGCGCGCGCACCAGCAGGGCGGTCGGGCTCAGGACAGCGAGCTTGGACAAGGACATGGGCTACCTCCAGGGGTTGTGGGCCAGGGTTCGAGGTCGGTGGCAGCTGGTCGTGTTCATCCGGCGATCAGTCGCAGGCCGTAGAAGCCCGGGAACAGGGCGAACAACACGGTCACCGGGAGCACCAGAAACACGACCGGCACCATCATTGCGATCTCCCGCCGGCCGGCCGACTCGAGCAGGTCCCGCTTGCCCGCCTCCCGTACGTCGACGGCCTGGGCGCGCAGCACCTCGGCCAGCGGCGTGCCGCGCTCCACGGCGATGGCCACGCCGTCGACGAACCGGGCCAACGGCACCAGCGAGGTCCGGCGGGCGATGCCTTCCAGCGCTTGCACGAGCGACGCGCCGCTCCGGGCTTCGGCGAGGGCGCGTCCCAGCTCGCGGCTCAGTTCTCCGGCGGAGATCCGGGTCACCCGCTCCAGAGCGCCCACCGGCCCCTCCCCCGCGGTGACGGCGAGCGCCAGCAGCTCGGCGATGGTCGGGAACTCCTCGAGCATCTGCGCTTCGCGCCGGGTCACCTGCCGGGTGAGCCAACGGTCGCGGCCGAGCACGCCGAGGACGGTGAACAGCCCGGCCGACACCAGCAGCGCGACCGGGTTGGTACCGGAGCCGCTGAGCACCGACAGCAAGGCGAGGCCGAACGCCGCGGCCAGTCCGAAACCACCCCAGACGACCTGCTCGGCCCGGAACTGCTCGACGGTCATCTCGCCGCCTATCTGCTCCAGGCGCCGCCGCACGCTCGTCAGGCCGCCCACCCAGCGCTCGACCGCCCGGGTCAGGTCACCCAGCACCGGCCGCAGGATCCGCTCGAACGTCGGGAAGGGCGTGAGCGTCTCGTTGCGCTCGAGCAGCCTGGAGGCCCGCGGTGCGTCGCGCAGGTACGGCGCCAGCCGGGCGTCCAGCCGCGGCCGCCGCGACAGCGGGGTGCCGGTCGCGGCCAGGAGCAGCCCCCCACCGCCGAGGACGCCGAGCCCCGCACCGGCCAGCGCGCCACTCACCCGCGGCCCCCCGTCGTACGCCGGGGCAGTGGTCGGCCGGTCACCGCAGCACCCGTTGCTCGGCGGGGAGCCGGGCGATCCGGAGCATGACGCGGTAGGCCAGGAAGCTCACGCCGCCACCGATGAGCAGCACGATCGCGCCGGCGGGCTGGTTGTAGGCAGCCACCGCGCTGGGCTGGGTCGACAGCAGCAGGAGCAGGATCCACGGTGCGCAGAGGGCGAGCCGGGCGGCGTTGACGGTCCAGCCCTGTCGGGTCTCGAGCTCGGCCCGGGTCCGGGCGTCTTCGCGTAGGAACGTGGACAGGGTCCGCAGCAGCCGGCCGAGATCGGTGCCGCCGACCTCCCGGGCCATCCGCAGCGCCTCGACCACCCGGTCGCCGACGGGGTCGGCGAGGTTTGCCTTGAGGCGGTCGAGCGATTCGTTGAAGCGGCCGGTGGCGCGGTAGTCGTCGCCGAATCGGCGGAACGCTGAGCGCAGCTGCTCGGGTCCGCGGACCCCGAGCTGGGTGAGCGCCTCCGGCAGTGACAACCCGGCCCGCACGCCGCTGGCGAGGTTGTCGACCGCCTCGGGCCACACCTCGCGCAGCTCGACCGACCGCTGCGCCCGGCGGCGCCGGACGAGCGTCAGGGGGAGCAGACTCGCAAAACCCCCGAACGCCAGCCCGATCACCAGGACCTGACTCGTGCCGAGGACGAGCACGAAGCTGACAATGCCGAGGGCCACGCTCGCACCCAGCAACTGCCCGGGCGACACCCCCTCGATCCCGGCCTGCACCAGCAGATCGCGGGTCCGGTCGCGCCAGTCGGCGCCGCTGGTTGCGACCACAGCCGGTCTGGTCCTCGCGCGGACGACGAGCAGGCAGCCCAGGCCGAACAACAACCCGAGCAGCGCGCCCATCAGGTGTCCTGCGAGAGCAGTCGCGGGAGATCGATACCGGACCATTCGAACCGCTCGGGATGCGGTGGGTAGCCGTCAGCACGGACCAGGCGGCCACCCCGGGAGGTGAAGATGTCCGCGGTCTCGATGACGTCGCCCTCGACCCGGCCTGGTATCGCCACGATCTCGCGAACCCGGCGGTGACCGGTGCCGTCCTTCGCGGTATGCACGACCAGGTCGACGCAGCTCGCCACGGTCGGTACGACGAAACCGTGGCCGACATTCTCGCCGGCCAACAGCGGCAGCGTGCAGAGCTTGACGATCGCCTCGCGGGCCGTATTCGCGTGGATCGAACACATTCCGGGCAGACCGCTGTTCAGGGCGATCAGCAGATCGAGACATTCCTCCTGCCGGACCTCCCCGACAATGATGCGGTCGGGCCGCATCCGCAGCGCCTCCTTGACAAGGCGGCGGAGCTGGATCTCACCGGTGCCTTCCAGGTTGGCCTGACGGGTCTGCATCGCCACCACGTCGGGCAAGCCGAGCTTGAGCTCGAAGACCTCCTCGCAGGTGATCACCCGCTCCTGGCCGGGGATCGCGCCGGCGAGGCAGTTCAGCAACGTGGTCTT
Organism: Mycobacteriales bacterium; assembly: GCA_046595615.1. Classification (GTDB taxonomy): domain Bacteria; phylum Actinomycetota; class Actinomycetes; order Mycobacteriales; family SCTD01; genus JAYSQK01. The sequence goes on along the minus strand of JBKJOO010000051.1, from coordinate 1,416 downwards.
GCCGGCTTGGGTGCCACCAGCCACGATGACGTTCAGCCCGGCAATGATTGCCGCTTCGAGAAACCTCGACGCCTGCGCGGTGAGCGTGCCCAGCCCGACCAACTCGTCGAGGGAATTTGCCGACAGCACGAACTTGCGGATATTGACCGACCAATGCTTTCTCGTGATGTCGGGAATGACCACGTGCAGGCGAGAGCCGTCCGGCAGCATCGCGTCGACGAACGGCGTTGATAAATCGACGCGACGACCGGTTGATTTCAGCATTTTTTCGACAAGGTCGCGGACATCACCGTCGTTCAGGATCGTGGTCGTCAGCTCCGACCGGCCACGCTTGGCAACGAACACCCGGCCGGGTTTGTTGATCCAGATCTAGGGCCGACCTAAGAGGGCTGTTACCTCTCCTTATGGCTTCTGTTGTCGGTGACTGTCTGTGATAATCGGTGTTCCGGGGGCTGCTGCAGGGCTTGTCGTCGGTGCTGGCCTGGCGAGCCGGCGGGCGGTAGGGGGTGGCCTTCAGTCTGTGGCGTGGGGGGCGTGCCGGCTCGCGGTGATGCTCGCAGCGTCCCGGTCATCGCCTGCGGTCGCGCCGATGATCATGCCGGCGGGGAGTGTGACCTGCCCGGGGTGCTGCTCGTCGAGGGGGTGCCGGAGCCAGTCGGTGCCATCGGCGGGACGAGGCGCTGGCCTGCATGCGGGGCGAGCACCCAGAGCCGTGCTGTGGCCGATACCACCAGCACGAGGAACGCGAGCATTGGAGTCCGAAATGACCAGCCCCACATCACCGCCTGAGGGTTGGTACCCCGACCCTCACGGGAAGCCCGTGCTGCGTCGGTGGACAGGGGACACCTGGGCCGACGAGACGCGCGAGATGCCCCCTCCCGGTCCCGCTGCCACCGCGACCGTTGCGTCTGTTCCCGTTGCTGCGGCATCACCAGCGCCCACCCGAACGGTCACTCCCGAGCACGAGGTGCTCACAGCGCGTGTCCATCTTCTTTCGCTGTGCGCTCCCGCTTTGGTGCTCTCGACGGTTTTCCTGCTGCTCACCTTCGTGTTTTTCGCCGGCAGCGCGTTTAGAGGAGGGCTCATATTCTTCGCCGTTGCGAATCTCCTGCTGAGCCCCGTCTACATCAGTTCGGTAGTGCAGTCCCGGACGACGACGTACTCGATCACCACACAGCGAGTCACGCGCGCGGGGGGTGTCCTCTCACGCCACAGTTCGGAGACCCTCCTGGGAAAAATCGAGAGCGTCCAGGTGACGCAAGACCTTCTTGAGCGACGTCTGGGTTCAGGCACTGTCCTTATCGGGGGGACGGGCGGCCACAAAGAACCGCTCCGCAACATCCAAGACCCCGAAAAGTTCCGGCGCACATTGCAGGCACAGATCGAGGCGGTGCTCCCCGAGGCGTGATGTGGCCA
>JBKJOO010000411.1:0-7458 GCA_046595615.1 Mycobacteriales bacterium | reverse complement strand
GTGAGCGCGAAGTGCCCGAGGTGGTTCGTACCCAGCTGCAGCTCGAACCCGTCCTCGGTCAGCGTCCGGGGCGGCGCCATGACACCGGCATTGTTGACCAGCAGATCCAGCACCTCGACCCGGCCGGCGACCTCGACGGCCGCCGCCCGCACCGAGGCGAGCGAGGCGAGGTCCAGGGCCACCAGCTCGCCCGACCCGCCGGCGAGCCGGAGCCGGCCGAGCGCCTGCTCAGCCCGCTGCGGGCTGCGGCAGGCCAGCAGCACCCGCGCACCGTGCCGGGACAACTCGAGCGCGGTATGGAACCCGAGCCCCGAGTTGGCCCCGGTGACCAGGGCCGTGCGGCCGGACTGGTCGGGCATGTCGGCGGGACTCCAGCGGCTCATCTGGCCAAGATTGCCACGGCGGCGCGGTTCCGGCTGGCCGGGCTAGGCTGCAGCCGTGGCCTACCTCGACCATGCGGCCTCGACGCCGATGTTGCCCGAGGCTGTGGCGGCGGTCACCGCTGCCATGGCCTGGCCTGGCAATGCCTCGTCGCTGCATGCCGCCGGTCGCCGGGCCCGACGCAGCGTCGAGGAGTCCCGCGAGGAGCTCGCCGCGGCGCTCGGTGCCCGACCGTCGGAGGTGCTGTTCGCCGGCGGCGGGACCGAGAGCGACAACCTCGCCGTCAAGGGGATTTTCTGGGCGCGTCGCACCGCCGACCCGCGTCGGACCCGGGTGCTGGCGAGCGCCGTGGAGCACCACGCCGTCCTGGATTCGGTGGAGTGGCTGGTCGCCCATGAGGGAGCGTCGGTGACGTGGCTGGAGGTCGACGACCAGGGCCGGGTGCACCCGGACGTGCTCGCCGACGCACTCGACGACGACGTCGCCCTCGCCACGGTGATGTGGGCCAACAACGAGGTCGGTACGGTCCAGCCGATCCGGGCACTGACCGAGGTCGCCCACGAGCGGGGGGTGCCGCTGCACACCGACGCCGTGCAGGCGGTCGGCCAGCTGCACGTCGACTTCGCCGCCAGCGGCGTGGACGCGATGACCGTCACGGGGCACAAGTTCGGCGGGCCGCTCGGTGCGGGCGCGCTGCTGCTCGGCCGCGACGTCGAGTGCACGCCGCTGCTGCACGGTGGCGGCCAGGAGCGCGATGTCCGGTCGGGCACCTTCGACACCCCCGCCCTCGCGGGTCTCGCGGTCGCGGCCACCCTCGCGACCCAGCGCCAGCCGGCGAGCGCCGAGCGGTTGGCCGGTCTGCGCGACGACCTCATTCGACGGGTGCTGGCCGCCGTCCCGGACGCGGTCCTCAACGGTGACCCCGGCCAGGGCCGGCTGCCCGGCGGCGCCGGCCCAGGCCGGCTCCCGGGCAATGCGCACTTCTCCTTCCCCGGCTGCGAGGGCGACTCGCTGCTGCTGCTGCTGGACGCCCGCGGGGTCGAGGTGTCGACGGGTTCGGCCTGCTCGTCCGGCGTCGCCCGCCCCTCGCACGTGCTGGTGGCCATGGGTGCCGACGAGGAGCGCGCCCGCGGATCCTTGCGCTTCTCGCTCGGGCACAACTCGACCGAGCAGGACGTGGACGCGCTGCTCGCGGCCCTACCCGGGGTGGTGGAGCGGGCCCGGCGGGTCCCGGCCCGGTGACGTCGCCCCCGTGAGGCTGCTTGCCGCGATGTCCGGCGGCGTCGACTCGGCCGTCGCGGCGGCGCTGGCGGTCGAGGCAGGCCACGACGTCACCGGCGTCCATCTGGCGCTGTCCAGCGCCCCCGCGGCCCTGCGCACCGGGTCGCGTGGGTGCTGCTCGCGTGAGGACGCCCGAGATGCCGCCCGCGCCGCCGACGTGCTCGGCATCCCCTTCTACGTCTGGGATCTCGCCGAGCGCTTCCGTGAGGACGTCGTGGAGGACTTCGTCGCGCAGTACGCCGCCGGCCGAACCCCCAACCCCTGCCTGCGGTGCAACGAGAAGATCAAGTTTGCTGCCGTCCTCGACCGGGCGCGGGCGCTCGGTTTCGACGCGGTCGTCACCGGCCACCACGCCCGGCTCGACGCCGGGGTGCTGCGCCGTTCGGCTGACAGCGCCAAGGACCAGTCCTACGTGCTCGCCGTCCTCACCCCGGACCAGTTGGCCGGGGCGGTCCTGCCGCTCGGACACCTCACCAAGGCGCAGGTCCGCGCCGAGGCGGCCGCCCGCGGGCTCGGCGTCGCGGACAAGCCGGACAGCCACGACATCTGCTTCATCGCCGACGGCGACACCCAGGGCTTCCTGCGGGACCGGCTGGGCGGGCAGCCCGGACCGGTCGTCGATGCCCTCACCGGCGCGGTCGTCGGCCAGCACGACGGGGCCTACGCCTACACCGTCGGCCAGCGCCGGGGCCTCGGGCTGAGCGTGCCCGCCGCCGATGGTCGGCCCCGCTACGTGCTGTCGGTGTCCCCGGTCGACCGCACCGTGACGGTCGGGCCGGTGGCCGCGCTCGAGGTCCAGACGGTCCGTACCGGGACACCGGTCTGGAGCTCGCCCCGAGCCATGCCGCTGGTCTGCGAGGTGCAGCTGCGCGCGCACGGCGCCCTGCACGGCTGCACCGCCACCGACCACGACGGTGGCTGGTCGCTCGCGCTCACCAGCCCCGCGAGGGGCATCGCCCCCGGCCAGGCCGCCGTGCTGTACGACGGGGACGAGGTCCTCGGCAGCGCAACCGTCGCCACCGCCGCCTGAGGCACCACCTTGTTGGGGCACCACCGCCAGGACCGCCAATGATCCACTGTGCGCCCCAGGATGATCGTTGCGCACGGGCCCGAGCGTCCGCGTTTGTTGGCGCAAGCGGGTCGAGGAGCCTGGGGTTCCACTTCCCCCGTCGTACGACGAGTTTGAAGCCGGCGTTGCATGGCAAAAGGGCCACGGCCATGGGGGAAGTGGCGGCCGCTAAGCCCGCCGAGTCCGCTGAGCCCGCCGAGTCCGCCGAGCCCGCCGAGCCCGCTGAGCCCAACGAGTCCACGGCGCGAGCCCGGCCAGGCGCCCCGCGGTCGACCCCCCTTTGCCTGCGGTTGTGGTCGCCGCGTCGAGGAGACGCCCGGGCCGCGCCCCCTCCATGATCCACTGTGCGGCTGGCGGTGCTGACAACCGGCGCGACCACAACAGCAGCAAAGGGTCACTGATTCAGGTGCCGTCACCGACGACCAAGCGTGGCCTGAGGCAACAGCAGCCTCGCTTCCCTGCTGTTGTGGTCGCTGCGTGGAGCAGCTGCCCGTCGCCCGCCGCCCGGTGATCCACGGAAGGCTGGGCACCGCGATGATCTTTGCGAGGGTGCCCGAGCTTCCGTGGATCACCCGGCGGGGGCGGCCCCGATACGCTCACGCCCATGTCGGCCGATGACGCGCAGTGCAGCTGCAGGACGTGAGCGCCGGGCCCGACTCCCCGCTGCAGCCGTGGGGCCCCGGCACGGCCACCGGGGTCGGCAGCCTGCCCGGTGACGACCCGCTCGAGGCGGCCAAGATGGTCCTCGAGACGCTCCCCGACCTGCCGTTCCTGCCCGAGCTGCCGGGACGGGGCGCGCCGGCCGACCTTGCCGGCCGCGGGACCGCCCTGCTGCACGACATGCCGGTCGACCTGCAGCCGAGCGGCTGGCGGTTGGTCAGCCGGCCCAGCGGCGACGGCTCGCGGGCCCGTGACCTGCTGTCCCGCGACCTCGACGCCTTCGAGTTGGCGGCCGGGCTGGCCGGCCACCCGGCCCGCCTCAAGGTCCAGGTCACCGGTCCCTGGACGCTGGCCACCCGGCTGGAGCTGACCCGCGGCGACAAGGTGCTGGCCGATCACGGCGCCGTGCGCGACCTCACGAGCAGCCTGGCCGAAGGGGTGCGCCTGCACCTGGCCGACCTGCGGCGGCGGTTGCCGGACACCGTGCTACTGCTGCAGGTCGATGAGCCGTCCCTGCCGACGGTGATCGCCGGGGGCGTGCCGACGAGTAGTGGCTGGGGTCGCCTGCGGATTCCCCAGGAGCAGGTGGTCCGCGAGCGCCTCGGCGAGGTCCTGGCGGTCAGCCCGCACCGGCTGGTGCACTGCTGCGCGCGCCGACCTCCGATCGGGCTGTTCCAACGGGCCGGCGCGACCGGCCTGAGCCTGGACGCGACGCTGCTCAGCGGCTTCGACGACGAGGCGCTCGGCACCGCGGTCGAGGGTGGCCTCGGCCTGCTCCTGGGGTGCGCCCCGAGCGTCGATGCGATGTTGTCGGACCCGGCGGGCACCCTGTCGCCTGTCCGGGCGCTGTGGCGTCGGCTCGGCTTCGATCCGGCGCTCGTCGCCCGGACCGTCGTCATCACGCCGACCTGCGGCCTGGCGGGTGCGTCGTCGGCGCACGCCCGGGCAGCACTGACCAGGTGCGTCGAGGCGGGCGAGCTGCTGAGAGAGGAACCCGAGTGAGCGAGGCAGTCGTGCCGGTCGAGGCGCTTGCGCGTCACGCCGAGCTCGCCCAGCGGGTGGAGGAGGATGCCTTCCGCTACTACGTCCTGGCCCAGCCGACGGTCACCGACGCGGCGTACGACGGGGCGATGCGCGAGCTGCAGGCGCTGGAGGAGCAGCACCCCGGGCTGCGCACCCCGGACTCGCCGACCCAGCGGGTGATGGAGACCTACGCGACCGACTTCGCCCCGGTCGAGCACCTCGAGCGGCTGATGAGCTTGGACAACGTGTTCACCGCCGAGCAGTTGCGCGCCTGGGCCGGCCGGGTCGCCAAGGAGGTCGGCGACGCGGCCAGGTTCCTGTGCGAGCTCAAGATCGACGGGCTGGCGGTCGCGCTGGTCTACCGCGACGGCCGGCTCGTGCGCGCCGCGACCCGGGGCGACGGCCGCACCGGCGAGGACATCACGCCCAACGTCCGCACCCTCGCGACCGTCCCGGACCGGCTCGTCGGCGACGGCGTACCCGCCCTGCTCGAGGTTCGGGGGGAGGTCTTCATGGCGACCGGTGACTTCGCCGAGCTCAACGCTCGCCTGGTGGGGGAGGGCCGGGCGCCGTTCGCCAACCCGCGCAACGCCGCGGCGGGCAGCCTGCGGCAGAAGGACCCACGGGTGACCGCAACCCGGCCGCTGCGGCTCACGTTGCACGGCATCGGCCGGCGCGAGGGCTGGGAGCCGGCGAGCCAGAGCGAGGCCTACCGCCAGCTCGGCCAATGGGGCCTGCCGGTGAGCAGCCGCTTCGCGGTCGTCGACGACCTCGACGGGGCCCTCGGCTTCATCGACCACTGGGGCGAGCACCGGCACGACGTCGAGCACGAGATCGACGGCGTGGTCGTCAAGGTCGACCAGCTCGCGCTGCAGCGTCGGCTCGGCGCGACGAGCAAGGCGCCGCGCTGGGCGATCGCCCACAAGTACCCGCCGCAGGAGGCCACCACCAGGCTGCTCGACATCCGGGTCAATGTCGGGCGCACCGGCCGGGTCACGCCGTTCGCCTACATGGAGCCGGTCCTGGTGGGCGGCGTCATGGTCAAGCTGGCCACGCTGCACAACCAGGACGAGGTCGCGCGCAAGGGCGTGCTGATCGGCGACACCGTCGTCGTACGCCGGGCCGGTGACGTGATCCCGGAGGTGGTGGGACCGGTCGCGGCCCTGCGCGACGGCACCGAGACCGCGTTCGTGATGCCGACGCACTGTCCCGAGTGCGGGACCGAGCTCGGCCGGCCCGAAGGTGAGGTCGACGTCCGCTGCCCCAACACCGTCAGCTGCCCGGCCCAGCTGCGGGAGTCGATCTTCCACATCGCCGGGCGTGGGGCGCTCGACATCGACGGCCTCGGCTACGAGACCGCCATCGCCCTGCTGCAGGCGGGGCGCGTCGCGACCATCGGTGACGTCTTCCACCTGACCGCTCACTCCTTCGAGGACCTGCGCGGCTTCGGGCCGAAGAAGATCGCCCAGGTGCTGACCGGCGTCGAGGCGGCCCGCGACCGGCCGCTGTGGCGGCTGCTGGTGGGGCTCTCGATCCGTCATGTCGGTCCCACCGCAGCGCAGGACGTCGCCCGCCACTTCCGCACCCTCGACGCCGTCATCGCGGCGAGCACCGAGGAGTTGGCCGCGGTCGAGGGCGTCGGCCCGGTCGTGGCGCAGGCCCTCGCCGACTGGTTCGCCGACCGCCGGCACCTGGAGATCGTCGAGCGGTTGCGGACCGGTGGGGTGCGCTTCGCCGATGAGGGCTCGGCCGACGGGCCACGACCGCTCGAGGGCGTCACCGTCGTGGTCACCGGCACGCTCGCCAGCCACAGCCGCGACGGGGCGACCGAAGCCGTCCAGGCGCTCGGCGGCAAGGTCACCGGCAGCGTGAGCAAGAAGACCGACTTCGCGGTGGTGGGCGCCGACCCCGGCCAGAGCAAGTACGACAAGGCGGTCAAGCTCGGTGTGCCGGTGCTCGACGACGACGGTTTCGCGGTCCTGCTGGCGCAGGGGGCGGCGGCCGCCCGTGGGCACGCGACCGTGCTGACGCCCACCAACTCGGACTAGTCCTTTCGGGTCATGGTCTGGCGCCCTGTGCTGCCGACATCGTTGGAGTGGCCGACTCACAGCCGGGCGAGGATGGGAATCAGGTGCGTTCGACCAGGTCCGACCCCCGCAACGCGTTCCAGGGGCAACGCGGGTGGCTGTTCCAGGGGTTTGTCACGCTCGTCGTCTTGGCCGGCGTCGTCGTGGTGCTGCAGGCCGCCCGCACCCTGGACGGCCAGGCCCTCGTGCACCTCGGACCGGCCTTCGTGCTCGTCTGCGGCCTGCTGCTGATCGGCGAGCTGCGCCCGCTGTTCATGGCCGGCTCAAAGGATGTCAACGGCATGGTGCTGTCGACCGCCTTCGTCTTCGCGCTGTTGCTGCGCTACGGCCTGCCGGTCGCCGTCGTCATGCAGGCGCTCGCCACGGCGATGACCGACACCGGCAACAACAAAGCGGCCTGGCGCACCGGGTTCAACGTCTCGCAGTACTGCCTGTCCTGGGCCGCCGCGTCGTACGTCATGGACCTCGTCGGCCACCAGGCCAGCCTGGCCGCCCCGCTGTCGTTGCGATCCCATGATCTCGCTGCCGCCGCAGCCGGCGCGGTGACCTTCTTCCTGGTCAACCAGCTGCTGGTGACCCGAGCGGTGTCCTACAAGCTCGGTGGCACGATGTGGGCGGCGATGCGCCCCTCGCTGGGCTATGAGTTGCTCAGCAACGGCGCGATGCTCGCCCTCGCGCCGCTGGTGGCTCTCGCCGTCGAGCGGGGCGTGGCGTTCGTGCCGCTGCTGCTGCCACCGGTGATCGCCGTCTACACCGTCGCTTCGGTGGCCCTGGACCGGGAACGCCGGGCGATGTCGGACGCCCTCACCAACCTGCCCAACCGGGTCCTGCTGGCCGAGCGCGCGACCGCGGCGCTGGCCGAACGCGCCGGCACCCACCTGGTGGCCCTCGCGTTGTTCGACCACAACCGCTCCAAGGAGGTCAACGACTCCCTGGGCCACCACGTCGGCGACCGGC
>JBKJOO010000311.1:0-42138 GCA_046595615.1 Mycobacteriales bacterium | reverse complement strand
GCGCTTCATCGCGTCGTCCGCGGTCGTCATCGGCATCGTGATGTCTGCCGGCATCCTGGCCCTCACCGGCTACTACACCGGACGGTATTCGGTGCCGGTGTAGTAGCCGGTGAGGGCCAGGATGCCGGCAGACATCACGATGCCGATGACGACCGCGGACGACGCGATGAAGCGCGGGTCGCCCTCGGCGCCTGACAGGTCGGCGGCGATGTTGGTGAACTCCGAGAAGCTGCTCGGCAGGTAGACGTAGGCGAGCACGATGCTCGCCAGGGCTGCGATGCCGGAGGACAGGTAGAACGACCGGTTGATCGTCGTCAGGCCCTTCTCGCCGACCTTCGGCCTGGTCAGGTAGACACCGGCCACGGCCGTCAGGGCGCCGATGGCTGGGATGAGGAGGGGGAAGACCAAGCCCTTGTCGCCGAACACCTGCGAGCCGAGGATGAGCGCGGCGACCAGGGTCACGGCGTACGACTCGAAAAGGTCGGCGGCCATGCCGGCGCAGTCGCCGACGTTGTCGCCGACGTTGTCGGCGATCGTCGCGGCGTTGCGGATGTCGTCCTCGGGGATGCCCTGCTCGACCTTGCCGACGAGGTCCGCGCCGACGTCCGCGGCTTTGGTGAAGATCCCGCCGCCGACCCTCATGAACATCGCGAGTAGCGCGCCACCGAAACCGAAGCCCTCCAGCACCTCGGGCGCGTGGTCGTTGTAGGCGAGCAGCACGATCGACGCGCCCAGCAGACCCAGGCCGACGGTGAACATGCCCACGACGCCGCCGGATCGGAAGGCGATCCGGAGCGCACGCTTGCTGCCCGTCGTGTTGGCGGCATGCGCCACCCGGACATTGGCCCGGGTGGCGAGCGTCATGCCGATGAAGCCGACCAGGCCAGAGAAGAACGCCCCGATCAGGAAAAACAGCGACCGACCGATCCGCACGTTGGCGTCACCGGGCAGCAGGAACAGCAGCAGGAACACCAGCACGGCGAAGGCGGCGAGGGTGCGGAACTGCCGTGACAGGTAGGCCGCGGCCCCGTCCTGGACCGCCTTGCTGATGTCGCGCATCGACTGCGGCCCCTGTTCGGCGGCGAGCACCTCGCGGGCGAAGATGCCCGCGAAGACCAGCGCGACGAGCGACACGAACACGATGACGTACAGGATCTTCTTGTCGCTCGAGAGGTACGGCGCGAGCCGGGTGCTCTCGGCAGCGGCGAGGTGTAGCGCGGGCATGCGTCCTCCTGGTCGGGGTGCGGGCCCAGGCCCGCGCTGTCGCACGGCGGACCAGACCCTGATGGGCCCGGCCCCGAGCGGTGCCACCCGGCGAGGACACCGGTGACGAGGCGGGGAGCATACGTCGCCGACCGCCACGCACCGGCGGGCGCGCCTGAAACGGTGGTCAGCCAGGCAAGCGGACCGGCAGCGGCCAGCGCATGACGACGCTCGTGCCGGCCGCCGACGGCGTCACCTTGAGGTCGTCGACGAGCCCGGCCACGACTGCCAGCGCAACGTCCGGGTTGCCGACCGCGTCGTCCCCGTCGTCCTCGAACAATCCCGCCGCGTCGCCCTGGACGTCGGCTGGAGCCGGGCCGACATCGCGCACGGTGACGGTCAGCCCGGTTGCGTCGTCCTGGACTGCGATCACGACCTGCCGCTCGGGGGCGTGCAGCAGGTGCAGACTGACGGCTCGGGAGCAGGCCTCACCGAGCGCCAGCCGCAGGTCGGCGACGTAGTCATCGTCCAGGCCGGCGCGGCGGGCAGCGGCAACGACGACCAGCCGGGCGGTACGGACGTGCGCGGGGACCGCGGGCAGCAGTATCTCGACCAGGGCCATCAGGTCAGTCTGTCGCCGCGACGGCTTCTTCCACCGAGCCGTGGATCGGGAACACCTTGGTGAGCCCGGTGATCCGGAAGATCTTCAGGATGCGCTCCTGGGTGCAGACGAGGCGCAACGAGCCCTCGTGCGCGCGGACCCGCTTGAGGCCCCCGACCAGGACCCCGAGGCCGGTCGAGTCGAGAAACTCCACCCCCTCCATGTCGACGACCAGGTGGTACTGCCCGGCCGAGACCAGGTCGATGAGCTGCTCGCGCAACTTGGGCGCCGTGTAGACGTCGATCTCGCCGCCCACCACGACCACGGTCCGGTCACCTTCGGTGCGGGTTGACAGGGACAGGTCCACAGCTCTCCTCCACATGCGCAGTCGGCTGCCGGGCGTGCAGCGTCGAGCCCGATCTGGGCCGCTGGGGCGCCTACCCGATCTGCGCACATCTAAGCGCAGCGGCGGCCGGGCGGTCCGTGCGGGAGGATGGATTGGACATGACGGCCCGGACGCTGCTCGAGCGACTGCTCCTCGACCCGGCCAAGGCGGACCGGGTCACCCACGTGCAGCACGTGCCCGCCAGGACCGGCCGGCCAGGCGCGTGGCCGCGGTGGGTGCCGCCGCTCCTGGTCGACCGGCTGGCCTTGGCCGGCGTGTCCGCCCCGTGGGAGCACCAGGTGGCAGCCGCCGACCTCGCCTGGGGCGGGCAATCGGTCGTCGTGGCGACCGGCACCGCCAGCGGCAAGTCGCTGGCCTACCTGCTGCCGGTGCTGTCCACCCTGCTTGCCGACGAGCGCGCGACCGCGCTCTACCTCGCACCGACGAAGGCGCTCGCGACCGATCAGCTGCGGGCCGTCCGCGCGCTCAACCTGATGGCCGTGCGCGCGGCGACCTACGACGGCGACACCCCGCGCGACGAGCGCGACTGGGTCCGCCGCCACGGCCAGCTGGTGCTGACCAATCCCGACATGCTGCACCGCGGGGTGCTGCCCCGACACGGCGACTTCAGCCGGTTGCTCAAAGGGCTGCGCTTCGTCGTGATCGACGAGTGCCACAGCTACCGGGGCGTCTTCGGCTCGCACGTCGCACAGGTGCTCCGCCGGCTGCGGCGGGTCTGCGCGCGCTACGGCGCCAACCCGGTCTTCGTGCTCGCCTCCGCGACAGCCGCCGACCCGCAGGTCTCGGCTGCCACCCTGACCGGCGTGCCCGTGGTCGCCGTCACCGACGACGCCTCGCCCCGAGGCAGCACCGAATTCGCCCTGTGGGAACCGCCCCTGCAGCCAGGGCGCGGCGGCGAGCATGGCGCCCCGGTACGCCGGTCCGCGACGGCCGAGACCGGTGATCTGCTCGCTGATCTCGTGGTAGAGGGCGCCCGCACCCTGGCGTTCGTCCGGTCCCGGCGGGGCGCCGAGGCCGTCGCCCTTTCCGCCCGGCGGGCCCTTGCCGAGGTGTCGCCCGAGCTGCCCGGCCGCGTCGCGGCGTACCGCGCGGGCTATCTGCCGGAGGAGCGGCGCGAGCTCGAGCGGCGGCTGCAGAGCGGAGCGCTGCTCGGTGTCGCAGCCACCAACGCGCTCGAGCTGGGGCTCGACGTGACCGGCCTCGACGCCGTGGTGCTGACCGGCTGGCCCGGCACGGTGGCGTCGGTGTGGCAGCAGGCCGGCCGGGCCGGGCGGGCCGGGCAGGGCGCGCTGGCGGTCTTCGTCGCCCGGGACGACCCGCTCGACACCTATCTGGTGCACCACCCCGAGGCGTTGTTCGGCCGGCCCGTCGAGGCGACGGTGCTCGATCCGTCGAACCCCTATGTCCTCGGGCCGCACCTGTGCTGCGCGGCGGCCGAACTCCCAATCACCGTTGCCGACCTGCCGCTGTTCGGTCCGGTCGAGCAGGTCGAGCTGCTGCTGGCCGACCTGGTTCGACGTGGGCTGCTGCGGCACCGCCCGCGCGGGTGGTTCTGGACCTCCCGCGACCGCCCCGACGTCGACGTCCGTGGCAGTGGCGGCCGGCCGGTCCGGCTCGTCGAGGGCGCAACCGGGCGGCTGCTCGGCACGGTCGACGCCGCCTCTTCGCACAGCCAGGCACACACCGGCGCGGTCTACCTCCATCAGGGCGAGACCTATCTCGTCGACCAGCTCGACCTCGCCGAGGCAGTCGCGCTGGTGCACGCCGCCGACCCCGACTTCTCGACCTCGGCCCGCGAGGTCACCGACCTGCAGGTCGTCGAGGTGCTGCGCAGCGCGTCGTACAACGGGGTGGGGTTGCACCTGGGCACCGTCGACGTGACCCATCAGGTCGTCGGGTTCCTGCGCAAGCGGATCGGCTCGGGCGAGGTGCTCGGCGAAGAGCCGCTGGACCTGCCGCCGCGCGAGCTGCGGACCCGCGCCGTCTGGTACACCGTCGAAGCCGCGCTGCTCGACGCGGCCGGCATCGGTTGGAGCGACGTGCCCGGCGCGGCGCACGCCGCCGAACACGCTGCGATCGGGCTGCTCCCGCTGTTCGCGACCTGCGACCGATGGGACATCGGCGGCGCCTCGACCGCGCTGCACGCCGACACCGGGCTGGCCACCGTTTTCGTGTACGACGGGCATCCGGGCGGCGCCGGCTTCGCCGAGCGGGGCTTCGTCCGCGGGGCGGCCTGGCTGCGGGCCACCCGGGAGGCGATCGCGGCCTGCGAGTGCGCGACGGGCTGCCCGTCGTGCGTGCAGTCGCCCAAGTGCGGCAACGGCAACGAGCCGCTTGACAAGGCCCTCGCGGTCCGGCTTCTCGACATCGTGCTCGCAAGCGGACTGGGAGACGCAGCAACTGGGTAGACCTTCCACGTCCGTCCCCTGCTGCGTTTGGAGCTCGCTGTGTTCGCCCTCGGCCTCGTTCTGCTCGTCCTGTCCGGGGTGTTCACCCTGGGCGTCGTCCTGTCCAACACCGATCCGGTGGCCGCCTCCGCATCCGCCTTCGGCGTGAGCATCACCAACGTCTCGATCGGCGGCCTCTTCCTGGCCGGAGCTGTCGCCGGTCTGATCTTCGCGCTTGCGCTTGCGCTGATGCTCGCCGGCGCGGCCCGCAAGCGGTCGCGGCGGGTCCAGACCAAGCGGACCGTCAAGGGTGTCCGCTCGGAGAAGGACGAACTGGCGGCCGAGAACGAGCGGCTTCGCTCGGAGCTGTCGAACCGCAGCGACGTGTCCCCCGCGACGGAGACCTACCCCGCCGGGACGGGTGGCACCGAGACGGTCGTGGAGGAGAAGCGCGGGCTGTTCCGCCACTGACAGGCACGTGCTGGGGCTCGGCTGCGTGGTGGCCGGGCCCTTCGCGTTGCGCTGCCCCGCCGCGCTCACCGAACAACCCGGGGCGGCTCTGCTTGCCCTGCCCGCGCGATCGACCGGGCCGCTCCGAGCCGACCGAGGTGCCCCGGCGGTCGGACCCCGGCAACGACCGTCACCGTCGTACCGTCCGAGGTGCACGACAGGAGCGTGGCGCCTTGGCCACGAGCAAGCGCCGACGCAACCCGGCAGGCCCGCTCGGTGCCCTCGAGCAGGTGTCCCGCAGCGGCGAGGGCGGCGAGGTCTGCCGCGGCGGCGGCCCGGTGCCGCGCGACAGCCACCGCGCCTAGGCTGGCCAGGAGCGCGCCGAACGCGAGCAGGGCCCCGGCGAGGCCGAGGACCACGAGCGTGGCGAAGCCAGCCTCGGCCGGCTCGGCAGCCGCTCGGTGCGGTCCCGAGCCCACGGTGCGCAGCACGCTCACGGTGCTCACGGCGTCAGTCCGCGCGCGTCTTCGAGCTCAGCGACCGCCCGGGCGTCCACCCGAACCGCCGGCAGCAGCCGGAGGACCGCGCCGAAGGGCCGCACCTGTGCCGTGACCTCGACCCGGACCTGACTGCCGTCGACCCGGATCTGCACGTGGGCCCCTGGTGGCGAGAGGGCCCGGCCCGCCCGAGCTGAGGTGCTCGCGCTGTCGCCGCGGGCCGCCACCCGGGCTGCTGCCCGCGCGGCGTCGACGCACCGCAGCTGCGCGTTGACGCAGACCAGCACCCAGACGGCGAGCGCAAGGACGGTCAGCAGGACCGGCAGCACAACCGCCGCTTCGGCGGTGGCGTAACCCGCGTCGTTGTCTCGCCCCCGGAGCCAGCGCCGTGCACGGCTGCAGCACGGTGAACTGCTTCGCGGCCGCGGATCGTCGCCTTGCGACGACCCGCGGTCTGCTCGCAGTGAAAGCGCCATGAGGTTCATCAGGGTCTCCCCCTATCGGGCCCCGGGCAGGCCCGCGCCTGCCCGGGGCGGAGACGGTCAGAACGACAGGGTGAAGGCCTTGGAGATGACCGACTTGAGCAGGCTGAGGACTGCGTCGCTGGTGATGACCTTGTAGAGCACGCCGCTGAAGCCGCAGGCGGCGACGGTCCCGACCGCGTATTCCGCGGTGGTCATGCCGGCCTCGCCAGCGCGGCCGGCCTGACCACTCTGGAGGCGGGCCGCAATGCGTGCGGGCGTGGAGCGGGCGGTGGTGAACGTGAGCATGGAGGACCTCCAGATAGGCGCCGGCACGGCGCCGGTCGCGGGGTGACGGGCGGTTGTCCGTCGTCGTCAACGCTGATGGACGGCGGTCTGCCAGGACGCGTCCCGCACCGATCTGTGGAGCCTTTTCTGGCCTGTGGATGACCGGTTCGACGGCCGGCTCAGATGCTGTGCAGCAGCGGTGTTGCGAGCCCGACGACAGCTGGCACCACGCCGAGCAGCACGAAGGCGGGCAGGAAGCACAGCCCCAGCGGACCGACGGCCAGGACCCCGGCGCGTCTGGCTGCCTCGGTCGCCCGGCCCGCCGCCTGCAAACGCGCGTCACTGGCGATGCGGCTGACGGCGGCGGCGACGGGGGCGCCGCCCTCACCGGCGCGCGCCAGTGCCCGCGCTGCCGAAGCGCCGACCGGGTCGTCGACCGACAGCGCCGCCCAGGCCTCCGCGGGCGGTGAGCCAACCGCGAGCCCGGCGGCCACCCGGCCGAATCGACGCCCGCACGGACCAGGCATCGCTTCGGCGACGGCCCGGACCGAGGTGGCGAGTGGGGCACCACCGGACAGGCAGGCAGCGAGCAGGTCGAGCGCCAACGGCAGGTCGCGGGCCAGCTGCGCCGCCTCCAGCCGGGCCTGCCGCGGCTGCAGTCGCTGCAGGACGCGTGGGCCGCCGATGCCGACCGCGAGGCCGAGCACGACGCCGGCCGGGGCCACCACCAGCAGACCGAGCGCCAGACCTGCCACGGCGCACGCCAACTGGGGACCACGGTCGGGCCGCCGCTGCGCGGGTTGCGTCGGTCGGGGCGGCATCACGTCGGTCAGCCGCGACCAGGTACGCGGTCGGTGGAGCAGGACCGCGGCTGCAAGCCCGAGCAGGGCAGCACTCGCGAGCACCGCTCCGCCGCTCACACCCGACCACCCGTCACGACCGGCCACCGGTCACGAGGCGCCACCGGTCACGAGGCACCACCGGCCGCACTGACGAGCCGGCCGGTCCACCACAGGCCGAGCAGATCGAGCCCGAGCCCGGCTGTCAGGGTGACCAACCCCAGGGGCGTGTGCAGCAGGACGTGGATGGGGTCGGCGCCCAACCCGGCGGCGAGACCGATTCCGGCGAGCGGCAGGACTGCAAGTAATCCGGCGCTGGCGCGGGGACCCGCCAACTCCGCGTCGACTGCCCTGAGCTGCTCCTGCTCAGCCCGCAGCGCCTGTTCGAGGCGGTCCACCGCCGCCGCGATCCCGCTGCCCGTGGAGCTGCAGACGCGCCAGCAGGCTGAGAGCCCGAGCAGGAAAGCAGGGACAGCACTGGTAGCGGCGCCCATGGCCAGGGCCGCTGCGACGTCGCCACCCAATCCAGCGGCACTTCCCGCTGCAGCCAAGGCGACCGCCGACGGACCAGCCGCCACAGCCGCCGCCGCCGCGAGCGCCTCAGCTGGCACCCGCCCCGATCGCAGTTCCCCGGCCAGGACCGCGCAGGCCTCCACGGCCTGGTTTCGTTCAGCATCGCGGGCACGCCTCGCCGCCCGCGAGGATCTGACCCGGCGTGCGAGCAGCGAGGCACCAACCGTGATGAGCGCCAGGGGAAGTCCCACGATCGCGGCGACACCGATGAGGCCGGCCAGGGCGAACAAGGCAGCCGGGACCCCGCCTGCCCCCGGCGTACGTGTGGCCCTCGATTCGCCTGTGTCGAGCAACCCGAGTCGGGTGGGGGTGGGCAGGCCGATTGCCACGGCCGCCGCGGCGCCGGCCAGCAGCGCAGGCGCGACGGTCACAGTCGCGCACCCGACGATGATGGTTCGCCGAGCAGCTCGGCCAACCGGCCGGCGGCTGGCCCGGGGACGCCTTCGGCAGTGGACCCAGCCCAGGACCAGGCTGGCACGGCCTCAACGAGGCCGGAGTCGCCGCGGCCGAGCACGCACACCTCGGCAACCCGCCGGGGAGCACCCCGAGGGCGGACGAGGTGGACGGCCACCTGCAGCGCTGCAGCGAGTTGGCTGTGCAGCGCTTCGCGCCCGAGTCCGGCGACAGCGGCGAGAGCCTCCAGCCGGCTCGGCACGTCACGTGCCGTGTTGGCGTGCAGCGTGCCGCAGCCCCCCTCGTGTCCGGTGTTGAGGGCAGCCAGCAGGTCAACGACCTCGGCCCCGCGGACCTCGCCCACAACGACCCGGTCCGGGCGCATCCGCAGCGCCTGTCGAACCAGGTCTCGCAACGTCACCTCGCCGGCACCCTCGACGTTCGCCGGCCGCGCCTCGAGTCGCACGACGTGCGGATGGGCGGGAGCAAGCTCACCGGCGTCTTCGACCAGCAACATCCGGTCGGCGGGGTCGACGAGCGAGAGCAAAGCGGACAACAACGTCGTTTTGCCGGTGCCGGTCCCCCCGGTGATGAGAAACGCTGCGCGCGAGGACACCAGGCGCTGCAGCAGGTGCGCCCCGTCAGCGGGCAACGTGCCGGCGACGACGAGCTCGGCCAACGCAAAAACGCGCCGACGAGGCACCCGCAGTGACATGCAGGTCCCGGTGGGGCTGACCGGCGGCAGCACAGCGTGCAGGCGAACGCCGTTGGCGAGCCGGGCATCGACCCACGGCTGGGCGTCATCGAGGCGGCGACCACTTGGCGCAGCCAGTCGCACCGCAAGGCGGCGGACCGCGGTGTCATCGGCGAACCGGACGTCGGTGCGCTCCAGCCCCTCCCCGCGGTCGACCCAGACCTCGTCAGGCGCGTTGACCAGGACGTCGGTGACCCGAGGGTCGGCCAGCAACGGCTCGAGGACGCCCAACCCCGCGATCTCGCCCTGGAGCGCGCGCAGGACGGTCAGCAGCTCGGCGTCGCCGCGCAGGGCCCCGCCTTCCTCTCGGAGCGCAGCCGCGACGCGGGCCGGTGTGGCCGCAGCAGCCTCGACGGCGAGGCGGGCGCGCACCCTGGTGAGCAGTCCGGGGTCAAGTGCGGCCATCACGCCGCCCGGCCGTTGCTGACCGGGAGCAGCTCTGCCAGCAGGCCGTCGCAGCACACCCCGAGCGGGCTCCGGGCTCGCCGGCCCGGTGGTTCGCCGCGCTCGAGGGCCGCGCCAAGCCCTGGTTCGGGGCGGAGCTCACCGGCCAGTGGGAGCCGGAGCGCGGTGGCGACCGCGCGCGCACCGAGCCCGCCCGGGCCAGGGGTACGCACGATCACTCGCAGGTCGCTGCACAGCAGGCCGGCTGGCGCGGCCACCCGGGCGGCGGCGGCGGCGGCGCGCACCTCGGCGGGGACGACCAGCAGGGTCAGGCAGGTGAGGGGCAAGACCTCACGCGCTCCCTCGTCGAGGGTGCGGGGCAGATCGACGACCACGAGGTCGTACGTCCGCCGGCCGGCCGCGAGCACCGATCGCACGGCCGCGGCCGGCACGGTCGACGTGGCTTCGCGGCCCCAGGAAAGGACGGCGAGATCGTGCAGGCGGGGAAGCGCGTCGGCCAGTGCGGCCGCTGGCACCCGGCCGCGGGTGGCACCGAGGTCGGGCCAGCGAAGGCCGGCCTGCATCTCGCCACCGAAGACGAGGTCGATGCCGCCGCCCAGGGGATCGCCGTCGACGAGCAGGGTCCGATGACCGAGCCGTTCGGCGCTGACGGCAAGCGCGCACGCCAACGTGGTCGCCCCCGCACCGCCGCGACCGCCAAGCACCGCCACAACCACGCCGTCACTGCCCGGTCCCTCGGCCGCGTCGGCAAGCGCACCCACGAGCCAGGGCTCGGCGTCCGGCAAGAACAGGACGTGCTCAGCCCCCACCTCGACCGCGAGTTGCCAAACCCCGGCATCGTCGAGATCGCCACCGAGCAGTACGACGCCGGCGCGGCGGGGCAGCCGGGCCCGGGCGCAGCGCGCGGCGGCGTCCGGGCCGACAACCACCAGCGGGGCGCTCGCCCAGGCACGCTGAGCACCAGTTGCGTCGGGAGCAACCTCGAACTCGACGCCGGCTGTCGCGGCCAGTCGAAGCAGATCATCCAGGACGTCGGCGTCGGCAGTGACGAGCAGGGGGCGGTCGGTTGGCATCTGGCAGCTCCGGATGGCTCGGGCGCCGTTGCTGGCGCCCGACGAGCCTGCGCGGACCCTGGCCTGCGTGCCGGCGCCGTCGCCAACCTGTGGACAGTGGGGCGACCTGTGGACAGCCGATCAGGTCAGCCCGTCGGGTCGGTAGGCGGAGCCCTCGGCCGGGAGCCAGATCGGGGGGGGCCAGCCCGAGCCCCGTGATGTTTGCGCAGTGGGGAACGACGACAGGCCCAGCAGCTACGCAATGATCAACTCCGGGCGGGCTCAGCTGTGAACCTGGGCGACACGTACCGCGGTTTCACGACCACAACAGCAGGGAGGCGGTGCGGCGTCCGCGCAGCCCACGCTCACCGTCGACGATGTACGGCGCCGAGAACTCTGCTTGCCTGCTGTTGCGGTCGCTGCCGGCAGTACAAGGACCAGCCAGCGCTGCCGGTGAGGGCACGACCGGCGGGACGACCACGCCGCCCAGCCTGAACCGGCGCGCCGGTCAGCGAAGCCGGGCCGGGCCGGTTCAGGCGACGGCGACGCGGCTGAGCCGATCCGGTCCATCGACCTGCGAATCCCGCCCTGCCACGCCACCGTTTCCGGTCCTGGCCCGACGCGGAGCAGACGCACCTATCCTCGGCCCGTGCCTGCCGCTGCCTTCTTCGACCTCGACAAGACCGTCATCGCCAAGAGCAGCACGCTGGCGTTCGGCAAGCCGTTCTACAAGGGCGGGTTGGTCAACCGCCGCGCGGTCCTGAAGAGCTCCTTCGCGCAATTCGTCTATCTCCTCCAGGGCGCCGACGAAGACTCGATGGATCGAATGCGTGATTACCTCAAGGCGTTGTGCGCAGGCTGGCCGGTCCAGCAGGTCCACGACATCGTCGCCGAGACACTGCACGAGCTCATCGATCCGCTGGTCTACCTCGAGGCGGTGGCACTGTTCGAGGAGCACCACGCCGCCGGCCGGGAGGTCGTGATCGTGAGCAGCTCCGGCGAGGAGGTCGTGGGCCCGATCGGCGAGATGCTCGGGGTCGACCGGGTGGTAGCGACCCAGATGGTCGTCAGGGACGGCGTCTACACCGGCGACATCGCGTTCTACGCCTACGGCGAAGGCAAGGCGGTGGCGATCCGGGAGCTGGCCACGACCCAGGGGCTCGATCTCGCTGTGTGCTACGCCTACAGCGACTCGGTGACCGACCTGCCGATGCTGGAGCTCGTCGGCCATCCGGTCGCGGTCAATCCCGACAAGGCGCTGCGCAAGATCGCCCTCGAACGTGGCTGGCCGATTCGGGTCTTCACCCGACCCGTCCGCATGCGCGATCGGGTGCCCTCCCCCCCGGGCCCTCCCATGGCGTACGCCGGGGCAGCGGTGGCCGTCGGCGCACTGGGGCTCAGCTGGTGGCTCACCCGACGGGTGACGCAGGTCACTTCCAGTGCTTGACACCGGTGCTCCTCAGGCGCAAGGTGGACAGCACGGGCCACCGCCCGCGGGTGGACTAGCTCCCCCCGACGGCGGTCCGTGCACGACGCCCGAGCACCCACGTGCGACCTGCCGCGTGAGGCACGTCGAGCGGGTCCATCGCTCTCACGAAAGGGATCACCGGACCCGGTACGACGACACAACTGCACGCATTGGTACCTCGGGCACCGTGCATGGCGACGGCGCTCCACCTGCTGGTGGGGCGCCGTTCCGTCGCTCAGGCAGCGCCAATGGCAGCCGACAGCACACCCGATCCTCAGGCAGGGCCGCGCAGCAGCGCCTCGCAGACGGCCAGCCCCTCGCGGGCACCGAGCGCCGTGGCCTGCGCGCAGTGCACCAGCCAGCCGGCCACGCCGACCGGCCCACCGGACACGTAGCCACGCGCAGCCTCCGCGTAGCCCGGCCCGCCGGTAGGCCCGGCATGCGCGTGCCCGAGCGCTGCATGCTCCAACTCGACGTGGCCGACCTCGGGCGCCGACACCGCCTTGGGGTCCAGGCCACGGTCGATCAGGACGAGCCGGGCGGCGGCTCGGGCAACGAGCCCATCGGCCGAGCCGAAGGCGCGGAGCGCGAGCAGCTCTCCGTGCACGATCGCGGCGGTGACGACGGCCGGCGCCCGGGTCGGGGCGAGGAGCAGGCGGGCCAGGCCGTCGAGGCGGGCCGACACCTCGAGCGGGTCGGGTGCCGGACCGAGCTCGAGCGGATCGTCGTACGCCATGGCGGTCGTCCGGGGGCGGCCGAGCGCATCGGCCGGCAGGCCCAGGTTGGCCGCGGCCAGCAGGTGCAGCCGGGCGAGGGCCTGCTTGGGCGAGCGGGACCAGGACGGCAGCACCGAGCCCAGGTCGGCGTGGAGCCGGACCGCGTTGGCGACCAGCTGCGAGCCGCGCTCGTCCCGGCTGGCGAGTTGGATGCCGCCCCCACCCATCAGCTGGCCGCGCAGCCGCTCGAGTTCGATGCCGCACCCTTCGAGCTCGGCTGACGCCCGGGCCCCCCGCAACGCCGATTCGGCCGTGACCTCGGCGGAGCGCCGACGCAGCACCCGGTGGCCCAAGAGGCCGTCCACCGCTTCGCGCGACGCTGTCACGGCGTCGGCGATCCCGGGCAGATCGAGCAGGGCGGCGAAGGGATCACTCACAACCGTCGAGCGTAGGCGGCGCAGGCGGACGGCCCCGAGCTGGTCGCGGCAGACTGCGGCCGACCCCTTGCCCAGCCCTGCCCGGTGCAGGAGGGTCATGACACCTGAACCACAAGGAGCCCAGCCGTGACCGAGACGTCCCTGTCCGCCCTGTCGAGCGAATCCCGCCGGTTCGACCCGCCGGCCGAGCTGGCAGCTGCCGCCAACGTGACGGCGGAGGCTTACGAGGAGGCCGGCAAGGACCGGTTGGCGTTCTGGGCCGAGCAGGCCGGTCGGCTGGACTGGGTGACGCCGTGGACCGAGGTCCTCGACTGGCAGCCGCCGTTCGCGACCTGGTTCGGGGGTGGCACGCTCAACGTCGCGGTCAACTGTGTCGACCGGCACGTCGCAGCGGGCCTGGGTGACCGGGTCGCCTACCACTGGGTCGGGGAGCCGACCGGGGACCGCCGCACGATCACCTACGCCGAGCTGCAGCGGGAGGTCTGCAAGGCAGCCAACGGGCTCGTCGAGCTGGGTGTCCAGGCCGGTGACCGGGTGATGATCTACCTGCCGATGATCCCCGAAGCGGTCTTCGCGATGCTCGCCTGCGCCCGGATCGGCGCGCCGCACTCGGTCGTCTTCGGTGGCTTCAGCGCCCAGGCGCTGGTGGACCGGATCACTGACGCGGACGCCAAGGTGATCATCACCTCCGACGGTGGCTACCGGCGGGGCGCCCCCAGCGCGCTGAAGCCCGCGGTCGACGAGGCCGTCGCCCGCTGCGGCATGGTCGAGCACGTCGTGGTGGTCGAGCGGACCGGTCAGGACGTCGCCTGGACCGACAAGGACGTCCGCTGGTCCGAACTCGTCGGTCGCCAGAGCGACCAGCACGAGCCGCAGGCCTTCGACGCCGAGCACCCGCTGTTCCTGCTCTACACGAGCGGCACGACCGGCAAACCCAAGGGGATCCTGCACACCACCGGCGGCTACCTCACCCAGGCCGCCTGGACGCACTGGGCGGTCTTCGATCTCAAGCCCGAGACCGACATCTACTGGTGCACCGCCGACATCGGCTGGGTCACCGGCCACTCGTACGCCGTGTACGGGCCGCTCGCCAACGCCGCGACCAGCGTGCTCTACGAGGGCACGCCCGACGCGGGGGGCAGGGACCGCTGGTGGTCGATCGTCGCCGAACTCGGTGTCTCGATTCTCTACACCGCCCCCACGGCGATCCGAACGTTCATGAAATGGGGCGACGAACTGCCGAAGGCGCACGACCTGTCGAGCCTTCGGGTGCTCGGCAGTGTCGGTGAACCGATCAACCCCGAGGCCTGGATGTGGTACCGCGAGGTCATCGGCGGGAGCCGCTGCCCGATCGTGGACACCTGGTGGCAGACCGAGACCGGCGCCATGATGATCGCGCCGCTGCCTGGCGTGACCTCCTGCAAGCCCGGGAGCGCAATGGGTCCGCTGCCGGGCATCTCGATCGACGTCGTGGACGGCGAGGGGACGCCCACCTCAGCCGGTTTCCTCACCCTGGACGAACCGTGGCCGTCGATGCTGCGCGGGATCTGGAACGACGAGGCGCGCTACCGCGAGACCTATTGGAGCCGCTTCACCGGCCGCTACTTCGCCGGGGACGGCGCCAAATGGGACGACGAGCACGTGCTGTGGCTGCTCGGCCGGGTTGACGACGTGATGAACATCTCCGGCCACCGGATCAGCACGACCGAGGTCGAGAGCGCGCTGGTCAGCCATCCGAGCGTGGCCGAAGCGGCAGTGGTCGGCGCTGCCGACCCCACCACCGGCCAGGCGATCGTGGCCTTCGTCACCGTCAAGGGCAACGTCGTCGACGAGGTGTCCGGCGGCGACGCCTTCATCCAGGAGCTCCGCAACCACGTGGCCAAGGAGATCGGGCCGATCGCCAAGCCCAGGCAGATCGTGATCAGCCCAGAGCTGCCCAAGACCCGCTCCGGGAAGATCATGCGCCGCCTGCTCGTCGACATCGCCGAGCGCCGTGAGCTCGGCGACGTCACGACGCTGGCCGACCCCACGGTGGTCAACGCCATCAACGACCGGATGAAGGCGACCGGTCCGTAGCAGTGAACCGACACCGACGGGTAGCCAACGCTCCGGTCGGGTAGGGCCCGATCGACCCTGTAGACCGACCGAGAGGCCCGACGTGAGCGAGCAGCCCGGCGCGAACTCCCCGCGCGAGGACGACGAGACGACGCAGGCGCAGGCCCGGCGATGAGCGAGCCGTCGTTGGGCGAGCTCGTCTCCTCCGCCACGAGGGACCTGTCGTCGCTGGTCCGCCAGGAGGTCGAGCTGGCCAAATTGGAGATCAAACGGGACGTCGTCAACGCCGGCAAGGGGGCCGGCCTGCTGGGCGCGGCCGGGGCGATGGCGGCGCTGGGCGGCCTGTTCGCCTGCATCGCCGCGGCGTACGCGCTGAATCTGGTCGTCCCGACCTGGGTCGCCTTCCTGATCGTCGGCGCGGTGTTCCTGCTGCTGGCCGGGCTCCTTGCGCTCCAGGGAAAGAAGCGTCTGACCAAGCTGGGGCCGCCGCAACGCACGATCGACACGGTCAAGGACGATCTGGCCTGGGCCAAACACCCCACCGTCGCACCGACCCGCAAGGTCGACGAGGCCGTCCGCACCTGACGGTGTGGCACGCTCGCGGTCATGCCCGCCGAGGAGTCGGTCGTCCTCATCGACGGTCCCTGGATGCACCGTGACGTCACCGCGGGCGGACTGCGCTTCCACATCGCCGAGTGCGGCCCCAGCGACGGGCCGCTCGTGCTGCTGCTGCACGGCTTCCCGGAATGCTGGTGGTCCTGGCGACATCAGCTGGTCGCCCTGGGCGCAGCCGGTTTCCATGCGGTGGCACCCGACCTGCGCGGCTACGGCGCCACCGACAAACCTCCGCGCGGCTACGACGCGGGCACGCTCAGCGCGGATGTCGCCAATCTGATCCGGGCCCTCGGCGCCGACGACTGCGTGCTCGTCGGCCATGACTGGGGCGGTGCAATCGCCTGGTCGACCGCGACTCTGCACCCCCAGGTCGTCCGCCGGCTGGCCGTGCTGGGGATGCCGCATCCCACCCGATTCGCCCAGGCGGTGCGCACCGACCGTCACCAGCTGCGCGCCTCGGCGTACATCGGTGGCTTCCAGCTGCCGAAGGCGCCCGAGGCCCGGCTCGTCGACGGCGACCTGGTGGCCCGGCTGCTGCGCCGCTGGGGTGGGCCTGGCTTCCCCGACGCCGAGACCGAACTGCGCTGCACCGAGGCCATGCGGGTGCCGGGGGCGGCGCACAGCGCACTGGAGTACTACCGGTGGGCCGTGCGCTCGTTGCTACGACCGAGCGGGGCGAGCTACCGCCGGCAGATGGCGGCCGGCGTCGGCATGCCGGTGCTGCAGCTGCACGGTGCGCTCGACACCTGCATGCTGCCGACCACCGCACACGGTTCGGGGGCGTACGCGTACGGCGGCTACGAGCTGCAGGTGCTCGACGGGGTGGGGCACTTCGTGCACCAGGAGGCAGCGGACCTCGTCAGCGAGCTGCTGGTGGCGCATGCGCGCGCGTGACGCCCTCGGCCGGCCGGTCCCCGATGGCCACCCGAGCGCGGTGGAACAGGTCGACGAGCAGGCCCTGCCCGCCGGAGCGGCGCTCGCGCTCGCGCAGCGGCTGCTGGACGCCGGTCGGGCCTTCTCGGCCCACGAGGTGCTGGAGGCGTCCTGGAAGGCCGCACCGGCCGGCGAACGGGCCTGCTGGCAGGGCCTCACCCAGGTCTGCGTCGGGGTGACCCACCTGCAGCGAGGCAATCTCGTGGGGGCTGCCCGGCTGCTCCGGCGCGGGGCGGCGACCGCTCCGGTGGACGTCGCCGCACAGGCGCTCGCCCTCGCCGAGCAGGTGGAGAGCGGCCGGACCGACGCGCCCGTCCTCAGCCTGCCGGCGTCGATTCGGCCGTGAGGGTCAATCGCAGGCCTGCGTGCTGACCTTGGCCGCCGCGACCCGCCCGGCCCGCGCATCCGATGCGACCTCCCTGGCCGTCAGCGCGTAACCGGTTTGCGGGTCGTCGGCGGCCGCGGCGAAGACGACCCCGTAGACGGCGCCGCGCGGGTCGAGCAACGGGCCACCGGAGTTGCCGGGCCGGACCCGTGATCGCAGGGCGTAGATCTCGCGGACGACGGTGCGCTGCTGGTAGATGTCCGGGCCTTTGGCGCGCTGCAGACCGCGGACGCGCGCGGCGTCGGCGCGAAACGGTCCGTCCTGGGGATAGCCAGCCACCACGGCGCTGTCGCCGGTCGCTGCCTGGCCGGCGAAGGCCAGCGGCGGCAGGGTGAGGCCCGGGACGGCGAGCACGGCGATGTCGCGCTCCGGGTCGTAGAGGACCACCGTGGCCGGCACCGTCCGGCCGGCCACCTGCACGCTGGGCCGAGTGACTCCGGCGACGACGTGGGCGTTGGTCATCACCCGCTCCGCGGCGTAGACGAACCCGGAGCCCTCGATCCGGCGCGAGCACGACGGCGCGACGCCGGTCACCTTCAGGATGCGGTCTCGGGCGACGAGCACGGCCCGGCTGGTCGTGACCCGGGCGTCCGGCGGCTCGACCGGACGGACCTGGGTGGGTGCAAGACCGCCGAACACCTCCGGGAAGCCCCGATCGTCGATGAGGCGGCGAAAGCCCGCGAAGAACGACCGCGCCCCGCCGGGGACGATCCCGTTGACGGTCGTCAGCACCTGCGAACGCCTGACCTGCGAGGCCAGCGTCACGAACGGCGAAGAGGCCACCGCGGTCCCCACCAGCCAGGCAATGAGCAGCAGGCTGACCACGCTCACCGCCGACCCGGCGAGGGCGTCGACCAACCGGGCCGGCCGCCAGGTGAGCCGGTTGCGGACCGCCGAGCCGAGCAGGGTCGCAAGGACCTGTCCGAGGCTGGCGGCCAGGAAGACGAAGGCGACCCCGACGACCGACTGCGGCAGGCTGGACAGCACGCCGAGCTGGGCCACCGTCGGGGCGAGCTTGGCCCCGAGGACCCCGCCACCGAGAAAGCCGACGAAGGACAGGACCCCGACGACGAAGCCCTGCCGGTAGCCCGACACGGCGAACAGCAGGGCCGCGACGAGCAGCACGACGTCGAGCAGGTCTCCGCGCACCATCAGCACCCTAGGCCGTCAGGAGACGACGACCTTGCCGGTCATCCCCGAGTGGATGGTGCACTGAAAGGTGTACGTGCCGGCCTTGGCGAAGGTCAGCTGCAGCGCTTTGGACTGCCCGCCGGCGACCAGGCCCAGCTTGCCGAGCGAGCTGTCGTCGAACTCGAGGTTGTGCGGCACCTGCCCGGCGTTTTTCATCGTCAGCGTCAACGCGCCAACCTTGGCGGTGACCACGTTGGGCTTGAACTTCAGCACGTCCTGACCGTCGACCTCGGCGGTCTGCGCGGTGGGGCTCCCGACGGCAGCCACCGTGCCGTTGGCTTTCACCGAGGAGCTCCCGCCACCGCCTGCGCAGGCGGTGAGGGCGAGCAGGGGAAGGACGAGCCAGCCGGTGCGGTGCATTGCGTGGAGCTCCTCGATGGTTGTCACGGTGGGGTCGTCCGCAGGGCCAGGGCGACCGTCTGCTCGTCGAGCGGCTCGACCCGGCCGGCGTCCCAGGGCAGCTCCCAGCCACCCAGGTGGAGCAACCGGTCGAGCAAGCCGGCGGTGAACCCCCAGACCAGCAGGTCACCGACGTTGAAGGCGGGCCCGACCCAACCGCTGGGGTGGGTCACCCGCAACCGGTTGGCCGGGTCGACCAGCTCGGCGATCGGCGCGCGGACCACTGCGGCGACCTCGGCGGCGTCCACTGCCCGGACCGCGTGCGGTGCGTGCCAGAAGGCGACGACGGGGTGGACGACGAAGCCCGACGGCGGCAGCCACAGGCCCGGCAGGGTGCCGAGGACCTCGACGCTCGCCGGGTCGAGACCGACCTCCTCGGCCGCCTCGCGCAGGGCGGCACCGACCGGGCCGTCATCGCCCGGGTCCTGGGCTCCACCGGGGAACGCCGGCTGCCCGGCGTGCGAGCGCATCGTGTGGGCGCGTTCGATCAGCAGGACGTCAGGCCCGTCGGGACCCTGGCCGAACAGCACCAGCACGGCCGAGGGCCGGCCGCCTTCATCGGGCGGCGCCCACCGGGTGAGCTGCTCCACGGTGATGTCCGGCAGCGCTTCGGCGAGTGGGGCGAGCCAATCGGGCAGGCTCACACGGTCACGCCGAGCCAGGTTTTGACGTCCGCGCGCAGGTCGGCCTGCGACCGGATGGGCTCCCGGCGTACGTGCACGACCTTGCCTGCGGTGTCGAGGAACAACGTCACCGGCACCCCTCCGCCGATCCGGCGGTGGAACACGCCGTCGTCATCGACGAGCGCTGGCCAGTGCACGCCGAAGTCGATCACGAAGTGCAGGGCCTGCGAACGGCTGGGTTCCTCGGTGTCGATCCCGACCAGCGCCACCCGTCCCGCGGCGGCCCGGTGGAAAGCGACGAGCAGCGGCGTCTCGTCCTGGCAGGGACCGCACCACGACCCGTAGACGTTGACGAGCGTCGGCACACCGGTGGTCGCCGCCCGCAGCGACACGTCCGGGCCGCCACCCAGGCAAGCCAGCCGCAGGTCGGGCAGCTCCGGCCCCAACCCCCGGGGGCACGGCGCCAGCGCCGCCTGCCGCCGCAGCGGGCCGCTGTCGACAGACACCGCCGCGGACCTGCTCCCCGTACGCAGGGTGAACCCGACTGCAAGCAGAGCGAGCACCCCGAGCAACGCCAGCACCTTGGTACGACTCACGGCGCGGCCACCGGTGCGAAGAACGCCGCTGTCCGCACGAGCCCGGCGGCAACCAGCGGATCGGTCTCCCCGACGCCGTACGACGGGCACAGTGGCGCGAGCGCGCAGGCTCCGCAGGCCGGCCTCCGGGCGTGGCAGACCCGCCGGCCATGGAAGATCACCCGGTGGCTGAAGATCGTCCATTCGGCCTTCGGCAGCAGGGTGGCGACGGCCGCCTCGACCTTGACCGGGTCGCTCTCCCCGGTCCACCCGAAGCGCCGGACGAGCCGGCCGAAGTGCGTGTCGACGGTCAAGCCAGGCACGCCGAAGGCGTCGCCCAGCACCACGTTGGCGGTCTTGCGGCCGATGCCCGGCAGGGTGACGAGATCCTCCAGCCGGCCGGGCAACACCCCGTCGTACCGCTCGACGAGTGCCGCCCCGAGGCCGATCAGCGAGGTAGCCTTGTTGCGGAAGAAACCGGTCGACCGGATCAACTCCTCGAGCTCGGCCCGGTCGATGCCCGCGTAGTCCGCAGCGGTCCGGCACCGGGCGAACAGCGTCGGCGTCACCTCATTGACGCGCCGGTCGGTGCATTGCGCCGACAGCACGGTGGCGACGGCCAACTCGAGTGGGTTGGCGAAGTCCAACTCGCAGTGCGCGTCGGGATGCAGCAGCGCCAACTCGCGGTTGGTCCGCCGGGCCCGGCGGACGAGCCCGAGTCGGGTTTCCTCGCTGCGTGGCACGCCCTCAGCCTACGTGGGGTCGCCGGCACTCGCCCGTTCCGGTGACGTCCCTCAAGGCCCTTCGGGATCGTGACGACCTTCCCCAAGTCGGTCACACAATGTGACCTCGGGTTGGAGAAGCATGGATTCGCAGGGCATCGCGCTCGCACCGCCGGCCGGCGCCTTTCGGCCACCCGCGCCCCGCAAGCAGCCGACCCGGACGCGCCCCGAGGTCAGCCAGGAATTCG
This sequence comes from Mycobacteriales bacterium, assembly GCA_046595615.1. GTDB lineage: Bacteria > Actinomycetota > Actinomycetes > Mycobacteriales > SCTD01 > JAYSQK01. The sequence continues at coordinate 21,462 of JBKJOO010000311.1, read as the reverse complement.
GGCATCTCACCCTCGAGCAGCTGCGCGGCTATCGCACCGCGCTCGGCGCCGAGGAGAACAAGGTGTCCTACTGGCGCCGGATCATCCAGGCCCGGCTCGACGTCGTCCGCGCCGGCAACGGCAAGAGCCAGCTCGACGCGGCCACGTTGCGGCCGGTGCTCACCGACGCCCGGGTCGGCTCCGGGCGCCGGGCGCTCGTCGAGATCCTGCCGATCGACGACATCCCCCCACTGCCAAGCCTCGCCGAGCTGTGGGACCGCCGGGTGCCGGCCGGTGACGACGAGGGCCAGGCCCGGCACGACGCCGACCTGGCCGAGGCCGAGCAGCAGCTCTCCACCTACCGCACCGCCCTGCACGCCAGGCAGGCAGACGCCACCGGTGAGCTGATCGCGCGCTACCGCGTACAGCCCACGCTGTGCCTCTCCGCGTTGCCGCTCACCCCAGTCGTCCGGCGCCGCCCGGCCTAGCAACGCCCCGAGCGTGTACGCCGGGGCCGGAGTAGGCCACCATGGTGGGGTGCCTCTGATCGCCGTCGCCCTGCTGCTGCCCGTGCTGCTGCTCGGCCTGATGCTCGGCATGGAGCGGGTCGAGCGGCCCCTTCGGGTCGACGACGTCGGCGACCTGCTGGAGGGGTTCCTGGATTCGGCCCGGCCCGAAGAGGTCGAGACGTTCGTCAGCGAGGGCTACGCACCGGCGTTGGAGCGATACTGGCGGCGGCGCCGGTTCAGCCGGCTCATCCCTGGCCGGCGGTGACCGGGCTCACCATCTGCCAGACTGCTCCGCGAGCTCTTGACGACGCGCGGGAAAGGCAGCAGTGGACGAGGTCCTGGCCAGAGCCGGTCTGTTCCAAGGAGTCGCCGGGGAGGCGGCGGAAGCCCTTGCCAGCTCGCTGCAGTACGCCGACTATGCCCGCGGGGAGACGGTCTTTCTCGAAGGTGAACAGGGCGACACCCTCTACATCGTCCTGACCGGCAAGGTGAAGATCGGCCGCCGGGCGACCGACGGCCGGGAGAACATGCTCTCGGTGATGGGCCCATCGGACATGTTCGGCGAGCTGTCGCTGTTCGACCCCGGCCCCCGGACTGCGACCGCCACCGTCGTCACCGAGGCCCGCCTCGCCTCGCTCGCGCACAGCTCGCTCAAGCCCTGGATCACCGACCGGCCCGAGATCGCTGAGCAGCTGCTGCGGGTGCTGGCCCGCCGGCTCCGTCGTACCAACGATGCATTGGCCGACCTGATCTTCACCGACGTGCCCGGCCGGGTGGCCAAGCAGCTCCTCGCCCTGTCGGAGCGGTTCGGTTCCACCGAGCCCGACGGCATCCGGGTGCACCACGACCTCACCCAGGAAGAGCTCGCCCAGCTCGTCGGAGCCTCCCGCGAGACGGTCAACAAGGCGCTCGCCGACTTCGCCCAACGCGGCTGGGTGCGGGTCGATTCGCGCGCGCTGACGATCCTCGACGGTGAGCGGCTGGCCCGCCGGGCGCGCTAGGCCTCAGCCAGCGTCACTGCGGATAGTCGGCCTTGTCCGGCACGGTGTCGGAGGTGTCCAGCGCATCGAGGTGCGTTGGGGTGCCGCCGAGCCCCTTGACCATCGTGCGGTAGTCGTAGCGCATCAAGCCGAGCCAAGAGTGTTCCTTGTCGCCAGGCTTGCCCGGCAGGTCGTCGTCGCGCAGCGTCGCCTCGTAGCGGGCTCCGGTTTCCTGGCCGATCTGCTTGAGGACCTTGGAGGGGAACACCTCCGAACCGAAGATGACTGGCACCTTCTCCGACCGCACCTGGTCGATCAGCCGGGCAATCTCCTTCGGCGTGGGGTCCTCGAAGTTCGAGGGCTGGACGGCGCCGAGGATCTTGTAGCCGTAGTCCCGCCCGAAGTAGGCGTAGGCGTCGTGATAAGTCAGCAGCTCCTTCGGGCCGGCGATGGTCGCGGTGTCCGCCTTGAGTGCGTCCGACAGCGCGGTCGCCTTGGCGTCGAAGGCCTTCCGATTGGCCTCGTAGATCGCCTTGCCCGCGGGGTCTTTCGCGGTCAAGGCGGCGGCCGCCTCGTCGGCGTACTTGATCGCGAACAGCGGGTCGGTCCACAGGTGCGGGTTGGGCTTGCCGTCCTTCTTGGGGAAGGAGAAGTCGTAGATGTACGCCGATTCCGGCAGCGACTTCGTGCCCAGGGCAACGATCTGCGAGCCCTGCTTGGCGTTCTGGGCGGCCAGGTCGGCCGTAGGGTCCTCGAGCTTGAGCCCGTTGATGAAGACGAGGTCGGCCCGCGCCAGCACCTTGCTGACCTGCGGCGGCGGCTCATAGGTGTGACTGTTCGTGCCCTCCGGCACGACGCCGTTGAGCACGATCCGGTCCCCGCCCACCTGCGACACGATCGAGGTGATCGGCGCAACGGTCGTGACCACCTGCAGGGCGCTCGAACCGTCGGTGCGCTTGACGGCAGCCGGTGTACTGCTGGCGCCGCAGGCGGCGAGCAGGATCGGCAGGGCAGCGGCGGTCGCCAGGGTCCAGAAGCGGGTCATGGGAGCAACGTAGACGTTTCTGCGAGACAGTCGCAACAGCAACTGGTACGCCGTTACCGGGGCCAGGCCACGCCGAGGTAGGCCAACTGGGCGAGCACCGACAGGGTCGCCGCCGGCCACAGCACCCGGTCGACGTCGGCGTAGACCAGCTCGACGACCTGCTGCGCGTCGGTGGCGCCGCCCGCTACGGCGGCGCGGACCTGCTCCAGGCGCTGCTCGCGATGGTCGAGATAGGCCTGCGCGGCAACGCCTGCGGAGGCCAACTCGGGTCCGTGTCCGGGCAGGACAGTCACGTCGCCGAACGTGCGCAACCGCCGCAGCGAGGTGAGGTAGTCGGCGAGGACCCCGTCCGGATGGGCGACCACCGTGGTGCCCCGGCCAAGGATCGTGTCGCCGGTCAGCACGGCGCCGTCGTCGGCCAGGTGCAGCGAGACCGAATCGGCGGTGTGCCCGGGGGTGTGCACGACTTCCAGGGTGAGCCCAGCCGCCCCGAGGCGCTGCCGGTCGGTCGTGAGGCCGTCGACGCCATCGGTGGTGTGCTCCGGGTCGAGCGAGACGACGTCGGCGCCGGTCAACTCGCGCAACCGGCCGGCTCCCTCGCTGTGGTCGAGATGGCCGTGCGTCAGCACGATCAGCGCGACGTCGCCGGCGGCCGCGACCGCAGCCAGATGCGCCTCGTGCAGCGGTCCGGGGTCCACCACGACGAGGTCGTCCCGGCCGGGCTCACGCAGCAGCCAGGTGTTGGTGCCCTCGAGGGTCATCGGCCCGGGGTTGGGGGCGAGCAGGACCGCGGCCCGGGTCGTCACCTGCCGAGGCCTGCTCATGACGGGTAGTCGGGGTCGCCGGGCAGCAGCATGGCCACGCTGTCGTCACCGCGTACGACGATCTTGGGCAGGACCGGACTGATCGGCCACTGCCTGTCGAGCGCGGCTGCCACGTCTGCGATGTCGGCCAGGTCGCCCAACGAGACCGAGGTCGGCGGCAGCATCGTCAGTTGCTGCTCGAGGGCGGCCCTGGGGTGCACCCACACCCGGCTGTCGGCCTCGCCGCCGACGTCGCGGCAGACCTGCCCGGCGGGCAGCTCGGCCAGGAAGAAGCGGGTGTCGAACCGCTTGGGCTCGACCTCGGGGGTGATCCAGTGCGCGAACGGCCGCAGCAGATCCGAACGCAGCACGAGCCCGCGACGCTCCAGCAGCTGCGACAGCGTCTGCTCGCGGGCCTCGAGGGCGACCCGCTCGGCCTCCCACTCGTCCGACGACACGTCGGCGAGCAACTCGGCCTCGGACGGACCGGCGAGCAGGACGCCGGATTCCTCGAACGTCTCCCGCACCGCCGCGCAGACCAGCGCCCGGGCCAGCGGCTCGTCGGCGCCCAGCCAGCTCGCCCACTGGGCCGGGTCCGGGCCCGCCCAGCGAACATGCGCCTGCGCGTCGGCCCGATCCACCGACCCGCCGGGAAAGACGTGCATCCCGGCCGCGAACGCCATCGCCCGCACCCGTCGCAGCAGGTAGACCTCCGGCCCGCTCCCGGTGTCGCGCAGCAGCACGACGGTTGCGGCGTGGCGCACGGGCGCGGCCTCGAAGGTCCCGTCGACGAGCCCCCGGGCCCGCTGCACCAGCTCGGGGGGCAGCATGCCCGCAGCACTCATGTCGCGGATCGTACGGCGGCAACGCCCCCCGTCCGACTACCGGACTTCGACGACCAACTCGACCTCGACCGGGGCGTCGAGCGGCAGGACTGCGACCCCCACCGCCGACCTGGCGTGCCGCCCGGCCTCGCCGAACACCTCGCCGAGCAGCTCCGAGGCACCGTTGACGACGCCCGGCTGACCGGTGAAGCCGCCGACCGACGCGACGAAACCGACGACCTTCACGACGCGAACGACCGCGTCGAGCCCGACCAGGGCGTCGATGGCCGCGAGCGCATTCAGCGCACAGGTGCCGGCCAACTCCTTGGCCCGCTCGGGGGTGACGTCAGCGCCGACCTTGCCGGTCGCCAGCAGCGAGCCCGCAACCAGCGGCAGCTGCCCGGACGTGAAAACCAGGTTGCCGGTGCGGACCGCCGGCAGGTAGCTGCCAGCCGGCGCAGCGACCGGTGGCAGTGCCAGGCCGAGCGCGGCGAGGCGCTCGGTCGCGCTCACGACCCGGCCTTGACCCGCTTGAAGTACGCCACCAGCTGGTCGCCGCCACCGGGGCCCGGCACGACCTGGACCAACTCCCAACCGTCCAGGCCGAAGTTGTCGAGGATCTGCTTGGTCGCGTGGACCAGCAGGGGTGCGGTCAGATACTCCCACTGCGTCATGGACGGAGCCTATGGCGCCCGGGGGGCAGCGTCATGGGCGGAGCCTATGGCGCCCGGGGAGGCAGCGTCATGGGCGGCCGCCGCCTCGCGCGCCTACGCTTGCGGTCATGGCCGACTTCCCTGATGTGCGGCTGCACGTCGTCACCGGCAAGGGAGGCACCGGCAAGACGACCGTCGCGGCGGCGCTCGCCCTGGCGCTCGCCACCGGTGGCAAGCGGGTCCTGCTCACCGAGGTCGAGGGCCGGCAGGGCATCGCCCAACTCTTCGACACCCCGCCACTGCCCTACGACGAGCGGCGGGTCGCGGTGGCGCCGGACCACGGTGAGGTCTCCGCCCTCGCGATCGACCCCGAGCAGGCGTTGCTGGACTACCTGCACATGTTCTACAAGCTGTCCCCGAACGGCATCCCGGCCCGCACGCTGCGCCGGATCGGCGCGATCGACTTCGCGACGACGATCGCGCCGGGGCTGCGCGACGTCCTGCTCACCGGCAAGGTGAAGGAGGCCGTCGTCCGCATCGGCAAAAATCATCTCCCGACGTACGACGCGGTCGTGCTGGACGCCCCGCCGACCGGGCGGATCGCACGGTTTCTGAACATCTCGCACGAGATCGGCGGGCTCGCCAAAGTCGGGCCGATCAAGCACCAGAGCGACAGCGTGATGGCGGTTCTGCGTTCGCCACAGACGGCCGTGCACATCGTGACCCTGCTCGAGGAGATGCCCGTGCAGGAAACCCTCGACGGGGTGGCCGAACTGACCGCACTCGACCTGCCGGTGGGCGGCATCGTCGTCAACATGGTGCGGTCCCCGGCGCTCGATCCCGCCGATCTGGTCGACGCGGAGGCGGGCCGGCTGGACTCGGCCACCCTCGCCGCCGGCCTGAAGTCGGCCGGACTCGCCGCCCCGGACGCCCTCGTCGGCGCACTGGTCGCCGAGGCCGGGGATCATGCCGCGCGCGTCGCCCTCGAGGAGCGCGGGCGCGACAGTCTCGCCGGGGTCGACCGGCCGTCGTACGAGCTGCCGCTGCTGGCCGACGACATCGACCTCGGGGCGCTCTACACGCTGGCGGCGCTGCTGCGGGACCAGGGGATGGCGTGAACACGCCCCGGCTCGACCTCGACGAGGTGCTGGCGACGGCAAAGATCATCGTCTGCTGTGGCTCCGGGGGCGTGGGCAAGACGACGACCGCCGCCGCCCTCGCCCTGCGGGCCGCCGAGCAGGGCCGTCGTACGGTGGTGCTGACCATCGACCCGGCCCGGCGGCTCGCCCAGTCGATGGGCCTGACCCATCTCGACAACACTCCCCGCAAGGTCGCGGGGGTGGCCAACAATGGCTTGCTCGACGCGATGATGCTCGACATGAAACGCACCTTCGACGACATCGTCGTGGCGCACACCGAGCCGTCCAAGGCACAGACGATCCTGGACAACCCTTTCTATCAGGCGCTTTCGTCGTCCTTCGCGGGCACGCAGGAATACATGGCGATGGAGAAGCTGGGGCAACTCAAGGCCAGCGGGGACTACGACCTGATCGTGGTCGACACCCCGCCGACCCGCTCGGCACTTGATTTCCTCGACGCCCCCGAGCGGCTCACCACCTTCCTGGACGGCCGGATGGTGCGCGTCCTGCTGGCCCCCGCCAAGGCCGGTGGGAAGGCCTACTTCAAGGTCGTGGGGGCCGGCTTCAACCTGTTCACCTCGATCATCAGCCGCATCCTCGGGGCCGGTCTGCTGCAGGACGTGTCGCAGTTCATCGGGGCACTCGAGACGATGTTCGGTGGCTTCCGCGAGCGGGCCCAGGCCACCTACGACCTGCTCAAGGCCGAGGGCACCGAGTTCGTCGTGGTGGCGGCGCCCGAGCGGGATGCGCTGCGCGAGGCGTCATACTTCGTCGAGCGGCTCGCGTCGGAGCAGATGCCCTTGGCCGGGCTCGTCGTCAACCGGGTGCACCGCTCGGCCGCCGACACCCTGACCGCCGCGGCAGCGCTGGACGCCGCCGGGCAGCTCGAGCACGATCCGCTGACCGCGGGGGTCCTCCGGCTGCACGCCGAGCGGGTCACCCTGTCGAGCCGCGAGCGCCGGCTGCAGGAGCGGTTCACCCGGGCCCACCCCGGCGTGGCCGTCGTCGAGGTGGCGGCCCAGCCGGGCGATGTGCACGATCTCGACGGCCTGCGTGCGGTCGGCCAAGACCTCGCCTCCGGCCACGCGGCAGCTGTGCCGGCCTGAGCTGCGTCCCGGCGTACCAGCTGCTCCGGCTCGTGCTGGCTCAGGCCGCGAATTACCCGGCGGGTCCCGGCCCGATCTAGCCCGAGCAACAGGCGGTACGACGCGCAGCGGCCGAGCTGCCTGAGCTGGCCCGGCCTCCGACCCGGCGTACCAGCTGCTCCGGCTCGTGCTGGCTCAGGCCGCGAATCACCCGGCGAGTCCCGGCCCGATCCAGCCCGAGCAACAGGCGGTACGAGGCGCAGCGGCCGATCTCGCGATCAGGACCGGCCCGATCCAGCCCGAGCAGCAGGCGGTACGACGCGCAGCGGCCGGCTTCCCGGCGACGCAGCCGTCAGGACGCTCAGGAGGCGACGCTGGTCCGCCCGTGCTGGGCGCGGGCCTGCTCGAGCAGCTCGCGCCACGAGGTGACATCGGGCCGACGACGGAGCAGGGCCCGTCGCTCGCGCTCGGTCATCCCGCCCCAGACACCGAACTCCACCCCGTTGTCCAGCGCGTCCGACAAACACTCCGTGCGGACCGGGCACCCCATGCAGACGGCCTTGGCCCTGTTCTGGGCGGCGCCGGTGACGAAGAGCTCATCAGGATCGGCCGACCCGCACGCGGCGTTGGTCGTCCAGTCCTGCTGGAGGGAAGGCGCAGTCATGAGGGGAGGTCCTTGCGTGAGAGGAAGCGCAGCGTGCTCGTCCGCGTACGCAACGGTACGAACCTCTCGCCCGCACCGGCAGGACCTGTTCGGTCCATCTTGGCCTAGTCACTCTGGGCTATCAAGGTCTATACCGTGACAAGCCGGGAACCTGTCGGTGCCGAACCGTACATTGAGCGGATGGCACGCACCGCAGTCCTGACGTCAGCGTTGGCGCGCCTCGCCGCGGCGCTCGTCCTCAGCCTGCTGGCCGGTGTCCTGCTCGCCGGTCTCGCCTTCCCGATCATCGGCGGCGCCGGCCTGGCGGCAAAGGCTGGCGCCGACACCTTTCTTGCGCTGCCGGCGAATCTCAAGACGCCGCGACTGCCGCAGCGCACCGTCATCCTGGACAAAAATGGCGGGGTCATCGCGTCGCTCTTTCTGGAAAATCGCGTCCCCGTCCAACTCAAGGATGTCCCGGTCACGGCGCAGCAGGCGCTGATCGCGATCGAGGACAGCCGGTTCTACGACCACAACGGGATCGACGTGAAGGGCACGGCGCGAGCGCTGGCCCGCAACTCGAGCTCCGGCAGCGTCGTGCAGGGTGGTTCGACGCTGACCCAGCAGTACGTCAAGAACACCCTGATCGAGGCGGCCCGCAACCGCACCGGGCAGGACGCCGCCCGCGAGCGATCGGTGCGCCGCAAGCTGCAGGAGGCGCGCTACGCGCTGGCCCTCGAGCACACCTTCACCAAGCAGCAGATCCTCGAGGGCTACCTGAACATCGCCTACTACGGCAACGGTGTGTACGGCATCGGGACGGCAGCGAGCCACTACTTCGGCAGCTCGGTCAGGAATCTCGATCTCGCTCGTGGGGCGCTGCTGGCGGGCATCGTGCAGAACCCCGGCCGGTTCGATCCGGTCGCCAATCCGCGGGCCGCGGTGACCCGACGCAACGTCGTGCTCGCCCGGATGGCCCAGCTCGGTTACATCACGCCCGCTCAGCAGGCCCTCTCGGCCAAGGAGGGGCTGCACCTGAACGTCACGTCCGTGGCCAGCGGTTGTGAGGCGCCGGGTGTGCGGGCGCCGTTCTTCTGTGACTACGTCCGCCGCTATCTCGAGGACGGACCGGCCGGCGCGGTGCTCGGCGCCACCCGGCAGGAGCGCCAGCAGGCGCTGCTCGCCGGCGGCCTCACGATCCGTACCTCGCTCGACCCGGCGGTGCAGGCCGCCGCGCAGCAGGCCGTCGATACGCAACTGCCGGCCAGGGACCCCTTCCATGCGGCGGCGGTCGTCGACACCGTCGAGCCCGGCACCGGGGCGGTCAAGGCGATGGCCGTCGACCGGGGCTACGGCACCGGCCGCTTCCAGACCAAGGTCAACCTCGCCATCGGCGGCTCGCTCGGTTTTCAGGGCGGATCGACCTTCAAGGCGTTCGTGCTCGCCCGCGCGCTGCAGCTGGGGATCCCGACCAGCCTCACCCTGAACGCGCCCAACCCGTACTGCCCGAAGGCCTTCACCTACGATGCCGGCCACGGGACGTGCCCGGGCAACTCCGAACCCGCCGAAGCAGGCGTGTTCGACATGGCGAAGGCCACCGCAGAGTCGGTGAACACCTGGTTCGTCCAACTCGAGGAACGCACCGGCCTCGAGACACCGCCGGCCCTGGCGGAGTCGCTGGGGGTCCGCGTCGTCAACGGCACGTTCGAGGGCAAGGCGTTCGGCCGCTACCCCTCCTTCGTGCTGGGTGGCGAGGGCGTCAGTCCGCTGGCGATGGCGGCGGCGTACGCGACCTTCGCCTCCCGTGGGCTCTACTGCCCACCGCAGCCGGTCTCGTCCATCTCGGCGCCCGACGGCAAGCAGCTCGACCTGCCTGGACCAGGCTGCAGCCAGGCGCTCGAACAGGGCGTCGCAGACACCGTGACCTCGCTGCTGCGGGGCGTCATCGACGGGCCGGACGCGTTCCGGACCGGCCGCGGCGCCTCGATCGGGCGCCCAGCCGCCGGCAAGACCGGCACCACCACGAGTTCGACGGCGGCCTGGTTCGTCGGCTACACCCCGCAGCTGGCGACGGCCGTCTGGATGGGCAAGCCCGTGCCGGCCCCCATGCGCGGAGAGGTCATCAACGGCCAGTACTACAAGCAGGTCTACGGCGGCACCATCCCGGCTTCCATCTGGCGGCAGACCATGAGTCAGGCCTCCAGCGGCACTGCGCCGCAGGACTTCGCCGCGCCGGACTCCTCGGTCAGCCAGGGCGACCAGGTCGCGGTGCCGGACGTCACCGGCCAGCCGGTCGACACGGCGGCCCAGACCCTGCGCGACCAGGGCTTCGGCGTCCGGATCGGCTTCACCTCCAGGGCCGCGCCGATCCCGGCCGGCGCCGTCGCCTCGACCTATCCATCAGCGGGCACGTCGGTCCCGGTGGGAACGACGATCAGCATCCACGCCTCGAACGGCCAGGCCCCGCTGCCCGTCCAGACGGCGCCACCACCGTCTCCGGTGACCCAGGCACCGACGCCACCATCCAAGGTGGTCGCGCCCCCCGCTCCACCGGCCCCCAAGCCGACGAAGAAGCGCGGCCGCGGCTGACCCGCGGCGAGCTCAGGCCAGGGCGGCGCGGACCGCAGCGGCCACCCGACTGCCCTCGGCCCGGCCGCCGATCCTTTGGCCGAGCAGTTTCATGACCGCGCCCATCGCCCGCGGACCGGTTGCGCCGGACTCGGCGACCGCCGCTGCGACCAGTGCGGTGAGCTCCTCCTCGGACAGCTGCTGCGGCAGGTAGGTCGTCAGCACCGACTCCTCGGCGAGCTCCCGCTCGGCCCGGTCGGTCGCCCCGCCGCTCTCGAACGCAGCGGCCGCTTCCCGCCGCTTCTTGGCCTCGCGGATGACGACCGCGAGCTCCTCGTCGTCGCTGAGTGCCCGAGCCTGCGTGCCCGCGACCTCCTCGTTGCCGATGGCGCTGAGCACCATCCGCAGGGTGGCCCGGACCAGCTCGTCTCTGGCCTTCATCGCGATCGTGAGGTCGGCGTGCAGGCGTTCCTTGAGGGCTCCCATGCCCGCGAACCTAGTCTGGACCGATGCAGCGGCGGTACGGACTTGCGCTCGCCCTCGCAGCCTGGCCGTTCGTCGAGCCGCAGCTGCCAAGACTGCGTCGTACGACGGTCCGCGTGCTGCCGCCCGGGGTTCGGCCGCTGACCGTGCTCCACCTGTCGGACCTGCACCTGCTCCCCCGGCACACCCGGCGGGCGGCCTGGGTGCGCGGGCTGGCCCGGCACCGACCCGACCTGGTCGTGAGCACCGGCGACCACCTGTCGGACCCGGCAGCGATCGGCTTGCTCGCCGCCACGCTCGGGACCTTCGAGGTGCCCGGCTTCTTCGTGCCGGGCAACAACGACTACTTCACGCCGTCGGTCCCCCGGCCGTGGCGCTATCTCCAGGACCGGCCAGCGCAGCACCGTGGCCAGGACATGCCCTGGGCGCAAGCGATCTCGGCGCTCGAAGGGGTCGGCTGGACCGACCTGACGCACCGGCGAGCGACCCCGCTTGCCGGCGTCACCCTGACCGGCACCGACGACGGCCACCTGCGCCGGGACCGGTACGTCCCCGCACCGGTCGAGGGGCTGGGGATCGGGGTGACGCACACCCCAGCCGATCGACTGCTCACGTCGTACGCCGGGGACGGGCACGCCCTCGTCCTGGCCGGGCACACCCATGGCGGTCAGTTGCGCCTGCCGGCGCTCGGGCCGATGACGACCAACTGCGACCTACCGCGGTGGCGGGCCCGCGGCCTCACCCGGGACGAGCGGGGTTGGCTGCACGTCAGCGCCGGGCTGGGCACCTCGCCGTACCTGCCGGTCCGGATGTGCTGCCGACCGGAGGCGACGCTGCTTCGGCTCGAGCCCTGCCTTGGCTGAGGCGACGGTCGGCTAGAGTCGCCGTGCACGATCGGGGTGTGGCGCAGCTTGGTAGCGCGCGTCGTTCGGGACGACGAGGCCGCAGGTTCAAATCCTGTCACCCCGACACCAGCGCAAGGGCCGTCCTGCGGGACGGCCCTTCGTGGTTCCCCGGGCTGGCAGTCGGCACAGATGCAAAGCTCGCACGGTGGACTACCTGCGCCCATCGCCCCGGCTCTGGCGGGCCCGGCAGGCCCAGCTCGCCGCGGTCGCCGTCCCCGTCGTGATCGCCGGCACGGTCGTGGGCGCGCTCTCGAGCCTGCCGGCGGCGGTGGCAGCGCTGCTCGCGGGCCTCACCGCGGCGGTCACGGCCGGGGCGGTGCTCCGCCGGCGGGTGCTGTCGTGGGGCTACGCCGAACGCGACGACGACCTGCTCGTCGTGCGGGGCGTCCTCGTCCGGCGGCTCAGCGTCGTCCCCTACGGCCGGATGCAGTTCCTGGACGTGACTGCAGGGCCCGTCGAGCGGGCCTTCGGCCTTGCGACGGTGCAGCTGCACACGGCCGCAGCCGCCTCCGACGCCCGGATCCCCGGCCTCGCAGCGGCGGAAGCGGCCCGGTTGCGGGATCGCCTGGCGGCGCTGGGCGAGGCCCGGTCGGCGGGCCTGTGAGCGACGGCTCCCTGCCCACGTCCTGGGCGCGGCTGCATCCGCTCTCCCCGGTGGCCAAGGGCGGCCGGGCGGTGCTGGCGCTGATCTTTGTCACCCTGCCGCGTCAGGTCGTCGGCGGGGGTCTGGAGTGGTCCCGGCTGCTCGTCGACGGGCTCGTCGCCGCGGCGATCATCGCGGCTGGTGTCGTGTCCTGGCTGGTGACCCGCTGGCGGGTCGCGGGCGGCGAGCTGCAGCTGGAGACCGGGCTGCTGCGCCGGCAGTCGATTCGGGTGCCGCTGGCGCGGGTCCAGGCCGTCGACGTCGTCCGGCCCCTCGCGGCCCGGCTGCTCGGCATCTCCGAGCTGCGCCTCGTCCTGGCCGGCCGGGGCACCGGCAAGGCCCGGCTCGCCTTCCTGCCGGCGCGCCGGGCGGTGCAGGTCCGGGCACAGCTGCTGGCGCTCAGCACCGGCCTGGCCGGCGTTGCCGAGGGTGTGGACCACCCGGCGTGGACGGGGGTTGGCCCGACCGACGCGGACCCGGGCCAGACAGCGCCTTTCCCCGAAGGCGCGGACGAGCGCCCGATCGCGTCGGTGCCAGCCGGGCGGCTCATCGCCAGCGCCCTGCTCGGCGCTCCGGCCGTGGTCGTCACGGTGCTCGTGCCGGTGCTCGTCGTGCTCGCCCTCGTCGCGCCCGCCGCGCTCGGGCCGGTGCTCGGGACGGTCGCCACGGTGCTGTTCGGCTCGGGCGCAGCGGTCCTGCGACGGATCAACGTCGAGCTCGGGTTCACCGTCGCCGAGGCCGGGGACGGCCTGCGGTTGCGATCGGGGTTGCTGCAGACCCGGTCCGAGACGATCCCAGCAGGCCGGGTGCAGGCCGTCCGCCTCGTCGAGCCGCTGCTGTGGCGCCCGTTCGGCTGGTGTCGCCTGGAGATCGACGTCGCCCAGCAGCGCGAGCGCGAGGTCGGCGAACAGGACGTCGGCGCCCTCACCCGCGCCCTGCTGCCCGTCGGCGCCCGGGCGGAGGCCGACGCCTTGCTGGCCCGCGTGCTCCCCGGCGCCGCCACCAGCGCGCCGCCGGACGCCGCGGTGCCACGCCGGGCCCGCTTCAAGGCGCCGTTGTCGTTTCGCCGGCTGGCCAGCTGGCACGACGCGGCGTACGTCGTCGCCCGCACCGGCCGACTGCAGGCGGAGACCGTCGTGGTGCCGCTGGCCAAGGTGCAGAGCATCCGCTGGACGCAGGGCCCAGCGCAGCGCCGCCTGCGGCTCGCGACCGTGCACATCGACACCGCCGGCCAGCGGTGGCAGGCCGCTGCCCGCGACCGCGACGTCGCCGAGGCTGCGGCGTTGCTGGGCGAGCTGCCGGGCCTCGCGCGGGCGGCGCGCGCCCACTCCTAGGCTGCAGCCGTGTCCACAACCACGACGACCCCCGCCGCCTGGGAGCTGCGCTTTCGCGCTGCCCGGGTCTCGCTGCCGGACTGGGCGCAGGATGCGCCGGACCGCAGCCTCTACGTCAGCAACAGCACCGGCACGTTCGAGCTGTTCGCCTGGGACCGAGCCACCGGCAGCACCCGCCAGGTCACCGCTCGCGAGCACGGGACCACCGACGGGACGCTGTCCCCCGATGGCGCCTGGATCTGGTGGTTCGACGACACCGGCGGCGACGAGTTGGGCACCTGGCAGCGGCAACCCTTCGCCGGCGGCCCCGACGAGCCGGCCGCGCCCGGGGTGACCGCCGGTTACAGCGCCGGCTGTGAGGTCGGCCGCACCCTGTCGGTCGTTGGGACCTCGACCGACGACGGTTCCACCGTTCACGTCGTACGCCGGGGCGGGACCGCCCTGCTCTACGCCAGCGAACACGACGCCGACGTGGCCGGGCTCTCCCGCGACGACCGGCTGGTCCTGCTCGAGCACGCCGAGCACGGCGATTCCCGGCACCGCGCGCTGCGGGTCCTCACCGCCGACGGCGAGGTCGTCGGGGAGCTGTGGGACGGGCCCGGTCTCGGCCTGCACGGCGTCGGCTTCTCCCCCGCCGACGGTCGGGTGCTGGCGCTGCACGAGCAGTCCGGGCGACCGATGCCGCTGCTGTGGGATCCGGTCACCGGCCAGGTGGACCGGCTCGACATCGACCTCGACGGTGACCTGTCCGCCGACTGGTGGGCCGACGGCTCGGCGCTGCTCGTCGTGGCCGAGGCCCGCGGTCGGGCGACGTTGCACAAGGTCGGCCTCGACGGCTCGGTCGCGGACCTGGCGACCGACGGCGGCACCGTCACCGATGCGACCGCACGCCCCGACGGCACGGTGGAGTTTGCCTGGTCCTCCGCGGCGCTTCCTACCGCGATCCGCTCCACCGACGGCTCGGTCGTCCTGACCCCGCCCGGCGCCCGCCCACCGGCTTCGGTGCCGGTCGAGGACGCCTTCGTCGACGGTCCCGGCGGCGCGGTGCACGCCCTCGTGGCCCGCCCCGCCGGCGCGGGACCGTTTCCGACCGTCTTTCTCGTGCACGGCGGCCCGACCTGGCACGACAGCGACGCCTTCGCCGCGGACCGGGCTGCCTACGTCGACCTGGGCTGCGCGGTCGTGCAGGTCAACTACCGCGGCTCGACCGGCTACGGCGCGGCCTGGCGCGACGCCATCGAGGGTCGACCCGGGCTCACCGAGCTCGAGGACCTCGCTGCCGTGCGCGAGTGGGCGGTCACCTCGGGCCTCGCCTCGGCCTGCGTGCTCGCCGGCGGCTCGTGGGGCGGTTACCTGACCCTGCTGGGCCTCGGCACCCAGCCCGGACTGTGGGCGGCGGGGGTGGCTGCGGTCCCGGTGGCCGACTACGTCGCGGCGTACGAGGACGAGATGGAGCCGCTGCGGGCCTTCGACCGGTCGCTGTTCGGCGGCTCACCGGACGACGTGCCCGAGGTCTACGAGCGCTGCTCCCCGCTGACGTACGTCGGGCAGGTGGTCGCCCCGGTCCTGGTGCTCGCCGGCGCGAACGACCCGCGCTGCCCGATCCGGCAGATCGACAACTGGCTCGAGGCGGCCGCCGCGCTCGGCAAGACCGTCGAGGTCTACCGCTTCGACGCCGGGCATGGCTCGCTCGTCGTGGAGGAACGAATCCGGCAGGTGCGGGCCGAGCTGAGCTTCGTGGCTGCCCAGGTGGGGCTCCCCGGCCCGGCCTGACCGCCAGGCCCGTGAGCCGCCCCACCGACTGCGGGGCCGCGGTCGGGGCGCACCCGGCTGCCGGGGTGCACGACCACAACAGCAGGGAAGTGGAGCCGCCGCGACCAGCCGTGAGCGGGTGGCCGTGACGAATGCCGACCAAACGATCACCCTTGCCTGCTGTTGTGGTCGTTCACAGCCTCAGCGTGACCGGGGGGCAGGGGTCGCGCGGTCGGGCCAAGCTGGGCGGCTGGGCAGGGGTGGTTGGGCGGGGAGAGGAAGCGACTCAGCTGGGACACCTGGTGATCATCAGGACATCGCTGTGCGACACGCCCGGCGAGTCCCGCACCGATGTCCTGTTGATCACTGGGGAGGGGCGGTGCTTGGCAAGGGCGGCCGGTCAGGGCGAGGCGGTGACGGTCGGGCCAGTGGTCGGCAGGACCGGGCTCAGCGACGGGCTGGCGCTCGAGTCGTGCTTGCCCTTGCCGCCCTTGCCCTTGCCGTCACCCTGGTCGCCCGGCGGCGGCTGGCTGGTCGCCGGGGGCGTGGTCGTCGTCGGCGCGGTCGTTGCCGGGGGGAGGGTCCTCACAGGCGCGGGTCCAAACGCGGCGGCGGCGTCGACCCTCACCAGCTCGGCGTAGGTCTGAATCTGGCGGTACCGGCCGAGATCGAGCTTGGCGGTGTCGTGCTGCAGCTTCGCGGTGGCCAGCAGGTCATCGACCGCGCTCCGGAGGGCGTTGGCGTCGCGATTGTTGGCCGCGTCGGTGACCGCGGCCACCTTGCTCCGCAGCTCGTCGGCCGGTGAGGACGACCCGCAGCCGCCGAGCAGGACGGCGCCGAGCAGCAGTGCGGGCGCGAGGCGCCGGACGCCCATCACTTCACCAACTGCTGGAGCTGACGCAGATCGTCCTGCAGCCGGGTCGGCAGTCCAGGAGCGGGTGCCTTGATCGCCGGGTTGCCGCCGACCTGTGACACGGCGTAGGCACCGGCGCCGAGCAGCAGCAGCACAGCGAGCAGGGCGACCAGCACGCCCCTGGCGCGCGACCGCCTGGGGCGGCTCGCTTCCGCCGGGACCGGCAGTGCGGGGCGGGTAACCGGCCGATCCGGTCGAGGCACGGGCCGGCCGGGGCCGGCGGCCGGCGGCACCGCCGGCAACACCCTGGTCTCCTGGTCGAGCCGCAGCGGCGGCAGCACCTGGGTCTGGTCCGCACCGAAGGAGGCGACGTCCCCGAGGGCGTGAGCCACCTGTCCGGCCGACGGCCGCCGGCCTGGCTCCCGGTCGGTCATCGAGACCAGGAGCGGGGCCCACCCGGGCGGCACGGTCGGCGGGATCACCGGCTGGCGGTGCAGCCGGGCGAGGGCGACCTCGACCGTTGACCCGGCGTACTCACGCTCGCCCGTCAGGGACTCCAGCAGGACGAGCCCGAGGGCGTAGATGTCGGCCGGTGGTCCGACCGGCTCCCCGGCGACCTGCTCCGGCGCGAGGTAGGAGGCGGTGCCGACCATCAGGCCGGTCGAGGTGACCTTGGCCGCGTCGACGAGGCGGGCGATGCCGAAGTCGGTGAGCCGGACCCGGCCGGCGACGCCGATCAGCACGTTGGCGGGCTTGACGTCGCGGTGCACCAGGCCTTGGGCGTGCACGTGCTCGAGCGCCTCGGCGACCGAGCGACCGGTGGCCGCGGCGCGCTCGGCAGGCAGCGGGCCCCGCCGGAGCGCGTCGCCGAGGGTCTCCCCCTCGACGAACTCCATCACCACCCACGGCCGGCCGATGCTGTCGGTGCCGGCGTCGTAGACGGGGACCAGCGACGGGTGCGACAGGCGGGCCAGCGTGCGGGCCTCCTCGCCGGCGCGTGCGGCGCTGGCGTCGGTCGGCACCGTGACGAGCTTGAGCGCCACCACCCGGTCCAGCGCGGTGTCGGTCGCCCGCCAGACCTCCGCCGACCCGCCGCGGCCCGCCAACGCGTCGAGGCGGTAGCGCCCGGCGACGATGGCGCTCTCGGTCGCCTGCGTCGGGTCGAGCGGACCGATGGCCCGAGTCGGCTCGGCTGGGAGGTCGCTCATTGGGCTCCCATACCCAGCCGGGGCTGCGACGCGACAAGTTCCGCGATCTGGACGGCGTTGAGCGCCGCGCCCTTGCGCAGGTTGTCGTTGCTCACGAACAGCGCGAGCGCCCGGTCGCCATCCTGCCGGACCCGACCGACGTACGACGGGTCGGTGCCCGCCGCCTGCAAGGGGTTCGGCACATCGGTGACCTCGACACCCGGCGCGACGGCGAGCAACGCGAGGGCCCGTGCGACCGAGATCGGCCGGTCGAACTCGGCCAGCAGCGACAACGAGTGCCCGGTGAAGACCGGCACGCGAACACAGGTCCCCGAGACCCGCAGCCCGGGAATGCCCAGGATCTTGCGGCTCTCGTTGCGGAGCTTGTGCTCCTCGTCGGTCTCGAACGACCCGTCGTCCACGATCGACCCGGCCAGCGGCAGGACGTTGAAGGCGATCGGGGCGACGTACTTCGACGGCGGCGGGAACGTCACCGACGTGCCGTCGTGCACCAGCTCGGTGGCCTTGTCCCCAGCCGCTCGGAGCTGCTCGGCGAGCTCGGCCACCCCGGCCAGCCCGCTGCCCGACACCGCCTGGTAGGTCGAGGCGATCAGCCGGACGAGCCCGGCCTCGTCGTGCAGCGGCTTGAGCACCGGCATCGCCGCCATCGTGGTGCAGTTCGGGTTGGCGACGATCCCCTTGCGAGCGTCCGCGATCGCCGCGGGATTGACCTCGCTGACGACCAGCGGGACGTCGGGGTCCATCCGCCAGGCCGAACTGTTGTCGATCACGAGGGCCCCGGCGGCCGCGAAGCGCGGGGCGAGTGCCCGCGAGGAGGTCGCGCCGGAGGAGAACAGCGCGATGTCCAGGCCGCTGGGGTCGGCCAGGGCGGCGTCTTCGACGACGACCTCGCGCCCCTGCCAGGGCAACGTCGTGCCGGCCGAGCGGGCCGACGCGAAGAAGCGGATGTCATCGAGCGGGAAGGACCGCTCGGCCAGCAGCCGGCGCATCACCGCGCCGACCTGGCCGGTGGCGCCGACCACGCCCACGCGCAGGGTCATCGCCCTGCCCCGGCGTCCACGGGCAAGGTCATCGCCCTGTCCCGGCGTACACGGTGGCTCCGTCGCCATCGGGGTCGCCGAGCTCGAAGGCCTCGTGGACGGCGGTGACCGCGGCCGGCACGTCGGTGTCGCGGCAGACGACGGAGATGCGGATCTCCGACGTCGAGATGGCCGCGGCGTTGATCCCGCCCTGCGCGAGCGCCTCGAAGAAGGTCGCGGTGACGCCAGGGTGGCTCTTCATCCCGGCGCCGACGAGCGAGACCTTGCCGATGTGCTCATCGGACAGCACCCGCTCGAAGCCGACCGTCGCCTGCAACTTGGCGAGCGCCGCCACCGCGCTCGCCAGATCGGATTTGGGCAGGGTGAAGGAGATGTCGGTGCGGGCGGTCGCGCCCGAGACGTTCTGCACGATCATGTCGATGTTGACCTCGGCGTCGGCCACCGCACGGAAGATCGCCGCCGCCTCGCCGGGCTTGTCCGGCACCCCGACGACGGTGACCCGCGCCTCGGACAGGTCGTGCGCGACCCCGCTGATGATGGCCTGCTCCACGTCGCTACCTCCGGTGATCGTCGTACCTGGTTTGTTCGAGAACGAGGACCGCACGACCAGGCGGACGTCGTAGCGGCGGGCGTACTCCACGCACCGCAGATGCAGGATCTTTGCGCCGCAGGCCGCGAGCTCGAGCATCTCCTCGTACGACAGGCGGCTGAGCTGGCGGGCGTTCGGGACGATCCGCGGGTCGGCGGAGAAGACGCCGTCGACGTCGGTGTAGATCTCGCAGACCTCGGCGCCAAGGGCCGCGGCGAGCGCCACCGCGGTCGTGTCCGAACCCCCCCGGCCAAGGGTGGTGATGTCCTTGCTGTCCTGCGACACCCCCTGGAAGCCGGCCACGATCGCGATGTGGCCCTTTTCGAGCGCCTCGGAGATGCGGCCGGGGGTCACGTCGATGATCCGCGCCTTGCCGTGCACCGAGTCGGTGATCACCCCGGCCTGGCTGCCGGTGAAGGACCGGGCCGACAGCCCGAGCGACTGGATTGCCATCGCGAGCAGCGCCATCGAGATCCGCTCGCCGGCGGTGAGCAGCATGTCGAGCTCACGGCCCGGCGGCAGCGGGGAGACCTGCTGGGCGAGCGCCAACAGGTCGTCGGTCGTGTCGCCCATGGCGCTCACGACGACGCAGACGTCGTGCCCCGCCTTGCGGGTGGCGACGATGCGTTCGGCCACCCGCTTGATGCGTTCCGCGTCGGACACCGACGATCCGCCGTACTTCTGCACGACCAATCCCATGAGCTCAGCCTACCGGCGCGGAAACACCCACTCGCCCCGGTGATCCACGGAAGCTCGGGCACCTCCGCGAAGATCATCCGGGTGCCCCAGCTTCCGTGGATCACCCGGGTACGGCGTACCGCGGGCGATCCTGGCTGGCCGCTGGGCGTCAGCCGAACGCGCCGCTCGGCAGATACGGCGACATCGGCCCGAGCCCGCCCTGCCGGCAGACGACCCCACCGGGCCGCAGCGCCAGCCGGGCGTCGACGCACACATCGATGGCCCACTGCTGCTGGCCGGTCAGCCATTCGACCTCCGCCGGGCCGTCGAGCTCGGCGAGCCCGGTCCAGAGCAGCCGCCGCGCAGCGTCCTCGGTCGTCGCGGCCACCGAGACCACGACGTTGCGCCTTGTGAGCGCGAAGCCCCGCCCGGCCGGGCCGTCCGTCACGAAGGAGGTCACTCCGTTGGCATGGGCGTACGCCCACTCCGGCGTCATCGGCGCGCCTCGCTGGGTCGTCGCGACCGCGTCGGCCAGGTCGGCGTCCTCGAGCCCGCCCCGACGTACGCCGTGGACCGCCGGCAGCCGCGACCGGTCGACGGCGCCCTTCGCGCTCAGCGACGGGAGCAGCATGAAGCCGGCCCGCTGATAGCGCCGCAACGCCAGCGGATCGGTGCTGGCCGCCAGGTAGGCGCCCCGCTCGAGGTCGGCTGTGGTCATCGACCGCTCCAACAGCTGCCGGCCGATGCCGAGCCCCTGCTCGCTCGGCGTGACCACCAGCAGCGAGAGAAACCAGATCAGCGCGCGCCGCATCGACAACGCGACGCCGACCAGCTCACCATCCCGCTCGGCCGCCCAGCAGCCGTCCGGGTCGGTCGCGATCAGGTGGGCGAGTCGGTTCCGGCCACGCTGGGTCTGCTCCTCGTCCGGCTCCTGAACCGGCTCGCCGGTGCGCCGGTCGAGATCAGCGAAGGTCTTCTCGGTCAGCAGCTGCGCCGCGACGACGTCGGCGGCGACCAGGGGACGGAGCTCGGGGTCGGCCATGCCGCGACCGTAACGAGCCGGGCAAGCGCGTTGCGCGGGATCAGACGTCGACCTCCCGGCGGCCCTCGAAGGCCCGGCCGAGGGTCACCTCGTCGGCGTACTCCAGGTCGCCGCCGACCGGCAACCCGCTGGCCAGGCGGGTGACGCGCATCCCCATCGGCTTGACGAGCCGGGCCAGGTAGGAGGCGGTCGCCTCGCCCTCCAGATTGGGGTCGGTGGCCAGGATGAGCTCGACGATCGTGCCGTCGGCCAGCCGGGCCATCAGCTCGCGTACACGTAGGTCGTCCGGGCCGATGCCCTCGATCGGCGAGATCGCCCCACCCAGCACGTGATAGCGACCCCGGAACTCGCGGGTCTTCTCGACCGCGACGACGTCCTTCGGCTCCTCGACGACGCAGATCACGGTGAGGTCACGGCGGGGGTCGCGGCAGACCCGGCACTCCTCCTGCTCGCTGACGTTGCCGCAGATCCGGCAGAACCTGACCTTGTCCTTGACCTCGGTCAGGGCCGCGACGAGACGCCGGACGTCGGTGGGATCGGCTGACAGCAGATGGAAGGCGATCCTCTGCGCGCTCTTCGGGCCGACCCCCGGCAGCCGGCCGAGCTCGGCGAGGAGGTCCTGGACCGCGCCTTCATACATCGGCGGTCCGCTACATCCCGAGCCCGAGGCCGCCCATCGCGCCGCTCACCGGGCCCATCGTGGTGGC
>JBKJOO010000295.1:0-4698 GCA_046595615.1 Mycobacteriales bacterium | reverse complement strand
GACGGGTACGACGTCACGTCGCGGCCGCGCACGACGCCGGCCTCGATGAGCATCCACGGCGCGTGGCAGATGGCGGCGACGGGCTTGCCGGCGTCGACGAAGGCCTTGACGAACGCGACCGCCGCCGGCTGGGTGCGCAGGAAGTCGGGGTTCGCCACGCCACCGGGCAGCACCAGCGCGTCGTACGACGCGGGGTCGGCCTCGGCGACGACCACGTCGACGTCGAACGTGTCGCCCTTGTCGAGGTGGTTGTAGGCCTGCACCTCACCCTTGTCGGTCGAGATCAGGTGCGCGGTGCCGCCGGCCTCCTGGATGGCTTTCCAAGGCTCGGTCAGCTCGAGTTGCTCGATGCCCTCGGGGGCAGCGAGCAAGGCGACGGTCGTCCCGGACAGGGGCTGCGTCCCAGGGGCCTCCACGGGAAGGGACGCGGACAGATGCGGCCCTACCCGCTTTCGCGGTGCTCCTCACCCGGCCAGGTAGCCGCGCAGCAGCGCCGTCGCCTCGGTGATCTTGCGGACGTCCACGTGCTCGTCCCGTTGATGCGCCAGGTTGGGATCCCCAGGGCCGTAGTTCAGCGCCGGGATGCCCAACGCCGCGAAGCGGGCCACGTCGGTCCAGCCGTACTTCGCCTGCGGCGCCTGACCGACGGCCCGCACGAAGTCCTGCGCCGCCGGTGCGCCGAGCCCCGGCAGCGCGCCGGGCGAGCTGTCGATGCAGGAGACGTCGTAGCCGTCCAGCACCTCCCGCACATGGTCGAGCGCGCCGGTCTCGGTGCGGTCCGGCGCGAAGCGGAAATTGACGGTGACCGTGCACAGGTCGGGGATGACGTTGCCCGCGACGCCACCGGCGATCGCCACCGCCGACAGCCCCTCGCGGTAGACGCAGCCGTCGATGTCGACCTCCCGCGGCTCGTAGCGCACCAGGGTCGTGAGCAGCGGGGCGGCGGCGTGGATCGCGTTCTCACCGAGCCAGGACCGCGCGCTGTGTGCCCGCCGGCCACCGATGGCGACCTTGACCCGCAGCGTGCCCTGGCAACCGGCCTCGACCCGCCCGTCGGTGGGTTCCAGCAGGATCGCGAGGTCGGCATCGAGCCACCTGCGGCGGCTGTCGACGAGCCGCTTCAGGCCGTTGCGGGACGCCTCGACCTCCTCGTTGTCGTAGAGCACGAATGTCAGGTCGTACGCCGGGGCAGTCAGCGTCGCCGCCAGGTGCAGCAGCACCGCGTCGCCGGCTTTCATGTCGCTCGTGCCGCAGCCGTAGAGCAGCTCGCCGGCGCGCCGGCTCGGCACGTTGTCGGCCGTCGGCACCGTGTCGAGATGCCCCGCGAGCAGCACCCGGCGGTCCCGGCCCAGCTGGGTGCGGGCCACGACGGTGTCGCCGTCCCGGTCCACCTCGAGACCTGGCAGCGCCCGCAACGCCTGCTCGACCAGATCGGCGAGGGGGCCCTCACTGCCGCTGACGCTCGCGACATCGACCAGGGCGGCGGTCAGGTCGACCGGATCCGCAGCCAGGTCCAGGGCCGTCACGGGGCCACGCCGTGCTCGCGCAGCACGTCGTTCAGGACCAGCTTGTCGTGCTCCTGTCCCGGCTCGAGGTAACGCAGCACCAGCAGGCAGGGCATGCCGAAGTCGCCGCCCTCGAACGACCGGACCCGGGTCGAGCCCACGCAGACAGCGCGTTCGGGCGCCTCCCCGCGCGCCAGTTCCTTGCCGGTCTCGGCCTCGAACACCCTGGTGCTGCTGGTGAGGATCGCACCGGCACCGAGCTTGGCGCCCCGGCGTACGCGGGCGCCCTCGACCACCATGCTGCGGCTGCCGATGAAGGCGTCGTCCTCGACCACGACGGGGGCGGCCTGCGGCGGCTCGAGGACCCCGCCGATGCCGACGCCGCCGGACAGGTGCACACCTCGGCCGATCTGGGCGCAGGAACCGACGGTCGCCCAGGTGTCGACCATGCTGCCGGCCCCGACGCAGCCGCCGATGTTGGTGTAGCTCGGCATCAGCACGACACCGGGTTCGAAGAACGATCCCCAGCGGGCGATCGCCCCCGCGACGACCCGCACCCCCTCGAAGGTCTGCTTGAGCGGCACCCGGTCGTGCACGTGGAAACCGGTGCCGCTGCTCTGCACCATCGGCAGGACCTTGAATGCGAGCAGGATGGCCCGCTTGGCGCGTTCGTCGACGACAACCTGATCGCCGTCGACCCGGGCCACCCGGGCGACGCCGGTGTCGAGCAGATCGACGGCTGCGACGACCGCGCGGCGGGCCTCCAGATCGTCCGGCGAGAGGTCGTCGCGACGCTCCCAGAGCTCGTCGACGACAGGACTGATCGGGCTAAGAGGCATCCACGAAGCCTAGTTCGCCCGTACGCTTCAGTGATCGCCCCGATCTGCCGAGGATCGTTTCGGGGGATTGGCACCGGCGTTCCCGCGCCGGTCGGTGAAGGAGCATGACGATGGCGTCGAGCATCAGCGATGGCCCGCTGTTGCCGGGCGAGAGCACCGACGCGCCCACACCGCGCTGGGCTGCTCTGAGCGGCCTGATCGTCGTGCTGGCCGCCACCACCCTGGTCGGCGCGCTGCACCCCAGTCTGCCCAAACTCGGCGGGACACCGGCGCCCTATGCGATCGGCGACCCTGGCCCCGGGAGCCTCCGTGCCATCCTGCCCCCCACCGCTCGACCCGGACCGGCGCCGTACGACGGGACAGCCGCCAAGCCTCCGGCCGTCGCCGTCGTGAGGCCCGGCGCGGTCGCGAAGAAGGCCCGTACGTCCGCTGCGGCCCTCCCCGTCCGGGCACCCGTCGCCGGTGTCACGGTCGTCCGGGCGCCGGTCACCCAGGCACCCGTCGTGCGCGTTCCGGTGGTGCGGGCACCTGTCGTCCAGACCCCGGCCGCACCCGTCGTCCCAACTCCCGTCGCACCCGTCGTGCCGGCGCCGGTCGTCCGGCCCCCCGTCGTGAGTGCTCCCGCCGTGCCAGCGCCCGTCGTCGTGCCCGCGCCCGTCGTCGTGCCGGCGCCCGTCGTCCCGGCTCCGGTCGAGCCCAAGCCGGTCGAGCCCAAGCCGGTCGTCCCAGCGCCGATCGGACAGGCGCCGATCGTCCCCGTACCCACGGTCACGACGCCGGTTGTGCCCAAGGCTGTGCACGACAACGTCAAGGGCAAGGGCAATGCCGGCGAGGCGCAGAACGTCGTTGCGCAGAACGTCGTTGCGCAGAACGTCGTTGCGCAGGACCCCGCTGCGGTGAACGACGCCGACCATCCCGACCATCCCGACCACGGCGACAAGCGGCACTCCGAGCACTGAGCCACCGCCGGCAGGTCCCGCTCGCCGTTGCGGCCCTCTCCCGGTCCCCTCCCTTCTCGTGACGTGCGGCCCGTTCGAGGCCCACAACACACG
This sequence comes from Mycobacteriales bacterium, assembly GCA_046595615.1. Classification (GTDB taxonomy): domain Bacteria; phylum Actinomycetota; class Actinomycetes; order Mycobacteriales; family SCTD01; genus JAYSQK01. Next base: position 1,302 of record JBKJOO010000295.1, on the reverse strand, counting down.
ACACGAGACGGTACGACGGGACGGGGTTCAGCCGGCGGGGGTCGCAACGGCCGGCTGCCGGGCATCGAGCCGGCCGCCGGCGAGGGTCAGCGCGACCGCGAGGACCAGCCCGACCGAACCGGACAGCAGCAGCGGTAGCCGCCCGTCACCGCCCCAGGCGAAGCCGGCCCACAGGCCGGCGACCAGGACGGCCGCGCCGGTCAGGCCCTGGAACGCTCCCTGCGCGGCCCCCTGCCGGCCCGCCGGCGCGAGCGAGGCCACCCAGGCCTTGCCGACGCCGTCGGTGCAGGCAGCGAACCCGCCGTACACCGGCAACACGACGAACACCCACCCGGCTGACGGCGCGAGGGCGAGCCCGACGTAGCCGATCGCGAAAAAGGCCAGCCCGGTCGCGAAGACGAGATGCCGCGGCAGCCGGTCCGACAGCGCTCCCGCCGGATAGGACAGGCCCGCGTAGACCACGTTGTAGACCACGTAGGCCCCGATCACACCGGCGGTGCCGAGGCCGAGCTCGGCGGCCCGCAGCAGCAGCAGCGCATCGGGGAAGTTGACGAGCGAGAACGCCGTGAGCGCGCCGATCAGCACCCGCAGTCGCGGTGGTAACGGGCCTGCGCGGGCGCCCGGCAACGTCGTACGCCGGTTCGGGACCGGGCCTTCGCGGACCGCCTTGACCAGGAGCACCGACAGCACCGCCGGGACGACGGCGATCAGCAGCATCGGGCGGATCCGGTGGTCGAGCAGCTCGTAGAGCCCGAGCCCGGCGAGCGGCCCGACGACCGCCCCGGCGGTATCCGCGGCGCGGTGCAGCCCGAAGATCCGCCCGCGTGCGGCCGGATCGACGTCGACCATCAGCAGCGCGTCGCGGGGGGCGCCGCGCACGCCCTTGCCGAGCCGGTCGACGGCCCGCCCAGCGAGCACCACCGGCCAGGCCGCAGCCAGCGCCACGATCAGCTTGCCGACGGCTGCCATCGCGTAGCCCAGCGCGATCAGCGGCTTTTTCGCCCGGCCGTCGGACAGCCGCCCGGCGAGCAGCTTGGTCAGCGCCGCCGACCCCTCGGCGACCCCCTCGACCACCCCGACGGCGTAGACCGGCGCGCCGAGCGTGCCGACGAGGAACAGCGGCAACACCGGATACAGCAGCTCGCTCGCGGCGTCCTGCAGGAAGCTGACACCTGACAGCACCTTGACGTTGGGCGTCAGCCAGCTCATCGGGCGCCCACCGGCTCGGCCGGCGTCACAGCAGCGGCAGTCGGGCCACCGCCGCGGCGATCCGCTCGTCGGTGGCGGTCAGCGCGAACCGCA
>JBKJOO010000431.1:0-8125 GCA_046595615.1 Mycobacteriales bacterium | reverse complement strand
GACCGACTCGGTGCTCGCCAACGCGCCTGGCACCTCGCACCTGGCGAACGGACTGACCCGCGGCTCGGGGACGAGTCAGGCGACGGCCATCGCCAGTGGTACGGCCGCACTGCTGCTCGCTGAGCACCCGGGCGCCTCCCCGGTCCAGGTGAAGGCGTCGCTGCGGTGCTCGGCCCGACGCCTGCACGGTCGTCGGGACGGCGCCGGGCTGCTCCGGCTGCCCGGTCGGCTGTGCGCCGACGTCGACGGCCGGTCGCTGTCGGACGGTCGCGACCTGAGCGGCGAGATGGGCTTCCCGGCGTCCTCCTGGTCGGCCAGTTCCTGGTCGGCGTCGAGTTGGTCCGCGAGTTCCTGGTCGGCGTCGAGTTGGTCCGCGTCGAGTTGGTCGGCGTCGAGTTGGTCCGCGAGTTCCTGGTCCGCGTCGAGTTGGTCCGCGAGCTCCTGGTCGGCGTCGAGCTGGTCGGGCAACCCGGACGACCTCGCATGAACCCGGTCCGCAATGTCCGGCGCGTGGCGGCGCTCGCCGCGGTGGTCGCGGTGCTGGCTGGGATCGTCGACGGCTGGGGGTCACCGGCCTGGTGGGCGGTGCCGGTGCTCGCCGCCGGTGTCGCCCTGTCCGAGATCGCCGTGGTGCACCTGCAGTTCGGGCGGCAGCGGTGGACCTTCTCCCTGACCGAAGGCGCGCTCGGTGCGGCGTGGGCGGTCGGCACGGGCGCATGGTCGGTCGTGGCCGTCGCCATCGGCATCGCCATCGCCCAGGTCGTGCGCCGTCAGCCCCGGCTGAAGTTGCAGTTCAACGTCGCGACGTTCTCGGTGGCGAGCGGACTCGGCTCGTTGCTGGCCGGCCTCGCCGGCGGCGGTACCCCGGGTGCGCTTGCAGGCATGGCGGTGTTCTTCGTGCTCAACCACGGGCTCGTCGGTGTCGCTGTCTCGATGACCAGTGAGCGTCGGCTGGTGCCGTTGCTCCTGTCCAGCGCCCCGCTGTCGGCCGTGCACACCGCCGGCAACTCCTCGATCGGTTTGCTGGCGGCCTATCTCGCCGTGACCGCACCGATCGGCCTGCTGGGGCTCGCCGTTCCGCTCGCGCTGCTGTGGTCGTCGTACGACCAGCAGACGCGGCGCAGCCAAGAAGTCCGTCTGTACGCCGAGCTGGCGCGTGGCCAGGAGCGCGCGACGGCCCGCTCGAGCGATGCGTCGGCGCAGGTGATCGTGACGGCCGCAGCCCGGTTGTTCGGTGGCGCCGACGTCGAGATGGTGTTGCTTGCGGCTGACGGCCCGGTCCGCTACGCCGGTGACGAGAGCGGCCTGCCGCAGCGGCTCCGGGTCGAGTCCGACGTCTTCGACGAGCCGTGGGTGCTTCGCGCGCTCGGCGCCCGCGGTGTGACGACCGGCAGCGAGGCGGGCCGCCCGTTCTGCTCGGCCGTCCTCGGCGACGCCGAATCGCCGCATGCCGTCCTCATCGCCCGCCGCCCGGCCGGCTCGGCCGGCTTCGGTCGGCGGGAGGCCCGGCTAGCCCAGGTCCTCGTCGGTCAGGCCGACGCGTGGTTGTCGGTGGCCGACCTGTCCGCGCGGCATCGCAGTGCCCGGCATCAGGTCGACGTGGCCGGTGAGGCCGCCAAGGCGCTCGGTGACCTCGGTGCGGCGACCGCCCCGGCACTCATGGTGCTGCACGAGTCGGCCGACCGGCTGGCCCGGCTGGCCCAGAGCGACGGCGGCGTCGACAACATCGTCGAAGAGCTGCATCTGGTCGAGCGGGCGGTCGCCTCCCTGCTCGGCGCGATCGCACTGGCTGCGGAGCCCGATCTCGTCCATGCGGGCGCGCTCGAGACGGCGCTGCCGCCGAGCCGGCCGACGGCCGAGTGGACCAACACTGGCGTCCTGCGGTGACCCTGCCGTGAGGTCGCGCGCGCACGGGCTGCCGCTTGCGGTCTGGGCGGCGCTCGTGACGGCCGGCTCGGTCCTGCTTGGCTGCGGGACCGCTGCGGCGGTCCTTGCCGCCGGCGACCGGCTGGACCTCTACGCTGCCGAGGCGCTTGCCCTCGGCTGCTGCGCCGGGCTGCTGCTGGCCCTGGTGGCTGTCCTGGCTGCGATCCGCCTCGCCGCGGCGCTGCGGGGATTGCAGTCCGACGCGGTCCTGCGCCTGGCCGAGCCGTCAACGCCCACCGGCCGGATGCACGGTCGTCGGCTCGTCACGCAGGCCAGCTCCGAGGTCGCCGGCCTCGCCAGCGTGCTGGACGCCCTGCACCTGCGGGTGCGCGTCGCCGACGAGATCGGCGAACGGCACCGGCGCGACGCCGAGACCGCGGGCGCCGGCGTCTTTGAGTTGCTGTCCGGGCTGGTGGCTGCCGAGGAAGGCGCCCGTGGCCAACTCGCCGCCGAACTGCACGACACGGTGGCTCAGTCGCTGATGATCGCCCGCGGCCTGCTCGCGACGTCGCCGTCGACCCCGGAACAGCTCGCCAAGCTGTCCGACTACGTCGAGGACGCCGAGGAGCAGGTCCGCGCGGTGATGGCCCGGACCCGGCCACCAGCCCTGCGCGACGGTGACCTCGCCTCGGCGGTCGGTGGTCTCGGGCTCGACATGAACGCCCGCTACGGGCTGCGCGTCGAGGTCGAGTGGCCCGCCTCGCCCTACCCCCTGCCGCTCGCCTCGGCGGTCACGGTCTACCGGTTCTTCCAGGAGGCGCTGCTCAACGTGGTCAAGCACGCGGACGTCGACGACGCCGTGGTCGGCCTGCTGGTCGAACAGGACGTCATCGTGGCGCACGTGCGGGACGAGGGCCCGGGCTTTGATCCCTCGACGGTGCGGGCCGACCGGGGTCGGCACGTCGGTCTCGGGCTGCTGCGGGAGCGCGCCAGGCTCTCTGGCGGCGCTCTCGAGATCGACAGTCGCCGGGGCGTGGGCACCGTCCTGACGCTTCGCCTGCCCCGGCCGAACGCCACCGCCCTGCCACCGGCCCGGCAGATCCGGCCGCCCGAGGTGTCGGGCACGTCGCTTCGAAGGGTCACCGACCGGGCGATGCGCGGCTAGCGGGCGCGCTCGACTCGCCCGCCTCGTTCGCCGAGCGCGGCGACGCCGGGCGGGGGGAGCCCGGCGGTGGCGCAGAGCAGGTCGCACCAGGCGCGCAGGTGGGTGGCGAGGTCGAGCTCGCCGGTGACGTCGAGCAGCGGGGTCCAGGATGCCCGCACCTCGACCTCGTTCGTCTCGTCCGGTTCGCTGAGCTGACCGAACGTCGCCGACACCGTCCGGGTCACCGTCCCGCCGGCCGCGGTGTGGGCGGCGCCGCGAGCGACCAGTGCCTCGCTGAGCCAGCTCCAGCCCACCTCGGACAGCGCGGGATCGGCGGCCATCTCGGGCTCGACCTCGGCCGACACGAAGGCGACGACCCGTGTCTCGCCGCGCCAGCCCTGCTGTCCCTGCGGGTCGTGCAACACGACGAGCCGGCCGCTCGCGACCTCGTCCTCACCCCGGCAGATCTCAGCGGCCACCGCCACGGCGTACGGCGCGAGCCGCTTGGGCGCGGGCACCTCGCGAAGCGCGAGGATGCCTGGGCGCTGGCAGTCCAGGAGCGCCGCGTGCAGGCCGGTGACGGCGTGCGCGAACACGCTCGGCACCACCTCCGGCAAGCTCACTTCGGCAGCGTAGATCGCCGGCTGCCACCGAGGGCCGGGACGCGCCGACCTAGGGTCGGTCGGTGCCCGCGCTGTTCGCCCTACTGTCGAGCCTGCTCTGGGGCACGGCGGACTTTCTCGGCGGCGTTGCCACCCGACGCCTACCCGGCCCGTCGGTGGTCGGCGTCTCGCAGCTGATCGCGCTGATCGCCCTGGTGCCGGTGGCCGTCCTCACCGGCGCCTTCGACACCCCGACTGCGTACGTCGTCCCGGGTGTCCTCGCCGGCCTCGTCGGTACCGCCGCGATCGGCGCGTTCTACCAGGCCCTGGCGACCGGGACGATGGGGATCGTCGCGCCGGTCGCCGCACTCGGTGTGGTCCTGCCGGTCGCGTTCGGGCTCGCGCGTGGCGACGCGCCATCCGTCCCGCAGCTGCTCGGCATCGCGGTGGCCGTGGCGGGCGTCGTGCTCGCCAGCGGACCCGAGCTGTCCGGGGGCCCCGGGGCCCGGCCGCTGCTGCTGGCGCTCGGCGCCGCGGCTGGGTTCGGTGTGGTGTTCGTGCTCATTGCCGAGGGGAGCCGCGGCGGAGCGGGCGCGGTGGTCATGACGCTCGTGACCATGCGGCTCACCTCGGTCGTCGCGCGCGGTGGCCTGCTGGTGGCGACCGCCCGGACCCGCGGCTTGGACCTCGGGGTCCGCCGCGGCGACCTGCCGCTGCTGGCCGCGACCGGCCTCGGCGACGTCGGTGCCAACGCGTGCTACGCGGTCGCGACCCGAGGCAGCCTGCTCAGCGTCGTGGCGGTGCTGGGCTCGCTCTATCCGGTGGTGACCGTGCTGCTCGCCCGGCGGCTGCTCGCCGAGCGGCTGCGACCCGTCCAGATCGCCGGTGTGGGCGCTGCGCTGCTCGGCGTCGTGCTGCTCGCCGCGGGCTGACGCGGGACCCGGGGCCCGCCGTTCAAGCGGCTGGGTTGCGTGCCGATGCTGCAAGCATGACCCGGACCCTGCAGGCCGCTGCCTCCCGGGTCGCGGTAGCACGGCTGGGGGCGACCGACGCCGACTTCGTCCTGCGGCTGTCGCCGACGGGGTGTCTGTTGGCCGCGAGCGAGAGCGTCGCGGGCATCCTCGGCTGGGACCTCGAGCGGTGCGCGACCGAGGGCATCTGGGTTGCCATCGTCGACGAGGCCCAGCGGGTTGCGGTGCGTCAGCTGATGGCCCAGGTCCTCGCGACCGGCAGCGCCCGGACGACCTTGCAGGCGTCCGCCGTCGAGGGCACCCTCTGGGTCGACGTCGCCGCCAAGCACCTGCTCGACGAACCCGGCGCTCCCATTCTGATCATCGCCCGGGACGTCTCCGACGACCTTGCAGCCGCCACCCAACTGGCCGCCTCGGAGATGCAGTGGCGGGTCGCCTTCGAGCACTCACCCATCGGGGGTGCCCTGCTCGACGCCGACGGAGGCATCCTGGTCGTCAACGCGGCGCTGTGCCGGATGTTGGGCTGGCGTGAGCACGAGCTCACCCGGATGGACGTGACGGACGTCGTGGTCTGCCAAGGCGGGTTGCCCTGGCAGGCGTGGTGGGACGGCCTGCTGAGCGGGGCGCGTGGAACCGCGACGGCCGACCGGAAGCTGCGGACTGCCGACGGTCGCCAGGTCTGGGGTCGGCTGACCGCCGCCTCGGTGCTCTCGCCCGCCTCTCCCGGCCGGGTGATGATGCAGCTGGAGGACGTCACCGCCCGCCGCGAGGCCGAGCTCGAGCTGGCCAACCGGGCGCTGCACGACGGGCTCACCGGGGCCCCCAACCGCTTCCTGACCCGGCAGTGGCTGGCCAGTGCGCTCGAGGACCACCGGGACGGCCGCGTCGGCGTGCTCTATTGCGACCTGGATCGGTTCAAGGTCGTCAACGACAGCCTCGGGCACGCGGCCGGCGACAGCTTGCTGGTGCAGGTTGCCGAGCGCCTGCGCGGACCGCTTCGCCCTGAGGACCTGCTCGGCCGGGTCGGCGGCGACGAGTTCGTGATGGTGTTCGAAGGGGTGGACACGCCGGCGGAGCTGGCCGAGGTCGCCGCCCGACTGGCCCAGGCGCTCGACGAGCCGTTCGAGCTCGGTGGGCACCGCCATGCCATGACGCTGAGCCTCGGCGGCACCTTGGGCTCCTACCCCGACACCGCAGATGACGTTCTGATGCGCGCCGACATGGCGCTGCTGCGGGCCAAGCGACTCGGCCGGGCCAGGTATGAAGCCTTCGACCCGGTGACAGATCGGGTGGCCACCCGCGCCGACCTGCAGCTCGAGGACGACCTGCGCTCCTCGCTGGACGCCGACCAACTGCGGGCCTACTACCAGCCCATCGTCATGCTCGGCGACCTCGCGGTCGTCGGCCACGAGGCGCTCGTGCGCTGGGAGCATCCCGCCCACGGGCTGCTGCAGCCCGAGCGGTTCCTCGAGCTGGCCGAGAGCAGTGGCCTGATCCGCCCGCTCGGCTGGTGGATGCTCTCGCAAGCGTGCCAGGACGCCGCCAACGGCAGCGGCGGGCTCACCCAGCAGGGTTGGGTCGCAGTCAACGCCTCACCCAGCCAGCTCGCCCGACCCGGTGTCGCCGCCGACGTCACCCGCGCCCTCGTCGCCTCCGGGCTGCGGCCCGAGCGGCTGCACCTGGAGATCACCGAGACCGCGCTCATCACGGCCAGCGCGACACTGGCCCGGGAGTTGCGCGAGCTGTCCGAGCTGGGCGTCCGGATCGCGCTCGACGACTTCGGCACCGGCTACTCCTCGCTGAGCCTGCTGCGGCAGTTCCCGGTGGACCTGGTGAAGATCGACCGCAGCTTCATCGAGCCGGTCCTGTCCGAGCGCAGCGCGTACGCGATCGTCAAGGCGGTGCTGAGCATGTGCCGTGACATGGGGCTGCCGACCGTCGCCGAGGGCATCGAGACGACCCAGCAACTCGACCTGCTGCGCGAGCTCGGCTGTTCCCACGGCCAGGGCTACCTGTTCGGGCGCCCGGTGCCGCTCGGTGTGCGGGCCCCCGTCCCGCCGCCGCGGCCCCGCCCGCCGGCGCCGGCCGGGCCGACGTCGCATGACCGGAGGGGCCGGTGACCGCCCCTCTGCCGGCCGCCGCCGACTTTGCGACGCAGGAGGTCATCCGGCCCGCTGCCGTGCTCTCCGAGAGCCACACCCGACTCATCCTGCAGGGCCTGGCGCAAGACGATGTCCGGGCCGGCGGCCACTGGTGGATCCGGGTCAACACCTGGCGCCGCTACGAGTCGCCCTGGGCCTTCGGCGCCGACGAACCTGGTGACGCCTTGCACGTCGGGACGATCAGCTGTGTTTACGACAGCCCCTCGCGGTATTGCGTCACCGTCTTTCGCGTGTCCATGACGTCGTTCGGCCTCCGCCGCGGTTGGACGACCGACTCGCTGTGCGGCGAAGCGTTCGGCTATGCCGGCCTCACCCTCGCGGATTGCCCGCGGGCTTCGCTCGCTGTCCCACCCGCGCCGTTCGTCGAATCCCATCGCGACTCGGGGCCGCGCCGCTAGCGCGATCCTGTCGGCGTTGCTCAGGCAGCGACGACGAACTCGGTGTGCTCGACCAGCAGGACCCCCACCGTGATGGCGTGGCCGCACACGACGCAGGCCAGGTCCAGGCACTGCTCGCCGTGCCCGTCCTCACACGGGGGAGCGAGGAACACCTGCTCGTCGACGCACTCGGGGCACCAGCGGTACTGCTCTGTCGTGGTCATGCACCGACCGTGCCACCCCTGTCCGACAGTTTCGGGTTGCCACGCCGGGAATGGCCTCGACGCACGTGACACGATCTGCCGCGATGAGCACCCCGGACACCCCAGTCACCATCACCCCAGCCACCATGGCCACGGCACCGCGCGCCCCGGCGTACGGCAGCGCGTTCCTCAAGGCCTGCCGACGCGAGCCGGTGCCCCACACACCGGTGTGGTTCATGCGGCAGGCCGGGCGGGCGCTGCCGGAGTACCGCGCGCTGCGCGAGGGCACCGCGATGCTCGAGAGCTGCTTCCGGCCGGACCTGGTCACCGAGATCACGCTTCAGCCGGTCCGCCGGTTCGGGGTCGACGCGGCGATCTTCTTCAGCGACATCGTGGTGCCGCTCAAGGCCGTGGGGGTCGACCTCGACATCGTGCCCGGCGTCGGGCCGGTCGTCGCGCAGCCGTTCCGGACCACTGCCGATCTCGACCGGCTGCCACTGCTCGAGGACGTCCCGGCGGTCGCCGAGGCGGTCCGCACCCTGGTCGGCGAGCTCGGCGCCACCCCGTTGATCGGCTTTGCCGGCGCGCCCTTCACGCTCGCCAGCTATCTCGTCGAGGGCGGTCCGAGCAAAGATCAACGCACGACCAAGGCGCTGATGTACGGCGAGCCGGCGCTCTGGTCCCGGCTGATGGAGCGCCTCGCCGATATCACCCTGGCCTTCCTGCGGGTGCAGATCGATGCTGGTGCGTCGGCCGTGCAACTGTTCGACTCCTGGGTTGGCGCGCTGCCGGCGCAGGAC
>JBKJOO010000399.1:0-3856 GCA_046595615.1 Mycobacteriales bacterium | reverse complement strand
GCCAGCTGCTCCTCGCCGAACAGCCCGCTGTTGCCGACCCGACCGTCCACGTGCAGCGACACGACGTCGGCCTCGGCGAGCAACTCGTCCAACGTCCCGCAGCGCCGCGCGTTGCCGAGGGCGAGCTTGTCCGCCGTGTCGTAGAAGAGCACCGACATCCCGAGCGCCTCGGCGAGCACCGACAGCTGGCTGCCGATGTTGCCGTAGCCGACGATGCCGAGCCGCCGGCCGCGGACCTCGTGGCTGCCGACCGCGGATTTGTCCCAGCGGCCGGCGTGCATGTCGGTGTTCTTGTCGGTCAGTCGTCGGGTCAGCGCGATGATCTCCGAGATCGCCAACTCCACGACGCTGCGGGTGTTGGAGAACGGCGCGTTGAACACTGCGATCCCCCGGTCGGCCGCCGCCGCGAGGTCGATCTGATTGGTGCCGATACAGAACGCCCCGACCGCCAGCAGCTCGGTGCCGGCAGCCAGCACCTTCTCGGTCAGCGTCGTGTTGGAGCGCAGGCCGAGCACCGCCACCCCACCGATGCGCTCGAGCAACTCGGCCTCGTCGAGCGCCCGATCGAGGCGCTCCACCGCAAAGCCCGCGTCGCGGAGCGCGAAGGCAGCGTCATCGTGGATGGTCTCCAGCAGCAGGGCCGCCAGAGGTGTGCCGGCCGCCGTGGCCACGTCGATCCCCTTCACTGCACAACCGTCGGGATGGGGCGTCGGCAGCGGCGCGGTCAGCCCTCCGTACGCCGTACCGAGGCTAGCTGACCGGCCCGGGACCGCACCTCCCGGCAACGGGGCCGAGCCCGGGTCGGCCGACGATCTTTCTCGGGCTGGATGGGGCCCGAGACACGCGGGCGTGTTGCGGCCCGATCCAGCACGGGCATCAGCAGCTCACCGCGCGCGGTCAGGGCTGCAGCTCGGCGAGGGTCTGCTGGGCGACGGCGAACGCCCGGTTCGCGGCCGGCACGCCGGCATACACGGCGGTGTGCAGCAGTACCTCGGAGATCTCCTCATTGGTCACGCCGTTGGTGACCGCTGCCCGCACGTGCAGGGCGAGCTCGTGCTCATGGCCGAGGGCGGTGAGCACCGCCAGCGTCACCATGCTGCGCGTACGCCGGGACAGTCCCGGCCTGGCCCAGACGTCGCCCCAGGCGTAGCGGGTGACGAGGTCCTGGAATCCCTCGGTGAGGGCGGTCGTGGCCGCGATGGCGCGGTCGACGTGCGCGTCGCCGAGGACCGCCCGGCGCACCGCCGTCCCGAGGTCGGCGGCCGAGCGGCCGGCCGGGTCGAGATGGGCCAGCAGGGCGGCATTGACGGCGGCGGCCTGCTCGACGTTGGCCAGGTGGGCGGCGCCGGTCAGGACCTGCAGACGCGCGCCGGGGATCGCCGCGGCGATGGCGTGCAGGTGCTCCGGTGGGGTCGAGGGGTCGTCCGCACCGGCGATGACGAGCGTCGGCGCGGCGATGCCCGCGAGGTCGGCCCGCAGGTCCATCACCCCGATGGCCTCGCAGCAGGCGGCATAGCCCTCGGCCGGGGTGGCGGCGATCATGGCTCGCAGCCAGGCCAACCGGTCCGGGAGCCGGCCCGCCGGGGTGAGCCAGCGCTCGACGACGGCGTCGGCGACCGCGCCGCTGCCACCCGCGCGGACGGCCGCGGCGCGCTCGGTCCAGCCGCTGGGTGGTCCGAGCAGCGCCGAGGTGCACAGCAGGGCCAGCCGGTCCACCCGGGCCGGCTCGCGGGCCGCCAACCGCATCGCGGTCATGCCGCCGAGCGACAGCCCCACGACGTGGGCCCGCGCGACCCCGAGGCGGTCGAGCAGCGCCACCGCGTCGTCGACGAGATCGTCGAGGACATAGGGGCCTGGCGGTACCGGCGATCTGCCGTGCCCGCGGGCGTCGTAGCGGACGACCCGGAAGCGCTGGCGCAGCACCGGCACCTGCGGGTCCCACATCGCAAGGGTCGAGCCGAGCGAGCCGATGAGCACGACGACGGGCGCGTCCGCCGGACCGGCTTCGGCGTGATGGACCTCGACGGCGGTCACGGCTACTCCTTGTCGGCGGTGCGGCTGGCCAGGGCACGGTCGACCAGCTGGCCGGCCTGACCGGTGGACGGGGTGGTGAGGCGGCTGAGCTGCGCGTCGTCGAGCGAGCAGCCGGGGTCGGCTGCGAGCCCCGCCTGCAGGGTGCGGGCGTGGTCGCGGGTCCGGGCCACCGCCGCCGCGACCAGCTCGTGCGCGGCGGTGCGGCCGAGCGTCGGGGCGAGCGCCACGGCGACCGCCTCGGCGACCAGCTCATTGCCTGCCACGGCCAGATTGTGCGCCATCCGCTCCGGGTCCACCTGGAGGGACATCAGGCAGTCGCGCAGCCAGGCCGCGGCGCTGCCGGTGGCGCGGAGCAGCTGACCGAGGGTCTCCCACTCGGCGTGCCAGGCGCCCGCCGCGCGCTCGTGCTCCTGCGCCATGGCAGTGAGCAGGGTCGCGACCAAGCCTGGGCCGCGCAGCGCCGCGGCCCGGGCGGCGACGGCCGCGACCGGGTTGCGTTTGTGCGGCAGCGCCGACGAGCCACCCCGACCGGCGGCCCCTTCGCGCACCTCGCCGACCTCGTTCTGGGCCAGCAGGCAGACGTCGAGCCCGACCTTGCCGACCGCCCCGCAGGCCGAGCCGAGGGCGCCCGCGAGGTCGGCGACCGGTCCGCGTGCGGTGTGCCAGGGCAGCACCGGCACCTGCAGCCCCAGCACCCTCGCCAGCTCGGTGAGCACGACCGGCGCGCGCTCGCCGTAGACCGCGAGGGTGCCGACCGCGCCGCCGAGCTGCACCGGCAAGGCTGCGTCGATCCGGTCGAGCTGCGCGGCAGCGTGGTCCAGCGCCAGCGCCCAGCCGGCCGCCTTGAGCCCGAAGGTCGTCGGCAGGGCCTGCTGCAGCAGGGTCCGGCCGACCATGGCGGTGTCCCGGTGCGCGGCGGCGAGCCCGGCGGCGGCCCCGGCCGCGGCACGCAGGTCGGTGAGCACGTGCCCGAGCGATCGCCGGGCCACCAGCACCATGGCGCTGTCGAGGACGTCCTGACTGGTCGCGCCGAAGTGCACGAAGGGTGCGGCGTCCGGCCCGGCCAGGACCTCGATGGCCCGCAGCAGCGGCACCACCGGGTTGCCCTCGGCGTCGGCCTGCCGGCCGAGCAGCCCGAGGTCGTACGCACCCGTGTCCCGGCAGGCCCGGACGATTGCAGCGGCGCCCGCGGCGGGCACGAGACCGGCTGCAGCGCAGGCCATCGCCAGCGCCGCTTCGACGTCCAGCAGCGCCCGAAGCCACGCTCCATCACGGACCTCATCGGCGGCGCTACCGCGGCCGAGGACGCCGTCGAACAGGCCGTCAGACGGCGAAGAAGACGGTCTCATGGTCACCCTGCAGTGTGATGTCGAGGTGGTAGCCGTCCTCGGCGGGGGCCGCGACCAGGGTGGCGGCCCGCGCCGGGTCGAGCCCGGCCAGCACCGGATCGCCGCTGTTGTCCTGATCCGGCAGGTAGATCCGGGTGACCAGCCGGTCGAGCAAGCCACGGGCGAAGACCGACACGGCCAGGTGCGGCGCCCCGTCGGCCGGACCAGGCCGCACGGTGTGGACCGCCCAGCCGCCGGCGACGGTCTCGGAACGGCCGAAGCCCCGGAAGCCGGGGGTGACCGGTGCCCCGGCGTACCGCTCGTCGCGTGGATGGCAGTAGACGCCGTCGACGTCGGCCTGCCAGGTCTCAACGAGCGCATCGGTGACGACCTCGCCCCGGCCGTCGAGCACGCGCCCCCGGATCCAGCACGCACCGGGCGTGCCGGCCGGTACGACGTACGGGCCGTCCGGCCAACGCAGGGCGAGCGACAGA
>JBKJOO010000368.1:0-5647 GCA_046595615.1 Mycobacteriales bacterium | reverse complement strand
CGCACCGATGACAGCCCGCGCGGGTCACCAGGGTGAGGACCGCCGGCGGTCCTCACCCTGGTGACCCGCGCGGGCTGTCATCGGTGCGAGCAGGCCGAGCCGATGGTCGCCCGGGCTGCGGCTGACGCAGGGGTGAGGTTTGAGTTGGCCGACGTCGACAGCGACGCCGGGCTGCGGTCGCGGTGGACCGACAAGGTGCCGGTCGTGCTGCTCGACGGCGTCGAGCACGCCTATTGGCAGGTCGACGACAAGGCGCTGCGGGCCGCCCTGCGGGGCTGATCCCCGCTGCTGGCTGTGACCGTCGTCACCGACTTTGTGCACGTGTTCACAAGCGCGTAACGTCGTAGCTACCACACCACCCCTACGTCGGCGGCAAGGCCCCCGGCAGCCTCCCCTTCGACGATGTTCCAGGAGCCGGCAATGGAGCAGGGCACCGCCACGCAGGTGGCCGCCCCACCCCGGCGGGTGGCCACCATCCCCGAGGCGACGGTGGCCCGGCTGCCGCTCTACCTGCGGGCCCTGCACGTGCTCGCCGAGGGCGGCCGGCAGACGGTCAGCTCCGAGGCCCTGGCCACGGCCGCCGGCGTCAACAGCGCCAAGCTCCGCAAGGACCTCAGCCACCTGGGCTCCTACGGCACCCGCGGGGTCGGCTACGACGTAGCGACGCTCGTACACGAGATCTCACTCGAGCTCGGCCTCACCCAGCACTGGGCGGTCGTGCTGGTCGGCGTCGGCAACCTCGGTCGGGCCCTCGCCGGCTACGGCGGGTTCGCCACCCGTGGCCTGTCGATCGCCGCCCTGCTCGACGCCGACCCCGGTCGGGTCGGGGAGCGCATCGGGGCGCTCGCGGTCCGCCACATCGACGATCTCGACGACGTGGTGCAGGCCACCGCAGTCAGCATCGGCGTGATCGCGACCCCGGCCGAGGCCGCGCAGGGCGTCTGCGACCGGCTGGTGGCCGCCGGCGTGACGAGCATCCTGAACTTCGCCCCGGTCGTGCTCATCGTGCCCAGCCACGTCGATCTGCGCAAGGTCGACCTGTCCATCGAGCTGCAGATCCTGTCCTTCCATGAGCACCGCAAGGCCGCCCGGCAGGCCGCTGAGGTCGGCGCATGAGCGTGCTCGTGGTCGGTGTCTCACACCGCAGCGCCCCGGTCAGCCTGCTCGAGCAGGTCACCGTCGGCATCGGCGACACCACCGGCGTCCTGGGCGAGCTGACCGAAGGCGAGATCGGCGAGGCGGTCGTGCTGGCCACCTGCAACCGGGTCGAGGTCTACGCCGACACCGCCGGCTTCCACACCGGTTTCGCCGCGGTCTCGGACCTGCTGGCGCGCCGGTCCGGCGTACCGCTCGAGGAGCTCAGCAAGCACCTCTACGTGCACTGGGAGGGCCAAGCGGTCCTGCACCTGTTCGAGGTCGCCTGTGGACTCGACTCGATGGTCGTTGGCGAGTCGCAGATCCTCGGTCAGCTGCGCCGGTCCTACGCGGCGGCGGCCGAGGGCTCGGCGGCCGGCCAGGTGCTGCACGAGCTGTTCCAGAAGGCGCTGCACGTCGGCAAGCGGGCGCACACCGAGACCGGGATCGACGAGGCCGGCCAGTCGCTGGTCAGCGTCGGGCTGGAGCAGGCCGTCGAGGCCGTCGGCCCGCTCGAGGGTCGCAGCGTGCTCGTCGTCGGGGCCGGCTCGATGGGCGCGCTCGCCGGCGCCACGCTGCGCCGGGCCGGTGTCGGCTCGATCGTCGTCGCCAACCGCACCGTGGACAACGCGGCCCGCCTCGCCACCGGTCTGGACGGCGTCGGCATCGGCCTGGACGGCATCGACGAGGTACTCCTTTCCGCCGACGTCGTCGTCAGCAGCACCGGCGCGACCGGCCTGGTGTTGACCCAGGAGATCGTCGCGAAGGCCGTCGCCGGTCGTGGTGGCCGACCGCTGGCGTTCCTGGACCTTGCCCTGCCCCGCGACGTCGACCCCGCTGTCCGCGACCTGCCGGGGGTGACGCTCGTCGACCTGGAATCGCTGCAGCAGGTGCTTGCCGCGACCGCTGCCGTGGCCGGCGTCGAGGCCACCCGCAGCATCGTCCGCGAGGAGGTCGGTGCCTTCCTTTCCTGGCAGCGCGCGGCCCGGGTCGCTCCCACCGTGGTCGCCCTGCGCAGCCGCGCCGACGAGGTCGTCAACGCCGAGCTGACCCGCCTGTCCGGTCGCCTGCCCGAGCTGTCCGACCGCGACCGGGCCGAGGTCGAGTCCGCGGTGCGCCGGGTCGTCCAGACGCTGCTGCACACCCCGACGGTGCGGGTGAAGGAGCTCACCGAAGCCCCCGAGGGCCTGTCGTACGCCGAGGCGCTCCGCGAGCTGTTCGGCCTGGACCGCAACGCCCCGGCAGCGGTCGCCGTCGCGCCGGTGTCGCTCGAGGACCCGACGTGACGGCCCTGCGGCTCGGGACCAGGTCCTCCGCGCTCGCGCTGACCCAGTCCGGGCACGTCGCGGACGCCCTGCGGCGGCTCGGCCACCAGGTCGAGCTGGTGCACGTGACGACCAGGGGCGACGTGTCGAGCGCTGCGATCGAGCAGATCGGTGGGACCGGCGTGTTCGTTACCGCGCTGCGCGACGCCCTGCTCCGCGGCGAGGTCGACCTGGCGGTGCACTCCTACAAGGACCTGCCGACTGCGCCGGCCGACGAGCTGTGCATCGCGGCCGTCCCACCCCGCCAGGACGCCCGCGACGTGCTGGTCGCCAGGGGCGGCCTCACCCTCGGTGAGTTGCCGGCCGGCTCGCGGGTCGGCACCGGCTCGCCCCGGCGTACGGCGCAGCTGCGGGCCCTCGGTCTCGGGCTCGAGATCGTGCCGGTGCGTGGCAATGTCGATACCCGGCTGCGCAAGGTTGCCGACGGCCTGCTCGACGGGGTGGTGCTCGCCCGGGCCGGGCTCGCCCGGCTCGGCCGGCTCGACGAAGTGACCGAGGCGCTCGATCCGCTGCAGGTGCTGCCGGCGCCTGCGCAGGGCGCGCTGGCCGTCGAGTGCCGCGCCGGCACGCCGTTGGTGGCGCAGCTGGCCGCGCTCGACCACGCCGACAGCCGCATCACGGTCGACGCCGAACGCGCTCTGCTGGCCGCCCTCGAGGCGGGCTGCACCGCCCCGGTCGGAGCGCTGGCCGAGGTCGCCCTCGGTGACGACGGCGACGAGGTTTTCCTGCGCGGCCTGGTGGCCGCCCTCGACGGAACAGACGCGGTCCGCCTCTCGGCGACCGGTCCGACGTCCGACGCTGCGGAGGTGGGACGCCGGCTCGCCGCCGAGCTGCTCGACCTCGGGGCGGCGGACCTGATGGGAGACTCACGATGAGCACCACCCGCGCCAAGAAGCCCGCCGGACAGGTCGCCCTGGTGGGCGCCGGTACCGGTGATCCGGGGTTGCTGACGCTCCGCGCCGCCGAGTTGCTCGGCGCCGCCGATCTCGTCGTCGCCGACGAACGCTGCAGTGCCGGGGTGCTCGCGCTGGCCCGCGAGGGCGCCGAGCTGCTGGTCGTCCCGGCGCACGAGTTGCAGGGCCCGGTGCTGGTGGCCGCCGCCAAGGAGGGCCGCCTGGTCGTCCGCTTGCTGGCCGGCGACCCGTTCCTCGCCGACGACGGTGTCAAGGAGGCCGAGGCGATCCAGCGGGCCAAGCAGCGGCTCGAGGTCGTGCCGGGTCTGCCCGCCCCGGTCGCCGTCCCCGGTTACGCCGGTGTGCCGGTCGGTCTGCCGCGCACCGTCGCGCGGGTCGAGGACGGACTGGACTGGCGCGGGATTGCGGCCGCGCCCGGCACCCTGGTGCTGCTGTGCCCCGCCGGCGACGTGGCCAAGGCCGCAGCCGCCCTCGTCGAGCACGGCCGCAAGCCCGAGACGCTGGCCTCGGTCACGGTCGGCGGGACGACCTCTGAGCAGCGCACCGTCCTGACGACCCTGGACCGGGCCGAAGCCGATGTGGCGGCGGCCGGGCTGGTCGGCGAGGCAGTCGTCGTGGTCGGCGACGCCGTCAAGAAGGCCGAGAAGCTCGCCTGGTTCGAATCCCGCGCGCTGTACGGCTGGCGGGTGCTCGTGCCGCGGACCCGCGACCAGGCCGGTGTCCTGTCCGCCGCGCTCCGGGCCTACGGGGCGATCCCGGTCGAGGTCCCGACCATCGCGGTCGAGCCACCGCGCACCCCGGCGCCGATGGAACGCGCCGTCAAGGGGCTGGTCACCGGCCGCTACATGTGGGTCGCCTTCACCTCCACCAACGCCGTCAAGGCGGTGCGCGAGAAGCTCGAGGAGTTCGGGCTGGACGCCCGCGCCTTCGCCGGGGTGAAGGTCGCGGCGGTCGGCGACAGCACCGCGCAGGCCCTGCTCGACTTCGGCATCCGGGCCGAGCTGGTCCCGTCTGGCGAGCAGTCCTCCGAAGGGCTGCTCAAGGACTGGGCGCCCTACGACGACGTGTTCGACCCGATCGACCGGGTGTTCCTGCCCCGCGCCGACATCGCCACCGACGCGCTGGTGGCCGGCCTGAAGGAGCTCGGCTGGGCGGTCGACGACGTCACCGCCTACCGCACCGTCCGGGCCGCCCCGCCGGCCGCGGAGACCCGGGAGGCGCTCAAGGGCGGCGGCTTCGACGCGGTGCTGTTCACCAGCTCCAGCACGGTCCGCAACCTGGTCGGGATCGCCGGCAAGCCGCACGACACCACCGTGCTGGCCTGCATCGGGCCGCAGACCGTCAAGACGGCCGAGGAGCTCGGCCTGCGGGTCGATGTCGTCGCGGCCAAGCCCGATGTCGCCTCGCTCGTCGAAGCGCTCGCCGAGCATGCGCTGACCAGGCGCGCGGCGGGTGAGCTGCCGTCCGCGGCCCGCCGCAGGAAGGTCGCGAAGGCCGCGCAGAAGCCCCCCGTACGTCGATGAGCGGCCTGGTCGTCCGGCCCCGGCGGCTGCGCCGGACCGCAGCCCTGCGGCGGCTCGTTGCGGACGTCCGGATCGCCCCCGCCGACCTGGTGCTGCCCGTCTTTGTCAAGGAGGGGCTCAGCTCGCCGGTTGACATCGCCTCGATGCCGGGGGTCGTCCAGCACACCCGTGACTCGCTGCGCAAGGCCGCTGTCGAGGCGGCCGCGGCCGGGGTCGGCGGCCTGGTGCTGTTCGGGATCCCGGCGGTCAAGGACGCCCGCGGCTCCGGCGCCGACGACCCGGCCGGCGTGGTGCAAGTGGCGGTGCAGGACCTCATCGGGGAGGTCGGCGGCGACCTGGTGGTGATGACTGACCTGTGCCTGGACGAATACACCGACCACGGCCACTGCGGGCTGCTGACCGCGGACGGCGCGGTCGACAACGACAGCACCCTCGAGCGGTACGCCGCGGCAGCGGTCGCCCAGGCCCGCGCCGGCTCCCACGTCGTCGCGCCCAGCGGGATGATGGACGGTCAGGTCGCCGCGATCCGGACGGCCCTCGATGCCGGGGGCTTCACCGACGTGGCGATCCTGGCCTACAGCGCGAAGTACGCGTCGGCCTTCTACGGGCCGTTCCGCGAGGCTGCCGAGTGCGCGCCGCAGTTCGGTGACCGGTCGGCCTATCAGCAGGACCCGGCCCGACCCACGAGCGAGGGCGTCCGCGAGGCGCTGCTCGACGTCGCCGAGGGCGCCGACGCGGTCATGGTCAAGCC
>JBKJOO010000346.1:0-6267 GCA_046595615.1 Mycobacteriales bacterium | reverse complement strand
TCGGCGGGGGTTGCTGCCCGAAGGGGTGGCGACCCCCGCCGATCTCGCCCGCTTGCTCGGCGAGGCGGACTATCTGGCCGACACCGGCGTCGCGACGGCGGCCTTTCTCGCGCTCGCGCTGCCGCGGCCGCTGTTCCTCGAGGGGGAGGCGGGGGTCGGTAAGACGTCGCTGGCCCGGGCGCTGTCGGTGGTGCTGGCCGCGCCGCTGCTGCGGTTGCAGTGCTACGAGGGCATCGACGCCTCGCAGGCGTTGTACGACTGGGACTTCCCGCGTCAATTGCTCCATCTGCGGGCCGCCGAATCGGCCGGGGCGGTCGACGCCGCCCGGCTCGAGGAGGAGGTGTACAGCCGGCGGTTCCTGCTCTCCCGGCCACTGCTCGCGGCGCTCGAGACGTCGCCGAGCGTGCTGCTCGTCGACGAGGTCGATCGGGCCGACGACGAGTTCGAGGCGTTCCTGCTCGAGGTGCTGTCGGACTACACCGTCACCGTGCCCGAGCTTGGCACCATCCACGCCGAGGTGCCGCCGGTCGTGATCGTGACGAGCAACCGGACCCGTGAGGTGCATGACGCCCTGAAGCGCCGGTGCCTCTACCACTGGGTCGAGCACCCTGGCTTTGAGCGTGAGGTCGCGATCGTGCGCCGCCGCGTCCCGGAGGCGTCGGAACACCTGGCCCGCCAGGTCGCCGGCGCCGTCCAGGCGCTGCGCGGGGAGGACCTGATGAAGCCGCCGGGGGTGGCCGAATCCATCGACTGGACCCAGGCGCTCGTCGCGCTCGGCGCCGAGCGGCTCGACGCCGACACCGCCACGGCGACCCTCGGGGCGGTCCTGAAATACCGCGAGGACGTCGAGCACGCCAAGCGGCTCGATGTCGGCGTGATGCTCGACCGGGCCCTCGGTGGGTGAGCGGCGTCGTGCCCTATGACGGCACCGACAGCCTGGTGGGGCTGGCCCGTACGCTGCGTGCCGCGGGCGTCGCCGCCACCCCTGACCGGGTGCACGCCGCAGTCGACGCGCTGTCGCGGTTGGACGCCTCCCGCCGCGACGACGTCTACTGGGCCGGCCGGTTGACGATGTGCGGCACGGTCGAGGAGGGGCGTCGCTACGACGTGGTCTTCGATGCCTATTTCGGTGATCGTCCCGGCACCCTCGTCCGCCGGCAGCGGATCCTGGTGCCCAAGCTCCAGCTCGTCTCCGACGACGGTGCCGTGGACACCGACGACGGCGGGCAGGAGGAGGCCACCGGCTCGGCAGCGGCAGCCGCCAGCAGCCAGGAGCAACTCCGGCACCGCGACGTCTCCTCGCTGTCCGGGGCCGAGAAGGCCGAGCTGCACCGTCTGCTGGCCCTGATGCGGCTGCCCGGCGAGGTGCGCCGCACCCGCCGGCACGGCCGGTCGGCCCGCGGCCAGGTCGATCCTCGGCGCACGCTGCGGGCCTGGATGCGGGCCGGCGGTGAACCGGCCGACCTGCGCCACCGGCGGCGCCGGGACCGCCCGCGCCGGGTCGTCCTGCTCGTCGACGTGAGCGGGTCGATGGAGCGGTACGCCGGGGCACTGCTGCGCTTCTCGCACGCCGCGGCCCGACGCGGTGGGCAGCCGACCGAGGTCTTCGCGCTTGGGACCCGGTTGACCCGGCTCACCCGCGAGCTGGCCCGCCGCGACCCGGATGCGGCGATGGCCGCCGTCGCGGAGGCGATGCCCGACGCCGGCGGGGGCACCCGGCTCGGGTTGCTGCTCAAGGAGTTCCTGGACCGCTGGGGACAGCGGGGCACGGCCCGTGGCGCGGTGGTCGTGATCCTGTCGGACGGCTGGGAGCGCGGTGACGTCACGCTGCTGGGCGAGCAGGTCGCGCGGCTCCACCGGCTCGCCCACCGGGTCGTCTGGGCCAACCCGCGCAAGGCGGCGCCGGGATTCGCCCCGCTGGCCGCGGGGATGGCCGCAGCCCTGCCGCACGTTGACGATTTCGTCGAGGGGCACAGTCTGGCGGCCCTGGAGCAACTGGCCGCCGTGGTGAGGGGAGCGCGCAGTGCGTGACATCGCGGACGGCCTGCGGGCCCTGCTGGCCGGCGGGCGCCCGTTCGGCCTCGCCACCGTCGTGAGCATCCGGGGCAGCGCGCCCCGCCCGGCCGGGGCGTCGATGACGGTCGATGAGCAGGGCGCAGCTGTCGGCAGCGTGTCGGGCGGCTGCGTCGAGGGCGCGGTCTACGAGGTGGCCGCCGAGGTGCTCGCCGGCGCTCCGCCAGTCGTCGAGACCTACGGCATCAGCGACGAGACCGCCTTCTCGGTCGGGCTGACCTGCGGCGGCATCCTGGACATCCTCGTCCAGCCGATCGGCCCGGAGCAGGCCCCACTGCTGACCGGGCTGCTCGACCTGCTGGCGAGCGAGGAGCCGGTCGCGCTGGCGACCGTGGTGGGTGGGCCCGCGCCGCTCGGCGCAATGGTCGCCATCACCCCAGACGCGGTGACCGGATCGCTTGGCGCCGAGGGGCTCGACGTCGCGGTCGTCGACGACGCTCGCGGGATGCTCGCGATCGGGCAGACCGGCACCCGGCACTACGGGCCGCACGGGGAGCGTCGGATCGACGAGGTCGCGGTCTTCGTGCAGGCATTCACCCCGCCCCCGCGGATGCTCGTCTTCGGCGCGACCGACTTCGCGGCGGCCGTTGCCAGGGCGGGGGTGTTCCTGGGCTACCGGGTCACCGTCTGCGACGCGCGGCCGGTCTTCGCCACGGCCCGCCGGTTCCCCGAGGCGCACGAGGTCGTCTGCGAGTGGCCCTCGACCTACCTCGAGCGCACCGCGGTCGATGCCCGCACCGTCATCACGGTGCTCACCCACGACCCGAAATTCGACGTCCCCCTGCTGCAGGTCGCGTTGCGCAGCCCGGCGGGCTACATCGGCGCGATGGGCAGCCGCCGCACGCACGACGACCGGCTCGCCCGGCTGCGGGAGGTAGGCGTGACCGAGCAGGAGCTGGCCAGGCTGCACTCGCCGATCGGGCTTGACCTGGGCGCCAGAACCCCTGAGGAAACCGCGATCTCGATCGCTGCCGAGATCGTGCAGCGACGCTGGGGCGGCAGCGGTCGCCCGCTGGGTGCGACCGAAGGCACGATCCACCGCGACCCCGCCATCGTGCGATGACGCGATGACCGCCGGGCTCCTGCTGGCCGCCGGCGCCGGCAGTCGCTTCGGCGGTCCGAAGGCCCTCGTGCACTTCCGTGGGGAGCTGCTCGTCCATCGTGGGCGTCGGCTGCTGAGCGAGGGTGGTTGCGGGCCTGTGGTCGTCGTGCTCGGCGCCCAGGCCGAGCAGGTGATGGCGACGGCCGATCTTGATGACTGCGTCCTCGCCCTGGATTGGGAGACCGGCATGGGCGCGTCCCTGCGCACCGGTCTGGCCGCGCTGGCGCACCGCGACGCGGACGCCTGCGTAGTGGCGCTCGCCGACCAGCCGCTGATCGGTCCCGGAGCCGTCGTCCGCCTGCGCGAGGCACACGCGGCCGGGGCGATCGCCGCCGTCGCGACGTACGGCGGCAAGCAGCGCAACCCGGTGCTGCTGGACCGCAGCACCTGGGAGGCAGTGGCTCTCGCGGCGGTCGGCGACACCGGTGCGCGACCATGGTTGCGCGCCAACCCCGAGCTGGTGACCGACGTGCCCTGCGACGGCACCGGCTCGCCCTTCGACGTCGACACCCCCGACGACCTCGCCGCCATGGAGGCCAGCAGATGAAGCTCGAGAACCGGTTCACCGTCCCCGTCCCGCGGGAGCAGGCCATCAAGGTGCTGCTCGACGTCGAGCGGATCGCCCCGTGCATGCCGGGCGCCACGCTGACCTCCCGTGACGGCGACGCCTTCACCGGGACCGTCAAGGTCAAGGTCGGGCCGATCAACCTGACCTACGGCGGTAACGCCAAGTTCGTCTCGATCGACGAGGCGGCCGGCGTCGTGGTCATCGAGGGCTCCGGCAAGGAGACCCGCGGCACCGGCACGGCCAAGGCGCTGGTCACCTGCCGGCTGGTCGACAACGGCGACAGCACCGACGTGGAGGTCGACACCGATCTCAACATCACCGGCAAGCCCGCGCAGTTCGGCCGCGGTGTGCTCGCCGACGTCAGCGCCAAGCTCGTCGACCAGTTCGCGGCCTGCCTGTCGCAGGAGATCCTCGCCGGTACGCCGGATCCGGTGGCCGTCGCCGCCGCGGAGGCCGAGGGCACCCCGGTCCCGCCGCCGCCGCCGCGCGTCGTCAAGCCGGCCGAGGCGATCGACCTGCTCGGCGCCGCGGGCTCGCCGGTGTTGAAGCGACTGGCACCGGTGCTGGTCGGCCTCGTCGTGCTGGTGCTGCTCGTGCGCCGCCTGCGCCGCTAGTCAATCAGTGAGACCGGCTGCGGCGCGGGTGCTCTCGAAGGCCAACGGCGGCAGATCGGTGTCCGGAAAATACCGGGCATCGGTCGCGTCGTCACCGGCCCGGAGCGCACCCCCGACGACGGTCGCGGCGAAGGCCAAGAAGAACGACGCCCCGCCGGCAGTCGAAGGATAGACGCCGCAGACCGCGCCGACCTCGACCACGAGTCCGGCCTCCTCAAGGCACTCGCGGGCCGCGGCGGCCCGCGGGTCCTCGTCGGCATCGACATAGCCGGCGGGCAGCGACCATCGGCCTAACCCGGGCTGGATGCCGCGCTGGACGAGCAGCAGCCGACCGTGGGTGTCGCGGACGACCACCCCGACGCCGACCTTGGGGTCGCGGTGGTGCGTCCGGTCGCAGGCCGTGCAGCGCTGCGCCCGGCCATCGGTGACCAGTGCGCCGCCGCACCAGGGACAGAACAGGTGGGCCTCCACGCCCGGATCGTACGGCGCGCCGCCGCTCGGTAACCTCGCGGGACCCGTCGACGCGAAAGGCCGCCCAATGACCCCTGAGGAGATCGCCGCCGGTCGCGCCCGCTGGCAGGCCCGCTACGACCGGGCCACCACCCGCGAGGCGGACTTCACGACGTTGTCAGGCGAAACCGTCGAGCCGGTCTACGGACCCAAGCCGGGCGAGACCTACGACGGCTTCGAGCGGATCGGCTGGCCGGGGGAGTTCCCCTTCACCCGCGGGCTGCACGCGACCGGCAACCGAGGTCGGATGTGGACCATCCGGCAGTTCGCCGGCTTCGGCAACGCCGAGCAGACCAACGAGCGCTACAAGATGATTCTGGCCGAGGGCGGCGGCGGACTGTCGGTGGCCTTCGACATGCCGACGCTGATGGGCCGTGACAGCGACGACCCCCGCGCCCTCGGCGAGGTCGGCCACTGCGGCGTCGCGATCGACTCGGCCGCCGACATGGACGTGCTGTTCAGCGACATCCCGCTGGGCGAGGTCACGACGTCGATGACCATCTCCGGCCCCGCCGTACCCGTCTTCTGCATGTATCTCGTCGCGGCCGAGCGGCAGGGCGTCGACCCCGGCGTGCTCAACGGGACCCTGCAAACCGACATCTTCAAGGAATACATCGCGCAGAAGGAATGGCTGTTCCCGCCCGAGCCGCACCTCCGCCTCATCGGCGATCTGATGGAGCACTGCGCGCAGCACATCCCTGCCTACAAGCCGATCTCGGTGTCGGGCTATCACATCCGCGAGGCCGGTTCGACGGCCGCGCAGGAGTTGGCCTTCACCCTCGCCGACGGCTTCGCCTACGTCGAGCTGGGGCTGTCGCGGGGGCTCGACATCGAGACCTTCGCCCCCGGACTGTCGTTCTTCTTCGACGCGCACATCGACTTCTTCGAGGAGATCGCGAAGTTCCGGGCGGCCCGTCGGATCTGGGCGCGATGGCTGCGCGACGTCTACGGCGCGAAGACCGACAAGGCCCAGTGGCTGCGCTTCCACACCCAGACCGCCGGTGTCTCCCTCACCGCGCAGCAGCCCGACAACAACATCGTGCGCACCGCCGTGGAGGCGCTCGCGGCGGTCCTCGGCGGCACCAATTCCCTGCACACCAACGCCCTCGACGAGGTGCTGGCCCTGCCGTCGGCGAAGGCGGCGCAGATCGCGATCCGCACCCAGCAGGTGATCGCCGAGGAGACCGGTGTCGCCAACGTCGCTGACCCGCTCGGCGGCAGCTGGTACGTCGAGCAGCTCACCGACACGATCGAGGCGCAGGCCGAGGCGATCTTCGCCAAGGTGCGCGAGATGGGCTCGGGTGACATGACATCGGGCATCCTGCGAGGCATCGAGGACGGCTGGTTCATGGCCGAGATCGCCGAGGCAGCCTTCACCTACCAGGTGGCGGTCGAGAAGG
>JBKJOO010000284.1:0-5551 GCA_046595615.1 Mycobacteriales bacterium | reverse complement strand
CCAAACAGTCAGGCAGGTCAACCGAAGGGTACCCTGGGGAGTATCGACCAGGAGCCCTAGGAGGGCACATGCAACTCGACAGCACCGACCTCGCGGCGGTCACCAACCGGCTGCGTCGCGCGGAAGGTCAGATCGCCGGTGTCATCCGCATGATCGAGGCGGGGCGGGAGTGCAAAGACATCGTTACGCAGCTGGCTGCGGTGTCCCGCGCCTTGGACAAGGCGGGTTTCGCGATCATCGCGACCGGCCTCCGGCAGTGCATGCTCGAGGGCAGCGAGGAGCTTGACATCGCCGAGCTCGAGAAGCTGTTCCTGTCCTTGGCCTGACCCTATGCCCTTTGCACATCGGGACCTTTGGCATGGCCGTGGCCTGCAGCGATGACAGCGGGCACGCTGAAGGCCATCCAGGACCGGCACAGCACTGTCGAAATAATACCCCCCATAGTATCGTTCTCGACGTTGAGGATGGCCGGGAAGCGGGCCGATCCCTCTACGTGCAGGAGGCGTTCCGCTTGGCGACCATCACCCCCACACTCGAGTCCGATGCACCCCCGACGCAGAAGCCAGGATGGCTCGCCGGCCTTGGTGTCTGGTCTGGGGCTCACCTCCGGACAGTTCTCGTCGTCTGGGCGCTGATCCTCGGGGTCTTCGGTGCGTTTGCCCCTCAGGTCGAGTCCGCTCTGGCCGGGGCGGGCTGGCAGGACAGCGGCAGCCAGTCGGTGCAGGCCCGCGACATCCTGGGCAAGGAGTTCGCTGGGCTGAACTCGACGGCACTGCAGGTGGTCATCCACGACACCCAGGGGCAGATCGCCACCGGCCCACAAGCCCAACAGGTCATCGGACATGCCACCGCGCTGTTGCAGCGCGACAGCCGCATCAGCACCGTCATCGCTCCACAGCCGGGCCTGTCGCTCTCGCGCGATGGGCGAACCGCGATCATCCAGGCCGGCGCGAACGCCGACGCCAACACGATGGTGCGGGCCGCCGACGACCTCGCGAAGCCGCTGCGTGCCCTGTCCAGCGGCGCTGTCACGGTCGAGCTGACCGGCTCCAGTGCGCTGTGGGCAAATTTTAACAGCGTCAACCACTCGGCAATGATCCGCTCCGAAGTGCTCTCCTGGCCGGTCACGATGATCGTGCTCTTCCTCGCCTTCGGCAGCCTGGTCGCAGCCGGCCTGCCCCTGATGCTCACCCTGGTAGGACTGCTGACAGCGGCTGGCGCACTGGTGCTCTCGACGCACCTCGCGCCGGTCAGCATCTGGGCCATGAACTTCGCGATGATGTTCGCCCTCGCCCTGGGGATCGACTACGCCCTGTTCATCGTCGTCCGGTTCCGGGCCGCGTTAGCACGTCGAGAAGCTGAACCCGACCGCCGGCAGGCGGCTCTTGACGCAGTCGCCGAGACCATGGGCACCGCAGGGAAAGCCGTCGCCTTCAGCGGGCTGACCGTCCTGGTGTCGCTGTCCACAGTGCTCCTGGTGCCCAGCCCCGCCTTCCGCAGCATGTCCCTGGGCATCATGCTCGCGGTCGTCGCCGTCCTGGCCGCCACCCTCACCCTGCTCCCCGCAGTGCTGGGCAGGCTCGGCAGCCACGTCGATGCCGGCCGGATCCACATCCCCGGCGCCCTGGACCGTGCCGAGCGCCGGACCCAGGATCGTCTCACCAAGGCCGCAGCCAACAGCCCCGGGGCCAGCAGCGCTGCAGACGTCTACAACGGACCGCACCGGCATTTGCACCACAGCGTCGCAGGGCTGGAACGACTCCTGCACCACTGGGGCGCGCTACTGCACCGGCGCCCCTGGGTCGCAGCCGGCATCGTCGCGCTGCTCATCGGCGCGATGGCCTGGCCCGTCACGTCGCTGCGCACCGGCATGCCGAGCATCGCGGTCATCCCCCAGAGCGAAACCGCCCGCGCCGGCTACAACCAGGTCGTCAGCGCGTTTGGGCCAGGGGCGCCCGGGATGATGTCGATCCTCACCCCGCTCGCCAGCCAGGACCAGACCCAGGCCGCGCTCAGCAGCGACCACGGCGTCGCCGCGGCCCTTCCCGCCGGCCAGTCCGCCACGTACTCCCTTACGCTCGCGATGCCCACCACCGACGCGTCAGCCAAGGCCACCGGCGCCACCATCGACCGGCTCCGAACCGAGCTGCCGCCAGGCTCGATGGTCGGCGGCGCGGCCGCGGAGAACCACGACCTGGAAACCGTGCTGGCGAGCCGCACCCCACTGGTGTTCGGCCTGCTCATCGGCCTGGGGTTCCTGCTTCTGCTGGTCGCCCTCGGCAGCCCACTGGTCGCGTTCGTCGGGGTAGTCAGCAACCTCGCCTCAATCGCCGCAGCGTTCGGCGTCGCCAAACTGATCTTCCAAGACGGTCATCTGTCCGGACTGCTCAACTTCGAACCGCAGGGCTTCGTCGACGCCTGGGGACCGCTGTTCTTCGGCGCGATGCTGTCCGGCGTCGCGATGGACTACACGCTGTTCCTGCTGTCCGCCGCCCGCGAGCACTACGACCTGTCCGGCGACCCGCAGCACGCCATGCGGATGGCGCTACGCACCTCGGGCCGCGTGGTCGTGGCTGCCGCAGGCGTGATGGTCGCGGTATTCCTCACCTTCGCACTCTCAGGCCCGCTGGCACCCAAGGAGATGGGGATCATCCTGGCCGTCGCCGTGTTCGTCGACGCGCTGCTCATCCGGATGGTGCTGCTCCCCGTCGTCCTGCGCCTGACCGGCCACGCCGCCTGGCACCGACCCACCTGGCTGGGCAAGGTCCTCCCGCAAGTCCACTTCAGCCACTAGCAATCATCGACCACTTCCGTGGAGGTCATCATGTGCTCGCCCACCCCATGCCGCACCTGCGGGTTGACGACCTGGACCGGCTGCGGCCGCCACATCGACACCGTGATGTCGCGGGTTCCGCCAGCGCGACGATGTGGGTGCAGCCAAGAAGCGTCTCGAGGCCCGTCGCTGCTGAGATTCCTGCGACGGTCGCCATGAAGAACGCCGGGGGCAGCTGGCCAGGAACCGCCCTATCCGGCCGGCTACCCCACTGGTCACGACCGGTCGCGGTGATCGCACACCCCGACGACGAGTCCTTCGGACTAGGCGGAGTGCTCCACGCCTTCGCCGCAGCCGGCGCCCACGTCAACGTCCTGTGCCTGACGCACGGCGAAGCCTCCAGCCTGCACGGGGTAGCCAGCGATCTCCGTGTGCTGAGGCAGGCAGAGCTCCGATCCGCAGCGGCCGCGTTGGGCGTCCGCGACGTCCGGATGTTGGACCTCCCCGACGGGCAGCTGTCCGCCCAACCAGCGGCCGGGCTCGTGTCACTCGTCAAGGAATCCCTCGATGAGTGGAGTGCCGACGGAGTCATCGTATTCGACCGCTCCGGGGTGACCGGACACCCCGACCACGCGGCGGCCACCCGAGCGGCCTTGGACGCCGCGCTCGCCCGAGGCCTGGACGTCCTGGAATGGACCCTCACGTCGGCAATCGCTGCGCAGTTGAACACCGAACTCGGGACCGCATTCAGCGGCCACGCGCCGCAAGACATAGACATGGTGGTCACGGTAGACCGGAAGGCTCAGTGCGCTGCCATTGCCGCGCACGCCAGCCAAGCCGTACCCGGAAGCCCGTTGTGGCGCAGACTTGAACTGCTCGGGCCTGAGGAGCACCTGCGGCTGACCTGCACTTGATGGCATCGGGCAACCCGCACCAGTCCGGACGCTCACTGCCACGCAGCACCAGCACCAGCACCAGGACGTCGTACGCCACCCGGGGACCGTCAGGCGTCGGCACGGACCGGCTGCCCCGCTCCGCGCGCAGGACCAGAAGCTCTGGCCTGTCCGCGAGGTCATGGACAACGTCTTCAGGCGTGAGCAGGACGGTCGGGTCCTGCGGTGCCGCCGATGCCCATCGCCAGGTTGCTCAGATCACGGGCGATCACCAGGAGCGTCCCGCGCGGCGCCGGGACCTGGGCGGCAGCCGTCAGAACGGTACGGCCGCTCAGTGCTGACCTGGTGGAGGTAGGCGACCACAACCAGGTCGAAGGACGCTCCCCACGTGCTGGAGTCCGAGACTCGGCCTGCACCGATGTAACACGAGGGGGCACATCGGCCTGCTCAGCGAGCGCCAAGGCAACGCCAGCGAAGTCCACCCCCGTCACCAGCCAACCCCGACCTGCGAGCCAGAGCGCATTTCGACCCTCCCCACACCCGAGGTCCAGCGCCCTGCCCGGCGGAAGCTCCTCCGATCCCGTGACGAGCCACTGGTTAGGGTCCACACCCCACACCAGATCCTCGGCTTCGTAGCGCTTGTCCCAGAAGTCTGCGTCCACAACAAACTCCCCGGCAGTTCCATTGAACCCTTCGGGACTACGAAGGAATGGCATACCCGACGGCCTCGTTATACCCCGTAGCGTATACCTCAGGAACGTCCCTGGACGTGGCCGAGATGCGGAGGCTCTTCCTGAGGCTCGCCCGCTCGACAGGTTTGACCCGTGAACCCAATAAGCCTCAACGAGGAGAAACCGATGACGTACGCCATGACGGTCACACTGGACCTGCCCTTCACCAAAGCGGTCGAGAAGGTGCGCGCCGCACTGCAGGACCAGGGCTTCGGCGTCCTCACCGAGATCAACGTCACCGCTACGCTCAAGGAGAAGCTAGGCGAGCAGATGGAGGACTACCTGATCCTGGGTGCCTGCAACCCGCTGCTGGCCCACCAAGCCCTGGAAATCGACCGGAGCCTCGGGCTCCTGCTGCCGTGCAACGTCGTACTGCGGGACACAGCTGACGGAACGCTGGTCGAGATCGCAGACCCCCAGATGATGGTCAGCATCAGCAACAACCCCGCGCTGGAGCCGGTGGCCAAGCAGGCGCGCGAGCGGCTCTCGCTCGTGGTTGCGGCGCTTGGTGGCTGACAAGGTCGCGCTCGACCCGTTCACGCCCGGGGCGGTGGCGGCCCACCTGGCTCCCATCATCGACCGGCTGAGACTGGCCGTGGCCCGACGGACCATGCAGCTCAGCGCCGCGGCTGGGCTGATCGAGTCGGCAAGGCTGGACAAGGTCGCCTTCCAACTGCTGCTGATGCTGATGCTGCGCCTACCCCACCGCGCGGTCACGCGAGGGGCACGGCTGCGGGCGACCTGTCACGCTTACAGCGAACATGAACTCCGGGTCCGCCCGAAACCGTCTGGGTGCGGGTGAGTCTGCGGAGGACCTGCTTGACCAATCCTTGACCAAACGCAGAAGGGCCATGATCAAGGATCAAGTAATCGTGCAAGCATGATCCTGACCTGCGGTTTTGCGTTGTAGCGGGGGCAGGATTTGAACCTGCGACCTCTGGGTTATGAGTGACGCGCCAGTCGCGATCAGCGCCACTAGCTGCCTGTCAGTGCCACCTACTTTCCGTGCACTGCTCCGGTTCTGCTGGCAACGGCTGGCAGTGACCGGCACCGACCGGCAGGCTCGTTCCAGAAGAGATGCCTTCCGCTCGGTGCCGGTCGCTGCCAGTCCCTGCCAGGAGAAGCCATATAAAACACGGGAAGTAGGTGGCACT
>JBKJOO010000117.1:0-9928 GCA_046595615.1 Mycobacteriales bacterium | reverse complement strand
TCCTCCCGGCTGTTCTTGCTTCGTAAAGGGCAGTGTCGGCTTCGGCGAGGAGTTCGGCGCTGGGCACCCGCCTGTCGGGGTGGGAGGCGGCCAGGCCAACGCTGATGGTCAGCACCGAGTCCGGGCCTGCTCCGCGATGTTCGACCGCGAGTGCGTGCAGCCTTTCCCTGGTTCTCTCCATCGCGGTGCCTGCCCCTGCCAGGTCCTGCTCGGGCAGCAGAACGAGGAACTCTTCCCCGCCGTAGCGGTAGACCCGGTCACCCTTGCGGACCTGTTCGGTGAGCACGGCCGCGACGGTACGCAGAGCCTGGTCTCCGGCCGGGTGGCCGTACGTGTCGTTGTAGGTCATGAAGAAGTCGATGTCGCACATCGCGAGGCAATAGTTGCGGCCGT
This sequence comes from Mycobacteriales bacterium, assembly GCA_046595615.1. Classification (GTDB taxonomy): domain Bacteria; phylum Actinomycetota; class Actinomycetes; order Mycobacteriales; family SCTD01; genus JAYSQK01. The sequence goes on along the minus strand of JBKJOO010000117.1, from coordinate 9,535 downwards.
ACCGCTCGGAAACGTTGTGCAGATGCTCGAGATCGGCCGCCAGCCCGAGCCGGTTCCGGAGTCCGGGGTTTGGCTGGCCACCGCGAGCAGCAGGAATGCCAGCATCCAGCCACAGGTCAGCACGCTGCCGGTCAGTCCCGTCTGGCCCTGGCTCAGCAAGGACACGTAGGTGCTGTCGGTGATCGGGAGCAGCACGAGGCCTGCGCCGATCAACGTCCAGGACCGACGGGCACCGGCCGGGACCCGCATACCCAGGGCAAGCACGAGGGACAGCACGACGACGTCGACGGTGGGGTAGCTCAACCCGACCCATCGCATGAGGCCCGCACCGCCGGCTGCATCAAGCGACCCGAGAACCGTCGCGGAGCTGACGAACAGCAGACACGCGGCGATCAGGAAACCGTCCAGCAGGCTGCGCACCCACGCGATAGGCCCATGAGTGGATCTGGGGAACAGCAGCAGCGCCGTGATCAGCGGCAGCGAGTAGCCCAGGTAGCCGGCGTCGGCCAGCGACGGGAAGGGGTAGACGTGGTGACGAGACAAACCGTAGTAGGTCCAGAGCCCCTGACCGGCGGACCAGACGGCGACGGCGCACGCCATCATCCGCCACCCCCTGGCGGCGGGGCCACCGCGACGCCACGCGCGCAGGCACCCAGCCAGCGCCAGCAGACACGATGAGGTGATTGCCAGATCCCCGACGGACTGCGCCAGCGCCGACCGAGGCTGCGCAGCGATGACCCCACCGATGACGGCGGTGTAGGCGACAGCCAGGCCGAGCAGCACGCTAACCGGGCGCAATGGTGCAGATCTGCCAACCCCACGAGCCTGACGAGCCGGCTTGCCGTCGTCGGCCAGGTCCGGTCCGGCACTGGCGTGCATCGGCTGCGTCATGACCGGTCCATCGGCGGCCGCACTGCTGTCGTTGAGGCCACCGGTCGCCACCAAGCTGAGCCCTGCACGGACGTGCCCCGCTGCAAGGCCGCGGCCCGGATCTGGTCGAGGTCATCGGGGGGCACGTCGCGAATCAGTACGTCTGACCCGCCTGCATGATGGCTACCGGGCTCTCGCCGAGCAGGCGGGCGGCTCGCCCTTTCAGCTGCGTCGTTCGGCGTCGTCCATCAGCCGTTGCCAGTGTGCCTGAGCGCCCGCGTGCCAGGCGTGGTGCCGCGAACGGAACAACTCGGCCGCCGCAGGCCCCGGCCAGGTGGGCGGCAGCAGAGGGGCGGGCAATCCCGGATCGAGGAACGGGAAGCGGCGCCACGCCTGCACGAGACGAACCTGTGCCCCGAACGCATCCACCGGCAGCGTGACCCCGTCGTCGGCGAAGGCGGTGAGAAATCCGGCGTAGCGCTGCTGCACCTCGTCGAGGTGCCAGGCGTCGGCGACGACCTTCCGCTGGTCACCGACCGCGCCGAACGGACCGGTGAAGGAGAACGACTCGACACCCAGGGCCTCGACGACCGCGGCGACCTCCTTCTCCTTCTCGGCGTCCGGAATGACCCAGAGACCAGGCATGGGTGAGCCGAGGCCGGCCCAGGTGAGGCGGGTGCGAAGGCTGTGCCGGAGCTGGCGCTGGGTTTCCGGGACGCTGACGGCGAGCACCAGCCAGCGGCCGTCCCACTCCTCGACGGTGCGGCCGAAGCCGTAGATGCGCTCGGCGCCCTCGGCCAGCAGTCGGGTGCCGCTCGGGCTGAGGTGCCAGCGGACCCGTCGTCCGTCCCGTTCGGCGACGAGCAAGTGCTCCGCGGCGGTCCGCGACAGGGCCTGCCGGGCGGCCTTTTCCTCGACACCGACCTCGGCCAGCGCCGAGACGAGAGCCCCCGTCCAGGCCGGCCGGTCGTGCGGCAGGACGAACTCGCCCAGGATCGTCAGCAACAGCGACCGAGCACTCGCGCCGCCGGTCTCGCGCCGGCGTCCCCCGGGGCCCGCTTCCGCCATGGCGAGATTGCACCACAACCAGCGCACGAAGCTCTACATCCCCTTGACGACTGGCCAAGCCCGCGTAGGTTGTCGTGGCATCGCCAGGACGGGGTCGCGCCGCGCCCGTCGATCGAGGACGGAGCAGTCACGGCCATGACCGAGCAGTTCAACGCAGCGCAGTTCCTCATCGATCGCCAGGTTGCGGCCGGCTCGGGCGCGCGCATCGCCGTACGCAGCGAGGGTGTGTCGACCAGTTACGCCGCACTGCAGGCGCTGACCTGCGGGGTGGCCGCGGGGTGGCGCGAGCTCGATGTCCGGCCCGGCGAGCGGATCGTCCTACTGTGCTCGGACCGCCTGGAGCTGCTCGCCGGGATCCTGGCTGCGATCCGGCTCGGCGCCGTCGCGGTGCCCATCTCCACCATGCTGACCGCCGCCGACACGGCCAAGATCCTCGCTGACTGCGGTGCCCGGGTCCTCGTGGTGAGCCCCGAGTTCGCCGGCAGCGCCACAGCTGCTGCGCCGGCAGCTACCGACCTCGCGCACGTGGTCACCGTCGGCGGCGCCGAGTTGGCCGTGCCGCCGGGGGTGCAGCTGCACAGCTGGGAGCAGGTGCTCGCCGCGGGCCAGTGGCAAGCAGGGGACCCGCCCTGGACGGCAGCGACCAAGCCGGACTCGCTCGCACTGTGGCTCTACACCTCCGGCACGACCGGCAACCCGAAGGGCGCGATGCACCGGCAGGAGAACCTGCGCGCCGTCTGCGACAGCTACGCCCGCGACGTGCTGCGGATCGCTGCCGACGATGTCTGCTTCTCGGTCGCCAAGTTGTTCTTCGCCTACGGGCTGGGCAACTCGCTGCTGTTCCCGCTGTCGGTGGGCGCGACCGCCGTCCTCGAACCGCGGCGACCGTCGCCGCAGATCGTCGCCGAGCGGATGCGCGGGGACGCACCCTCGTTGTTCTTTGCCGGCCCCACCTTCTTCGCCGCCCTGCTCGCCGCCGACCTGCCGGCCGACACCTTCAGCTCGGTCCGGCTCTGCGCCTCGGCCGGGGAGGCGCTGCCCGCCAGCCTCTACCGGCGCTTCACCGAGCGTTTCGGCGTCGAGGTGCTCGACGGGATCGGCTCGACCGAGGCGTTGCACATCTTCGTGTCCAATCAGCCGGGAGCCGTTCGCCCGGGTACGTCGGGAACGGTGGTGCCCGGCTACGACATCGAGCTGCGCGACGAGGCCGGGCGCGCCGTGCCGGACGGCGAGCCCGGTGGTCTGTTCGTCCGCGGCGCGTCGATTGCCACCGGCTACTGGTGTCGCACCGACACCACCCGGGAGGTGTTCCAGGGCGAGTGGCTGCGGACCGGCGACACCTACACCCGCTCGGCTGACGGCTATTTCACCTGCCTGGGCCGGTCGAACGACCTGCTGAAGGCAGGTGGCATCTGGGTCTCCCCGGCGGAGGTGGAGGACCGGCTGCTGCAGCACCCCGGGGTCGCCGAGGCCGCGGTCATCGGCGTACCCGACAGCAACGAGCTGGACAAGCCGGTTGCGTTCGTCGTCGCGACGCCGGGTCATCAGGTGGACGAGGCGCAGCTGGTGGCCTGGTGCCGCGAGGGACTGGCGGCCTTCAAGCGACCTCGGGCCGTCGTGGTCGTTGACGAGCTGCCGAAGACGGGCACCGGCAAAATCCAGCGGTACCGCCTGCGGGAGCTCGCGACCGGGGTCCTCGATCTGCCGCAGGTACCCCCGATCGAATCCCCGGCCGGCGTGCCGGCGGCGGCCGGCTAGTGCTGGACGGCCTGCTGTTCATCGACGCCCACGTCCATGTGCCGCTGCTCAGCAGCGTCGCCCCGGCCTGGGCGCAGTGGGCCCGTGATTTCGGTGCGGACGGGATCCTGGACCAGGTGTGGACGCCGGACGGCACCCCCGACCCGGCTGCCCTGGAGGCCTGCTTTCTGGCCCAGGGCGTCGACACGGCACTGCTGTTTTGCGAGTACAGCCCGAAGGCCACCGGCTATCAGGCCTTCGACGACCTGCTGCCGCTGGTGACGCACAATCCACGGCTGTTCCGTCCGGTCGCGAACGTCAATCCGCATCTGCACTTCCCGATCGCCCGCGAGCTCGAGCGGCAACTCGACCTCGGCGCAGCGGCGCTGAAGCTGCACCCGGTGCACGGCGGCTTCCGCTGTGACGACGCTGCCCTCTACCCGGCGTACGCGGTGCTGGTGGAGCGAGGCGTTCCGCTGGTCGTGCACTGCGGCACCAGCAGCTTCCCCGGGTCGACCAACGCGTACGCCGATCCGGTGCTGCTCGACGCGGTCCTGCGCGACTTCCCGGCGCTGCAGGTCGTGTTGGCGCACGGCGGGCGCGGCTGGTGGTACGACGCCGCAGCGTTCCTCGCGATGTCGCGGGACACCGTGTGGCTCGAGCTGTCGGGGCTGCCACCCACGCGGCTGCCGGAGTACTACGGCCGCTTCGACCTGCAGCGGTTGGCCCGCAAGATGATCTTTGGCACGGACTGGCCCGGTGTGCCCGGCCAGGCAGCCAACGCCCGCGCCGTCGCTGGCCTGGGACTGACCGACGAGGTCGCCGCGCTGGTGCTCGGCGGCAACGCCATGCGGGTCTACACCGGGCTTGATCCGGCTCCTGCTACAAAGTCTTGACGACAAGCAAACAGTCCGTAGTGTGTCAGGCATGCTGCTCGCCGACGACGCCACCACGACGCCAGCCGGCACCGACCGGCGGGTCGACTTCGACACCGCCCCAGACCGTTATCGGCACTGGCGCCTGGCGACCGACGGTGCGGTGGCGACGGTGACGCTGCTCGTCGACGAGCAGGGCGGCTTGGTCCCCGGCTACGAGTTGAAGATGAACAGCTACGACCTCGGCGTCGACATCGAGCTCTACGACCTGGTGCAGCGACTGCGTTTCGAGCACCCCGCCGTCAAGGCTGTGATCATGACCGGCGGGCTGGACCGGATGTTCTGCGCCGGCGCCAACATCCGGATGCTGGCGCAGAGCTCGCACGCCTGGAAGGTGAACTTCTGCAAGTTCACCAATGAGACCCGCAACGGGATCGAGGACGCCACTGCAACGTCGGGACAGACCTGGATCGCGGCGCTCAACGGCACGGCGGCCGGTGGCGGCTACGAGCTGGCGTTGGCCTGCGACGAGATCGTCCTGGTCGACGACGGTTCGTCCGCGGTGTCCTTGCCCGAGGTGCCGCTGCTCGGGGTGCTGCCGGGCACCGGCGGGCTGACCCGGGTCGTCGACAAGCGCCTGGTCCGAAAGGACCGCGCCGACGTCTTCGCCACCAAGACCGAGGGGATCCGCGGCGCGACAGCAGTGCAGTGGAACCTCGTGGACGAGAGCGTCCCGGCGAGCCGGTTCGGCGCCGCCGTGCAGGCCCGCGCAACGGCCGCGGCGCAGCGCTCGACCCGGCGCGGTGAGGGCGCCGGCGTGCTGCTGACGCCGCTGATCCGTGCGGAGTCCGCCGACAGCATCGTCTACAGCACGGTGAGCGCGCGGCTCGACCGCGAGGCCCGTCGCGTCGACATCACCGTGCGTGCACCAACTGTCGCCCCGCCCGCCGACGCGGCAGCCGTCCACGCCCAAGGCGTCGACTACTGGCCGATGGCGCTGGCCCGCGAGCTCGACGACCTCATCCTGCGGCTCCGCACCAACGAGGCACAGCTCGGCACCTGGGTCTTCCGCACCGTCGGCGACGCGGACCTGGTGCTGGCTCACGACGACCAGCTGACCGCCCTCGCCGGGGACTGGTTCGTCAACGAGGTGGCGCAGTACCTCAAGCGCAGCCTCAAGCGCCTGGACGTCACGAGCCGCAGCCTGTACGCCGTGATCGAGCCGGGCAGCTGTTTCGCCGGCACGCTGCTCGAGCTGGCGCTGGCCTGCGACCGGCAGTTCATGCTCGCCGGGGTGCTCGAGGACATCGATCCGGACGCCACGCCGGCCTGCCTGCAGGTCGGCGAGGCCAACCTGGGGCGCTACCCGATGGGCAACGGGCTGACCCGCCTGCAGTCCCGCTTCTACGGCCACGCCGACGATCTCGCTGCGGTGACGGCCCGCGTGGGCGAGCGGCTCGACGCTGCCGCGGCGTACGACGCGGGGCTCGTCACGGTCGCGCCGGACGACCTCGACTGGGACGACGAGTTGCGACTGGCGCTCGAGGAGCGACGGGCCCTGTCGCCCGATGCCCTGACCGGGATGGAGGCCAACCACCGTTTCGTCGGGCCCGAGACGGTCGAGACCAAGGTGTTCGGTCGGCTCACCGCCTGGCAGAACTGGATTTTCCTGCGGCCCAACGCCAGTGGACCCGAGGGGGCCCTGCGCCGCTACGGCTCCGGCACCCGCGCCGACTACGACACCGGCCGGGTCTGAGGATGCAGACGCACGACGTCGACCTGCTGCTGGTGGGAGCCGGGCCGGTGGGTCTCTACGGCGCCTACTACGCCGGAGTCCGGGGGCTGCGCACCGCCGTCATCGACTCGCTGCCGGAGCCCGGCGGCCAGATCACCGCGATGTATCCGGAGAAGCCGATCTACGACGTGGCCGGCTTTCCGAGCGTCAAGGGCCGTGATCTGGTGAGCGCACTGGTGACGCAGGCCGGGCAGTACGACCCGACCTACCTGCTCGGAGATTCAGCCACGACGCTCGAGCGCGGGCCGGACGGCCGCTGGCTGGTCGGCACCGAGGGCGGCGGGACGGTCCGTTGCGGCGCCGTTGTGATCACCGGCGGGATCGGCACCTTCACGCCGCGGGCAATGCCGGCCGGCGAGGAATTCCTCGGCCGGGGGTTGGCCTACTTCGTGCCGCGGCTGGCCGACTACACCGACCGCGACGTGGTGATCGTGGGCGGTGGTGACAGCGCGTGCGACTGGGCGCTGGCGCTGCAGGGTGTCGCCCGCAGCGTCACGGTTGTCCACCGTCGCAGGGCATTTCGCGCTCACGCGGCAACGGTCGAGGCGGTGCGCGCCTCTGCCGCCACGGTGCTGGTCGACGCCGAGGTGACGAGGATCCTCGGCGCCGACGCCGTGGACACCATCGAGGTCGTCGTCAAGGGCGAGGACGCACCGAGGGTGCTGCCGTGCCAGCGGCTGGTCGCTGCGCTGGGGTTCATCGCCGACCTCGGGCCACTGCGGGAATGGGGCCTTGAGCTGCACGACAACCGGCACGTCATCGTCGACTCCCGGATGCGCAGCAACATCCCGGGGGTGTACGCAGCAGGTGACATCACCGACTACGACGGCAAGGTGCGGCTCATCAGCGTCGGCTTCGGCGAGGTTGCCACCGCGGTGAACAATGCCGCTGTCGACCTCGACCCCGAGGCCCAGCTGTTCCCAGGCCATTCGAGCGACACCGCACCGGTCCCCGTCCCCGCCGCCTGAGCCCTGGAGAGAAGCCGTGCCGTACGTCATCGCCGGACCCTGCATCGATATCAACGACAAGGCATGCATGGACGAGTGCCCGGTCGATTGCATCTACGAGGGGGAGCGCAAGAGCTACATCAACCCCAAGGAGTGCATCGACTGCGGCGCCTGCGAACCGGTCTGCCCGGTCGAGGCAATCACCCAGGACCGCAACGTGGACGCCGCGATGACGGCCTTCGTCGAGGACAACCGGGCTTTCTTCGTCGAGGTACTCCCCGGCCGCGATTCGCCGCTCGGCGCGCCTGGCGGTTCGCGTAAGGTCGGCATCCTGGGCGTGGATACCCCGCTCGTCGCCGGCTGGGAGGTCTGATGTCCGAGGGCCGGCCCGTCCGGGAGTTGTCCGACGCCGACCTCGAACAGCAGGGCACGCACGCGCACGCGACCCGCAACTGGGTCTTCCTGCACGGGACGACGGCGCAGTTCGAACGCCACACCGAGCGGATGCTCGAGTTGGAGCAGGAGTATCTGCGGCGCTTTCCCAAGCGCACCTGGCAGGGGGCCGGTGACCAGCCTCACGAAGTCGACGAAGCGACCCGATTGCGGCTGGCCCTGCGCGGGCTGGCCCGGCAGATCGAATCCCTGTTGGACACCGGCGCACCGGGGCAGACCGGCGACGAGAACGCCGACCCGGCAGCGGTACAAGCGCTGGTCGAGCGCCTGCGGGCGGCCGGCGGCCGGATGCACAAGCTGGAATTGCACCAGCTGGCCCGCGAGGTCGGGGTCAGCCCGGCCGGGCTCGCCGGGCTCTACCGGGGGCCGGCGCCGGTCCTGCTGGCCGAGCGTGACGAGCGGCTCCTCGCCGGCGGGTGATCAGGGCGCCAGCCGGGCCAGCAGCAGCGCCTCAGCGACGCAGGCCCGCTCCCACATCGCGAGATCCAGGCTCTCGTCCACGCCGTGCCAACGTGACGCAGGATCGCCGACCCCGGTGACCAGCACGGTCGAGCCCGGGTAGGTGCGGACGAACTCGGCGATGAACGGGATCGAACCGCCGATGCCCGCTTCGACGGCGGCATTGCCGTAGGCGTCGGCAAACGCTGAGCGGGCGAGGTCGTAGACGTCGCCGGTGGCCTCGAGGTCGAACGGCTCACCGAGCGCTCCTGGCGTCACGACGACCTGGGCGCCCCAGGGTGCGTTGGCCTGGAGGTGGTCGGTGAGCGCCGCACAGGCCCGCCGCGCGTCGTCGCCCGGGGCGATCCTGAGGCTGACCTTGGCCCGAGCCGAGGGCAGCAGCACGTTGGAGGCGTCTGCCGTCGAGGGCGCGTCCATGCCGATGACCGACACCGCCGGGCGGTGCCAGAGCCGCTCGGCCAGGGTGGCTGTGCCGATCAGCTCCCCGCCGGGCAGCAGGCCGGCGTCGACCCGGAAGACCGCCGGATCGATCTCGGCGCCCGACCCGCCGATGACCAACCCCTTGACCGCGACGTCTCCTGCCTCGTCGTGCAAGCTCGCCAACAGCCGGCACAGGCCGGTCAGCGCGTCGCCGACTGCCCCGCCGTACATGCCCGAGTGGACGACGCGCTCGAGCACCCGGACCTCGACGAGGACGTCAACCAGGCCGCGCAAGCTGGTCGTGAACGACGGTACGTCGACGGCGGCGTTGGCCGAGTCGGCGATGATGATGACGTCGGCGCGCAGCAGGTCACGGTGCTCGGCGAGCAGCGCGGGCAGCGTCGGCGAGCCGATCTCCTCCTCGCCCTCGATGAACAGCACGACCCCGACCGGCGGCTGCCCTGCGAAGGTGCGCAGCACCGCGAGATGCATCAGGACGCCGGCCTTGTCGTCGGCGGCCCCCCGAGCGTAGAGCCGCCCGTTGCGCTCGGTCGGCTCGAACGGCGGGGTGGTCCAGTCCTGCTCCGGACCCGTCGGTTGTACGTCAAGATGGGCGTACAGCAGCACCGTGGGCGTGCCCGCCGGCGCCGGCCATGAGGCGATGACCGCGGGTGCGCCGCCGGCGCTGACGGTGCGGACGTCGGCGGCCCCGGCTGCCCGGGCCAACTCGGCGACCTGCGCCGCCGCCCGCGCGACGTCGTCGCGGTGCTCCGGATCGGCTGAGATCGACGGGATCCGGGCAAGCTGTTCGAGATCCTCGCGCGCCGCGGGTAGGACGGTCGCGAGCCTGGCGCGCACGGAGGCGGCGGTGGGAGTCGTCACGACCGCCGACCCTACGTCGCGATCGTCCG
>JBKJOO010000461.1:0-4516 GCA_046595615.1 Mycobacteriales bacterium | reverse complement strand
ACACCACCCCGCAGTGGTCGCAGGACCTGATCAGCCGGCCGGACTTCCGCCGGACGGTGGTCTGCGCGGTCGGCGCGGTCACCGCGGCGTCCCTCGGCTCAGCGCTGGGCAACCCCTACGGCCGTTCGGTGCACGTCAAGGTCATCGCGCTGGTCTGCGCCGCGGCGTTTGTGATCTTGGCGGTGTTGGCGGTCCGGTCCGCCGCCGGTGAGATCTCCCGGGCCTTGACCGGCCGGGCCGGCGCCGCGGCAGGGGCCGCGGTCCGCCTGACGATTCTGATCACCGGCTACCTGCTTACCCTGCTTATCGGGCTGGCGTTGCTCGCGGTCCCGGTGCAGCACCTACTCGTCGGTGGCGCCCTGACCGGGGTGCTGATCGGGATCGCCGCGCAGCAAGCCCTGGGCAACGTCTTCGCCGGTCTGGTGCTGCTGCTCAACCGACCGTTCATCATCGGGGACCACATTCGGATTCGGTCCGGCGCCCTGGGCGGCGAATTCGACGGCACCGTCACTGGGATGGGACTGACCTACGTCGCCCTGGACACCACCAGCGGCCCCCTCCACGTCCCGAACGCCTCCATCTTGGCCGCCGCAGTCGGCCCCTGGACCGAAGCAGCAGCTGAAGACGCAACCGCCGAACACGCCGCAACCAACCAGGCGGCAGCCGCCGACCAGGTAACCCCCAGCACTCAGACCAGCACCAGCACGGACCTGGGCCTGGACCTGGGCCTGGGACGGCCGTGACCAGGGCGTGTCGGACTCCCAGCTACGACGTTTTCATTTACGGTGGGAGAACACACGTTCGATTTGATGGGAGGTTCTGGGACCGTGGCTTCGCAGATCCAGGCCACCGCCGGCAGCCGAGCCCACCGAGCGGCGCCGGGTACGCCCCAGGCGTACGGCACACGAAACGCCGCCGCGACGCAGGTTCGAACGCAGCGCCGCCGCGACGCTGGAGCGGTCCTGGCCTCCCTCGCCAGGAGCTACGCGGGCCGGCCCATCCCCGAAATCCAGAGCGTGCTGCGCCAAGCCCTCAAACCCTGCGGTGTCCGACTCAGCCCCGACGCCTGGCACGACCTCGCGGCCCGCGAAGGACGTCGTGGGCGCTTTCTGGCGTCGTTGATGGTGAGGGTCTTCTGAAGGGCGCGCGGTTGGGTTGGTTCGTGTCCTAGGCGCGACGAGGACGTCAGTGACGCACCCTTCGACGTGTCCCCCGGCCACTTGAGCCAGCAGCTGGCAGGTCGCGACGATTACGGGACCAGTTACGAGCCAAGGATCGCCCAGCTGACCGAGAGCGAGGAGGAGGTCGGCCTGACATGGACCAGCCTTCGCGAGCGCCGGCCGCTGTGGCGTGGCACACCGACAACACGACCACCCGCTGCAAGACTCGGTGGACACGTTCTGGCTGAAGGGAGCGATGTGACAAGCATCGACGAAGGTCAACAGGCCGCTGGAATGCGTGAGTTGCGCGCGCAGGGGCTGCCCCCCAAGCAGATCGCCCGAGCCCTCGGGTTGCGACCCTCTGAGGTGGTCGCTGTGCTCAACCAGACCGTCTCCTCGCACTCATCGACTCACGAGCAGGCTCTGGTCCGATGCTGGGTGAGTGAAGGTTGGGCTAACGAAGTTGTGGTGCACGGCCATCACGAGTGGCCCGGCCTCGACGACGCTGTCGAGTCCCCCGGTGGACTGGTCTGCGTGCTGGTGGCTCGGCGGCACCGCTACGACAAGGTCGCGGTCTGCGGGTACCTCGTCGACGTGCACTGCCTCGGCGTCAAGAACACCATGGGTCCAGAGTTCATGGACGAGGTCGACCTGGTTGCCTACCGCCGGTACTTCTTCGACGCCTACCAAGGTCATCTCGTGGCGCCGCTCGATCTGGCCCAGCAGCTGGTCCTGGGCGGCGTGGCCTTCGCCCGCGCCCTCGGGTTCGAGCCGCACCCTGACTACGCCGACACCGCAGCGCATCTTGACGGTCCCCTGCCCCGCTGCGACATCCAGTTCGGTCGCGACGGCATGCCCTTCTACGTCGAGGGCCCGTACGACGACGCCGACAAGATCATCCAGACCCTGGAGGCTTCTGTGGGACCCGGGAACTACCACGTCTTCCGGTCATTCCCACTGCCTGTGTGAGCGTCCCCCAGACAACGGATAAGAGCCGCTTACGCACCAAACGGGCCGCTGCAGGCGCTGCTCAAGGCCGAGGTCGCGCGCGGCTTGCTGGCCGATGAACACGCCTGCCTATCGCGCCCGTGGGGCCGCTGCGACGACCAAGGGTTGGTCGCCGGCCACGACGGCGAGGGCCTGAACTGTGCGCCCGGGGCGGGCAGATGACGGCCCCCGCGACCATGCGCTCACAATGGCCGCATGACGCTCCCCGGCTTCCCTGTCGGCAGCACCTGGTCACACACGTGGGCCGGGCGGCTTGAGCAGCGCATTGTCGTCAGTGAGGCGCTGCGCGGCAACCCCCTAGGTGACCCGCACGAGCGGCCGGTCTGGGTGCAGCTACCGGCGTCGTACGACGACGACCCGAGCGCGCGGTACCCGGTCGTTTACGTAGCACAGGGGTACACAGGCCAGGTGTCCATGTGGGCGAACCGGCACGCCTACGCACACACCCTGCCCGAACACGTCGACGCGTTGCTGGCGCGCGGCGATGTCCCGCCGGTGCTCGTGATCTACCTCGACGCCTGGACCTCCTATGGCGGGTCACAGTTCGTCGACTCCTCCGGCACCGGCGACTACTGCACCTACGTCAGCGACGATGTCGTCCGCTTCGTCGACGCCGAGTACCGCACAGTGGCCGACCCGCGTTCGCGCGCGGTCGCTGGCAAGAGCTCCGGCGGGTTCGCCGCGATGCTGCTGCCAGTTCTGCGTCCCGACGTCTTCGCCGGCGGACTGGCCACCCACGCCGGCGACGCGTTGTACGAGGGCTGCTACCTGTCCGAGCACGGCAAGGTCGTGCGCGCCCTGCGTCGCTTCGACGGGGACCCACACGCCTGGTGGGCCGACTTCGTCGCACGCGGGGAGGCGCAGCCGCACCCCGACGACATGCTGCTGCTCTTGCAGTACGGCTGCAGCGCCGCCTTCACCCCGGGCGAGGACCTGCGCCCGGTGCTGCCGTTCGACACCCGCACGGGGAAGCTCAACGACGACCTGTGGTCGCGCTGGCTTGCGCTCGACCCGGTGCGCATGGCGCCCGCGGCCGGAGAAGTGCTGCGGTCGCTGTCGGCCATCTGGGTCGACGCCGGCACCCGGGACGAGTGGTACCTCGACCTGGGCGCCGAGGCGTACGTGCAGAAGCTGCGCGCGGTCGGCGTGAGCGAGGACGTGCTGCACCACGAGACCTACGACCAAACGCACGCCGTCCCGACGTCGCAGTACGTCAAGGCCCTGCGCTACCTCGCGGAGCGCCTCCCGCGCTAGCCGCGGCTCAGGGGGTCCAGCCGAGCCGTCAGCGCCTCCTCGAGGCCGCGGAGCACGTAGTCGTGCGAACGTGCCGAGTGCGCCGGCCCTGCTGCTGCACCTGGGCGATCACGTACAGCTCGGCGACGTCGCTCATTTGCCGCCCTTGCCCCGCACCCGTAGGACCCGGTGCCCGTGCTCTTCCCCGAGGTCGTCGATGTTCGCCGCGACTGTCTCGAAGATTCGCAGCCCGAGTAGGTCCAGCTGGCAGACGAGCGCGAAGTCGAAGTGGTTGGTCGACTCCCTCGCGGCGGTGAGCATGGCCTCAAACTGCAGGTGGGTCAGTCCGAGGGTGGCCGATTCCGGCGGCACGCTTGGTCGCCGGACGTAGTCGGCGGGTGAGTGCTCAAGGCCGCCGTCGATGACGCAGGTCCGGTAGAAGCCAGCGACGACGGAGAGCCGGCGGGACACTGTCTAGGGCTTGAACCGCCGCACGCCCTGTAGCCACCGCAGGTAGAGCTCCAGGTCGTGGCGTTGTGCACTCAGCGGCGTGAGCTGGCGCTGCCGGCACCAGTCGAAGAAGATCCGCAGGTCGGACTCAGTGTGCTGCCGCGAGGTGCAGCGGTAGCGCGACAGGTGAGCAACGGCCGCGAGGCCAAGCTCAGGCGACTGATCGAAGGAGGCGGACGCCACCGTGCGGCGACGATGCACCCCGAGGAGCAACTCCGCCAGCAGCCGATGGAGTGACAACACGCGGCAGAAGCGGACGTTCGCGAAGATGCATAGCGACGGGCTGTCGCGGTCCGAGGACGCCCGCCTGGTGATCGAGGGCAGGTGCTAGCCACCTGTTCCGAGACGAGGACACTGACCTCATCCACGCAAGGTAGTTGCAGGGTAGCTGTGTGACGGTTGCGTCGTCTCCACGGCGGGCTCGGCGGTGGCGGCTCCGCGACGTGACGCCGGTGAAGTGGTGGCCCGTGCTCAGCGAGGCAGAGTTGGGCAACGTGACTGGGTAGATGCGCACTTACATGGACGTCACCCTTCGACGCGAGTGGAGCAATGACTCTGAGCGACGAGGGTCGGCGACGTGATCGCACCCGCCCCGCGACGCTCAG
>JBKJOO010000420.1:0-11753 GCA_046595615.1 Mycobacteriales bacterium | reverse complement strand
GTCGGGGGTAGCGAAGACGGTCATCGGCCAGCCGCCGTTGCCGGTCATCGCCTGGGTCGCGGCCATGTAGACCGCGTCGACGTCGGGCCGCTCCTCGCGGTCGACCTTGACCGCCACGACCGAGGCGTTGACGACCGCGGCGACCTGCTCGTCCTCGAACGACTCGTGTGCCATCACGTGGCACCAGTGGCAGGCGGAGTAGCCGATCGAGATGAGGAGCGGAATGCCAGCAGAGCGCGCAGCAGCCATCGCCTCCGGGCCCCAGGGGTACCAGTCGACTGGGTTGTCCTTGTGCTGCAAGAGGTACGGCGAGGTTGCGGCTGCCAGGCGGTTCATGGACAGCACACTGCCACGTACGCCGCCTACCCACGTGTCTGTGAGCCTGAATGGGTCGTCTGCACCCGTCCCGCATTCCCTGCCGCATTCGTTACCGTTCTGTGACCTGCGAAGGCCCGGGCACGACTGCCCGCGCGTGCACGGCGCACAGGCGTCTGGCATCAACACCCCCACCCCCACCCAGACCCCCAACCGGCCCACTACCCCCAGCACGATCAGCACGGCCAGCACCGTCAGCACCGTCAATCTCGACGACCGCGACACGTTCCTCAGCTCGGCCGAGGTCATGGCCCGCTACAAGTTTAAGCGCACTAAGGGCTACGAGAAGCTGGTGGCGCCCGGCTTCCCGCCAGCCATCGCGGGCCGGTGGCGCCTCGACCTGCTGCGCGCGTGGGAGGACGCCGAGATCGCCGCCGCCATGGCTGCCCCGGAGCCGGCCGTGGTGGAGGCCGCCGAGGCTGAGGGCCCCGGGGACCTGCCGCGGGCCGTGCTGCCGCCGGCCCGCGCCCGCCGCACACCAGCGTGAGCAAGCGCAAGGCGCTGGTGTCGCGATGAGCCGGCCCCGCAACGACGGCCGCACCGCCGCCGCACCTCTGCGCGCCGGCAAGCCCCGACCGACTGCGTCGGGGGGCACCTGGCGCGTGCGCGCCTACAGCCCGACACCCACCGAGCCCAACGGGCGAGTGACGTACCGCCGGCCGGAGACTGGCACCCCAACCAGCGCCCGGCCCGAGCCAGGGCAGAGCCTCGACACGCTGTTCGACCAGATCGAGCGCGCCCTCGACCAGTCCGTGGCGACCGGGCCGGACAAGGACCGCTCTATCATCACGCTCGGTGGTATCTACCTGGACTACCTCACAGCGCGCAATCGGTCGCCCAACTACATCGACGGCCGGCGGTGCCTGCTGACCAAGTGGGTCTACCCGGTGATCGGGGACGTGAAGGTGTCCGACTGGTCGACCGAGCACACCGAGAAGGTCGCGCTCAACGCGGACCCGCACATCGGTGCGGCCCGCATGAAGGACCTCGGCTCTGTCCTGTCCGGGCTGCGCAAGATGGCTCACCGCCGCCGCGACGGGGTGCGGTGGCTGTCCTTGAACGAGAACCCGCTCGAGGACGTGTCCTTCACCCGGCGGGCCACGGAGCAGGGTGCGTCGAAGAACTGGGGGCCGCGCCACGGGCGGCCGTCGACCGAGCGGGTCCGCCAGGCCATCGCTGCCGCCGCGGCCCCGGACCCCGACGCCGACGCGAACGCTGGCAAGTTTGGGCGGTGGGAGTGGATGGCGATCGTCATCACCATCGCCGCCTTCTGCGCGCTGCGACTGGGCGAGCAGCTCGGCCTGCGCGCGGTGGACGTCCACCTCGACACCCGCAGCCTCGACGTCAACGGGGCGTGGCAGACCGACAACAAGAAGGGCAAGGGCGACCCGTGGCGTCAGGGCCGGCGCGTCCCGACGAAGACCGACATGATGCGGGTCACCCCGTATACTGCCAGCCTGCACGCCCCGCTCCTGGCCGCAGTCACGGCAGCGCTTGGCTTGCCGGAGGGCACCGACGAGGAGGAGGTCTGCAAGGTCCAGGAGGTGGAGCCTGAGCGTCGGGCCGCGCTGGTCACCACAGGGGACTGGCGCGAGTAACACGAGGAGAACCCCCGGGACGAGCTGTGGCTGTTCCGGGCCGACGACCGCAAGGGCCGCCGCATTCAGGGGTGCCTCAGGCCCCCGGCCTGCGGGTGGAGGGGTGGTCGATCAGCGGGCCGCGGCGCCGCGGCGGTCCTGGGGGGTGCGTCGGGCCAGTCCGGCCAGTCCGGCCAGTCCGGCCACTCCGCCGCATCGGTCGGGTCGGGGGAGTCGCACCGGTGCGCCGGCTCGGGCAAGCCGGACGGTGGCGCCGGCCAGTCGACGTGGCGGCGGGCCTGCTGCCGGTTGCGCCGGCGCGCGTGCTGCCGGGTAGCTAAGGGGATCTCGACGTGCCGGCCGACCGGGGCGAGCAGACCGGTGACCATGGCCACGAGGACCAGGCCCAGGCCGACGGTCGCGACGGTCGCGCACCGCCACCGGACGAACCCGGCCGGGAGCCAGGCCAGGGCGGCCAGGGCGGTGATGCCCAGGCCGAGCAGAGTCAGCCCGGCCCGGCCCGGCACGACCCGGCACGACCCGGGTCGGACTGGACCGGTTGGGGCAGGCGGGTCTGTGCGGGTCAGGGCGGGTCAGGATCCGTGGAACGCGTGCTGGCAGCGGCATTCGGTCGGCCACCCGGACGGGTCGTCCACCCCGTCGGCCCGGAGGCACGTCGCCGGTCCCGGCACCCGACCGAACAGCACCTGCACGACCGAGCGTCGGCGCGGCCGGCTCGCGGGATGGGAACACCCCGGACACACCCCGGGCCGGACCGCGAACATGACGGTCTCTGGTCCGCTGCGACCCACCGACGCACGCCGCACTGTCCAGCCCCTCTCCGGCCCGACCGCCGAGTGCGGCCACGAGACGGCTCGTAGTGAGCCAAGCCCCGGCTAGGAGCATCGGCTCATCGTGGCCCGAACAGAGCCCTTCCGCCGGTCAATTTTGATGCGGTCGGACTTCGCGCCCCACGCTACGGCCGGTCAGGCGGGCGGGGCTGCGATCTGCTCCAGGGTGGCCCGGAACGCGGGCAGGTCGCCGCTGCCCAGCGCGTAGCGACCGGTCGCCCCGGTCGTCTCCGGTGTCGTGTTGTAGTAGATGAACCCCGATACTCGGGTGGTCGCCCGCACGTAGGGCCCGAGATTGCGCAGCCACGCCGCCTTGCCAACGCCGTCGACCCCGATCTCGGCTAGGACCACCGGCTGCGGACCCAGCCTCGACAGGGCCTCCACGGTGGCGCCGAAGGTCTCCTGCGGCCGGGAACCGCGGTGCTCGTAGCCGGTCAGGCCCAGCACGTCGACGACGTCGTCGCCGGGATACATCGCACCCAGGTCGTCGGTGGTCGAGGCCGGGCCGAGCGCATTGGGCGCGAACACCCACCGCGCCTGCAGGGTCGGCGCCTGCTGCTCAAACAGGGCGTGCACGTGCCGCCACGCGGCGACGTACTGCGCGGCGGTGTTGCCGTTGACGCCGACCGCCCAGGGGTACCAGTCACCGTTCATCTCGTGCGCGAACCGCAGGTAGATCGGGCCGTGGTAGGTCGCCAGCGCACGCGCCTGCGTCCGCAGTTGCGTGTCGAAGCGGCCAGCCAGCAGCGCCGCCAGCGAGTCGGCCGGGTCGAAGCGGTGGGCGACAGCCCCGTGGTGCCACGGCTCGAGCGTGACGAACGGGGTGAGCCGGGCGGCCGCCATCTGCCTGATGACCGTGGCGGTCCAGGTCGAGTCGTAGCGGATGAACATGCTCGACACCGTCGGGCGCGAACCGACAGCAGCCGCGAACGCGGTCACGGACGCCGACTTGGCGTTGGGAACGTCGAGGCCGAAGAAGACGGGGTGCCACCGTGCAGGGACATCCCCGCCCCCGGCACCTGCCGTGGTCCCACCGGAGGAGCAAGCCGCGAGGCCGCACGCGAGCGCCACGACCACCCACCGGGCGGCCCACCGGCCCACCCACCGGCCCGCGTACCGGCCCGCCCACCCCGTGCCGGGGACGGGGCGGCTCACCTGCCGAGCTTGCGGGAGGTGGCGAACATCTGATCGAGGGTCTTCGGCTGGAGCTTGCGCTCCCGGATGAGCTCGGTGATCTGCGGGTAGAGGCCGGTGACCGTCGGTTGGTTCGCGTGGCCGACGATGATGGCCCCCGGCTCTAGCGCCGCCCGCGCGGCGGTGAGCAGCTTGTCCGTCGTCGTGGGGGACGCGTCGGAGAACGAGCTCTGCCACATGAGGATGCGGGTGTATCCCAGGCCACCGGCGATGGCGTCCACGCGGGAGTCGTGCAGACCGGACGGCGGACGCAGGTACGGGCGGGCGGTAACCCCGAAGGTCTTCTCGATCCACTGCTCGTTCTGCTCGATCTCCGCGGCGACCTGCGTGTCCGACAGCTTCGGCAGCAGCAGGTGGTTGAACGTGTGGTTGCCGATCTGGACCTGACCGCGTTCGATCAGCGGGGCGAGCGCGGCCGCATGCGGTTCCCACGTCGACGCGAGTTTACCGATCGGGTTGAACGTCAGGCTCAGCCCGGTGTCGGTGGCCAGCTTGACGTACGCCGCCACCACGTCGGCGTCGTACCCGTCGTCGATGGTCAACGCGATGTTGTGGGTCGGCTCCGGCGCCCGGGTCACCGTGTGAGCCGGGCCCGGAACCGGCCCGGGGATCACCGGTGCCGCGGGCCGCTTCGACGCCGAGGAGCAGCCGGCCAGCGCGCCGGCGGCGCCGAGCGCGAGCAGGCTGAGGAACTCGCGCCGCACGACCGGCCGCAGCGTCCGGGTCAAACCAGCCACCCGGGCGATGGTAGCCACCGGACGGGACGCGCCTGCCGGGGGCGGGGTTCGTCGTGCGTCACGAACCTCGCCCCCCGCACCCGACGCCTCGGCTCTGGCCGCCGTCACCCGGTCCGCGCGATGAACAGCGGCGCGGTCATGGGGGCCAGGAACGTCGAGTAGCTGGCGCTCATGTGGCTCGCGTCGCGGTACACCAGGATGTTGTGCACGATCATCGGGCACTTCGTCGGCGCGCACAGCCAGTTCGCCGGCTCGACCGTGGCCACGCCCGCCTGCTTGAGGGTGTTGGCCACCGCCTCGTGCCGGCCTGCGTACGCGTAGATGGAGTCGCCGGTGCGGTCGCGGATGCACTTGGTGATCTGCGTCATGTGGCTGGCTACGCAGTCCGGGCCTGAACCCTGCGGCAGCGGGGTGTCGAGCAGGTAGACGACCTTCAGCTTGGCGGCCATCAGCTGCGTGGCGGCCTTGGCGGTCGCGTCGGCCCACTGGGTGTTGGAGAACTGGGTGCCGGGCACGTTGTCCGACTGGCCCATCACCACCATGTCCGGGTGGAGCGCCTTGACCCGGGCGACCGTCTTGGTCCGCCACTGGTCGCACTCGGCGAACTCCCGGTGCAGGGAGTCGTTGTTCAGCGGCAGGTCCGCCACCGAGCACGCGGCCTTGGTCCACGCCACGACCTTCCAGTGCAGCGTCTTGGCTTCGGCATTCAGGGCGGGCAGCCACTGCTGGGCGTGGGAGTCACCGATCAGCGCGATCGTGTGCTTGCCCTTCGGGTCGCCGTACACGCATGCCGGCTGCGCCACCACGAGGAAGTCGGCGTGGCAGCCGTCGCTGTCGGAGATGGGCACGTCATGGGACGCGTCGGCCAAGCTCGGGGTCAGGTTCATCGGCAGCTTCACCACGCCCAACGCGGCGCCCAGCTGAGTCTGCAGCGTGCGGGTGTCCGCCACCCCGACGACCGGGGCCGAGGTCCCGGTGCTGAGGGTCGGCAGCGACTGGGCCACCACCGTCGTCGTGGCCACCGTGGCCGCGACGACGCCGACGCCGACCGCGGCCCACACCCGGCGGCGCAGGTGACCGCGTTGGGTGGTCCGCTCGAGCAGGTGGAGCGTGAGCACGGCGAACCAGAGACTGAGCACGACCAGCTGGAGGTTGAGCTTCCACGTGAAGTCGTAGCCGAAGGCGATCGGGACGATGACGATCAGCGGCCAGTGCCACAGGTACCAGGCGTAGGACAGCTTGCCGAGCTGCTGGACCGGTGCGACGGCCAGGACGCGCTCGACCGACCACGAGCTGACCGTGGACCGGGACCCGGCCGCGATGACCAGTCCGGTCGCGACGACCGGCAGGATCGCCGCGGTGCCGGGGAACGCGGTCGCGTCGTCGTAGTAGAACGCCGCGAACACGATGCCGGCGACACCCACCCACGAGGCGACCGCGGCCACACCGCGGGGGACCAGCGCCAGCTTGGTGACCGCGATCGCGACCAGGGCGCCGACGGCGAGCTCCCAGGCGCGGGTGTGGATCGCGAAGTACGCCATCGGCGGGTTCGCCGTCGTCTGGGTGACCGACAGCCACAGGGACACGCCCAGGGTGAGCGTGATCATGGTGGTGACCATCCCCCGCCAGCGGGTGCGGCCGACCAGGACGCACAGCCCGATGAGCAGCGGGAAGACGATGTAGAACTGCTCCTCGACCGCGAGCGACCAGAAGTGCTGCAGCGGCGACGGGGTGCCGCTGGCCTGCTGGTAGTTCACACCGGCCGCGGCCAGGCGGTAGTTGATGCCGTAGTAGGCCGTGGCCAGCGCGTCCTTGAGGATGGACTGCACCTGGAAGATCGACATGAACTGTCGGGCCGCGACGACGGTGACCACGGTGACGAGCGCCGCAGCGGGGAGCAGCCGGCGGACCCGGCCGAGGTAGAACCGGCTGAAGCGGATCCGGCCGTGTTCGGCTGCCTCGCGCATCAGCTGCCCGGTGATGAGGAACCCGGAGATGACGAAGAAGACGTCCACGCCCACGTAGCCACCGGTCAGGTAGGGCACCTGCGCGTGGTAGAGCACGACGAGCAGGACCGCGATCGCGCGCAGGCCCTGGATGTCGGGGCGCCACCGGCGCGCGCCAGCCGCGGCCGGGTTCTGACCCGGTGCCGCCGCGCCGTCTGGCGCGACCGCGGCGGCTGCGGGCAGCTCTACCGCGTGCGGCGAGGGCCCGGCCGTGGGTGCGGTCGTGGGTGCGGTCGGGGCAGGGACGGGCAGCATCCCGCCACGGTGCGGCTCCGGCAGTCGTCGGTGAGCAGGCCGGGTGGTGTGGGCGCCGGCAGCGGCCGTGAGCAGGGCCAGCTCGGCGTCCCGGTCGAAGACCGGTTCGCCTCCAGCCGAAGCAGCCGGTGCACGACCGGTGCGGCTGGCGCGCCGTCCCAGCACCCGTGCGAACCGGCTGGTCTCGGTGCCGGGCGCCGTGGTGCGCACGAGGAGCAGGGGGACGTACACCCACGCCGCGATGACCGCCATGGCGATCATGGCCCAATACCGGTCGAACCCGTAGGTCAGCGCGCCGTGGACGAGTCCGACCCACAACGCCACCTGGGTCAGACCCAGGTAGGTCTTCATGGTGTGGCTGATCGTCACAGCCAGCGGCCGGGACCGCTTCTTCGTGGCCGAGGTGGTGGCCGAGGCGGCGGCGTTCTCGGTGGCTCCGGCGTTCGCCGCGCCCGTGGCGACCCATTCCTTGGTGCGGCCGGTGACGATGTCGAGGATGGCGACGGCGTGGGCGAACGAGTACATGGTCTGCACCCGCAGCACGCCGATGCGCCACCTGCCGCGCATCACCGCCGGCAGCACGACGAACCACAGCGCGAGCGCGCCCAGCAGCCAGATGGAGTTCATCGGCGTGATCCACCTGGGCAGCGCGTACAGCATGACCAGCGCCGGCAGCGGCGCGACGAACGCGTTGACGGCGGTGGAGATGTAGTAGAGGAACCCGGCCCAGAAGGACAGCCGCTGCTTGAGCCCGATCTGCGGGGCCGTGTGGAACGCGGCGTCGCGCAGCAGGCTCATCGAGCCGGTGCACCACCGGTACTGCTGGTTGAGGAACCCGAGGACGTTGTCCGGGCACACGCCGCGTGAGACGACAATCGGCACGTAGCGCACCTGCAGGCCGGCCTTGAGCATGTTGACGCCGGTGTGGACGTCCTCGGAGTGGCCGATCTGCGCGAAGCCGCCGGAGGTGACCAGGGAGGCGCGGCGGTACAGCGCGCAAGAGCCGACGCAGATCGCGGCGCCGACGGCGTCACGCGACGGCTGGATCATCCGGTAGAACAGCTCCTGCGTCGCCCCGGCGCACCGTTGGAGCCAGTTCATCGGGCCGCGGGTGTCGAAGAACTGCGGGGACTGGACGATCCCGACCGCGGGGTCGTCCATGTACGGCACGAGCTCGGACAGCATGTCCGGGCGTGGAACGAAGTCGGCGTCGAGGATGAGGATGACGTCGTTGTCCGACAGGGCGAACCCGTGGCGCAGGTTCCCGGCCTTCTTCAGCCGGCCCCGGTCGGGACGCACCGAGTACTCGAACCCGGCCGCGGCGGCAAGCTCGGCCACCTCGGGCCGGGCGCCGTCGTCCAGCACCCACACCCGGACCTCGGCCGGCCACGCCAGCCGTTGCACGTGGCTGTAGGTGTTGGCCAGCAGGTCCAGGGGTTCGCCGGCGGTCGGGAGGAAGACGTCGACGCTCGGGTAGACGTCCGGCCGGTAGGAGTCAACCCGCAGCTCGTGGTCGAGCCGGTCGACCCGCCGCCTGCGCGTGGACGAGTTCAGCGAGATCAGCATCGTGACGGCGTACAACGACATGGGGACCAAGAAGAGCAGCAGGTGGTCGTCGGCGGTGGCGAACCGCGCGACGCTGTAGGCGATGAGGCAGAACGACAGGGCCTGGACGGCCAGCAGCCACCGGTTCTGCCGGCCTAGGTACCAGTACTTCTCGGCGTCGTCCGGCGGGGTCGGGAGGTGGTCGGCGGGTGGTCGGGCAGGAGCGGTGAGCGTTTGGGTCATGTGTCCTCAGTGGTGGCTGGCAGGCAGCCAGCCCCAGGGCAACAGGAAGACCGGAACACCCCGAAGGGGTCCGGCACTCACGTGGTGGCGGGGCATGGCGCGGTCTCGCGCGATCTGGCGCAAGTCAGTGGCGGTCGTGGCGATCTGGGCGATCGTGGTCTTGCCGGGACGGACGGCGACGCTGCGCATCTGAACAGGTTCAGCGGGACGGTGGCACGGGACTACGACTACGGGGCTGGTGGTGGGGACGCCCCTACCGTCCTATGCGGCTGATACCGGGAGGTTACAACGCGGGTGCCGCATTAATGAACTCTCGCCCAAGTTCAGCACTGTATGACTCGTTCCGCGAGCATTCACCCCTCACGGATGTGGGCAAAACGCTCTATTGCGCCGGCCCCTTCTCGTGGAGACCAACGGTGAGTTCATCGGGTTGTGGGGCGGTGGTCGCGGTCCGGCGTCCTCGTAGCCCCCCATCCGGGGCGATCTCTGGCCGTCGCGGCCCGTGTCTGCGGTTCGCCGATAAAGACTGAAGAGTCTCAGCATACTGGACTTTTCAGACATATTACGCACGGTGCGGGTCATCGCCCCCGCCACGACCCCCACGCCGATGGAGCCCTCCATGACCGCCCTGACCGACCCCACCCTGCCGCCCGGGAGCTCCTCCTCCCGACCCGTCAAGGGCCGGTTCCGCCGGCGCACCCTACCGGCGGTCGCCGGGTCAGCCCTGGGCCTCATCCTGGCGCTCCTGCCGGTCACGGCTGCAGCACCGACCGCTGCGGCGGCTACGGTTGGCGCGGCGGCGGCTACGGCGGTCGCGCCGGCCGCCACCTGCACGCCCGACCCGGTCGTGTGCCCCCCGGGGATGTACTTCGGGGCGTCGCTGCCCGGCCTTCCCCGCAACCTGACCGCCCTGAGCGCGTTCGGCACCCGGATGGGCCAGCAGCCGACTGTCGCCGACTACTTCGCGGCGTTCGGCGATCAGCTCGACTCGACCGGCATGAGCACGCTCGCCGCCGACCACCGCCTGCCGATGGTCACCTGGTCGCCGACGGTCGCCGGCGCCACCGGGAACCCCTACCCGCTCACCTCGATCGCGACCGGCACCTACGACACCTACCTGCGCGCCCAAGCCGCCAAGCTGGCCACCATCCCCGGCAAGGTCGCTGTCCGGCTGGCCCACGAGATGAACGGCAGCTGGTACCCGTGGGGACGTGGCGTCAACGGCAACACCGACGCCCAGTACGTGGCCGCGTTCCAGCACGTGCACGACGTCGTCACGGCCGCCGGCGCCACGAACGTCATCTGGGTGTGGGCGCCGGGGGTCAAGACCGGCCCCGTGGACCTGGCCGGGCTCTACCCCGGCGACGCCTACGTCGACTGGGTCGGCCTGGACGCCTACTTCGACCACCCCACCGACACGTTCGCTCGCCTGGTGGCCCCCACCCTGACCAACATCGACACGTTCGCCGGCGCCAAGCCGCTGTTCGTGGCCGAGTCCGGTGTCCTGCCCGGCCCGAACCGGCCCGCGCAGATCATCGACCTGGTCGGGGGCATGCTGCGCACCCCCCGGATGGTCGGGCTGTCCTGGTTCGAGGAATACGGCCGCTACGACTGGCGGGTCAGCGCCGACCCTGCGGCTGCGGACGCCCTGGCCGCCGCCCTCGCCACGCCCTGGGTCGTCAGCGCCGGCGCGACCACCCCCGTCCAGGCACCCCCGATGAACCAGGTCCCGCCCGCGGTCACCGGCGTCGCAGCGGTCGGCGCCTACCTCACCGCGAGCGCCGGCACGTGGCGCTCCGGGCCGGACACCGGCGGGCAGGCGGCGCTGACCGGGCGCTGGTACCGCTGCCCCGACGCGGTGGCCACCCTCGCGTGCACCCCGGTCTGGGGTGGGACGAGGCCGTCCTACACGCCCGCGCCCTACGACTGGGGCTACTACCTGAGCTACCGGGTGAGCGCGACCAACACCGTCGGCGCCTCCGAGGCGTGGTCGCCGCCCACCGGCAGCATCATCGTGCGACCCGCCGCGCCGACGTCCCTGCCCATCACCTCCAGCGCCACCGCGCTAAAGGTGACCCTTCCCGCCGGCGGGTACGGCATCACGCACTGGCAGCTGACCGTGAACGGCAAGGCCTACCCGCCCATTCCGGTCGGGACGACCACCCACTGGCTGACCGGGCTGACCACCGGCGCCACGTACACCGTGTCGCTCGCGGCGGCCGACCTCACCACCACCGACTCCAGGTACTCCGCGCCGCTCACGTCCACCGCAGTGCCGATGACCGGGCCGTCCACCCCCTACGTGGTGACCACCGGGGCCACGTCGGTGTTCACGCTGCCACGGGTCACGCCCATCGGCGCCGCAGCGTGGATGGTCACCCTCGACGGCCAGAGCACCACAGTGCCGCTGACCGCCGCCACCTGGACGTCACCGACCCTGACGACCGGGACCAGGCACACCTGGTCGTTCGCACCGGTGGCCGGTGCCGGGCCGAACGGCGGCTTCGGATCGACCGGGTCCGCCTCGAGCTCCACGCTCGTTCCCCTGGACACACCGCCGGCCCCCACCATCACCCCGGTCAGCGGAGGCGCCACGTTCACCTACCCGGCGCTGCCTCCCGGCGCCACCGGGTGGGCCCTAACGGTGGGGCCGACGACGTACCCGGTCACCGCCGCCGCGGTCTCTACCGTCACGGGCCTGGCCAGCGGCTACAGCGCATCCTGGAGCCTGCGGGCCGTCAACGTGACCTCCCGCTCTCAGACGGTTTCCGGACGATTTGTGCCGGCCTGACCCTCGATAGCCCGCGCCGACACACCATGTAGGTGACCTGGCGGCCGAGCTCACCCCATCCCTGGTCCACGTTCGCCGCGGCGGGTCGCGACCCGGGCCGAGGAGGACGGTGAGGAGGACGGCCGCTGCGTTCCGGGTGGGGGCGACCCGATGGACGGGCACCACCCCCAACGCCGCGC
>JBKJOO010000246.1:0-15994 GCA_046595615.1 Mycobacteriales bacterium | reverse complement strand
GGGACAGCCGACCCCTTGCCTACCGAAGGTGTCCGCCGGACTGCAACGATGAGCTGGTGCGTATCGATCGCGATCCCGCTGACCCGGAGTTCGTGCTGCTCACGCAGTACCTCGATTAGGGTTATCCATCTGACGGGACTTCCGCAGGTCAGCAACTGAGAGCCCTTCGTGCTCGCCGGGGGTCGCGAAGATTCGCGGGCTGCGGCGCGGTGGGCTCTGGTCAATCCGACCGTGCGGGAGCACGATGGGAGCGTTCGTTCCGGTTGGACACCGTAAGCCCTCTGTAGTGCCTGCGAGCCTGTAGGTCAGCATGGTGGCGGAGGGCTCCCACGGGAACCGTGGATTGTTGCCTTGAGCACGAGCGCCAGACTTTTGAATCTCCTTGCCCTCCCCGGGACGGACGTCACCATCGTCGTCGGGTTAAGGAGGAGGAACAGCTGATGGATCTGCTGCACTCGCGGTGTGCGGGACTGGATGTATCCAAGCGGGACGCCAAAGTGTGCGTCCGGGTTGCCAGCGGCACTCGGGCGGCGGCTCGGTCGACGGTGACGACGTGGGGGTCGGTCACCAACTAGGTGCTGGCGTTGCGGGAGCACCTGATCGCCGAGCAGGTCACGTTGGTGGTGATGGAGGCCACCGGGGACTACTGGAAGCCGTTCTACTACCTGCTCGAGGACGCCCCGTTCGAGGTGATGCTTGTCAACGCTCGGCACGTCAAGAACCTGCCGGGGCGTAAGACGGACGTGTCCGACGCCGCGTGGTTGGCGCAGCTCGGTGCGCACGGGCTGGTTCGTGCTTCGTTCGTACCGCCGGCACCGATCCGGCAGCTCCGGGATCTGACCCGGACCCGGACCACGATGGTGCGCGAACGCGCGAAGGAGATCCAGCGGCTGGAGAAGTTGCTGGAGGACACGGGCATCAAGCTGTCGTCGGTAGCCAGCGACATCAGCGGCGTGTCTGGACGGTTGATGCTGGATGCGCTGATCAGCGGCCAACGCGACCCGGCAGCGCTGGCCGATCTGGCGAAACGCCGGTTGCGGTCCAAGATCCCGGCACTCACCGAGGCTCTCACCGGGCGGTTCACCGACCATCACGGTTTCTTGGCTCGGGTGCATCTGGACCTGATCGACCAACGTAGCCACGCCATCGCCCAGCTCACGGCCCGGATCGAGGTGGTGATCGAGCCCTTTCGTGGCGCCCGGGACCTGATCGTGACGATCCCGGGGATCAGCGTGCTGGTCGCTGACGTGATCATCGCCGAGACCGGCGCGGACATGAGCCGGTTCCCGAGCGCGGGGCACTTGGCATCCTGGGCCGGTACCTGCCCAGGCTGTAACGAGTCCGCCGGCCGGATCAAGTCGACCAAGACCCGACCCGGCAACCCCTACCTCAAAGGTGCTCTTGGGATCGCAGCACTGTCGGCAGCCCGCAGCCACGACACCTACCTGGCGGCGAAGTACCGCCGGATCGCCTCCCGACGCGGGCCGGTCAAGGCCATCGTCGCGGTCGAACACGCGATGCTGATCGCGATCTGGAACATGATCACCAACGGCGTGTTCTACGACGACCTCGGCGGCGACTACTTCACCCAGCTCAACCCCGAGAAGACCAAGCAACGCGCCCTGAACCAACTCCGACAGATGGGCTTCGACGTCACCCTCAACCCCCTCAAAGCAACTGGGTAAAGAGAATCTTCGCGCCAGAGGCTTTTTCGCAACGTGTCCGAGGGGGGACTTGAACCCATTGCCCGCATAGCCGCTGACCTGCAGTTTTGATGTTATCGCAGCTCAGGCGGGGTGTCTGGCTCCGGGTTGCGCCGGGTTACTCAGGGTTGCGCGGGCTACGTTAGGCCGCGGGCCTAACCGATGATCTTGCATCGATAGGGCGGTGGAGCGGCGTGGATTTCCTATCGGTCGTCGCAAGCGGGCCGGCGTAAATGGTGGGGATGGCCTGCGCACTTCAGCGTAATGACCGAATACCCGAATCGAGAACGTCTGACCTTCTCGATTCACACGACAACGAGTAGACCCGGATGATGATCTGGTAGATGCCCTGACCTGCCGTCCCTCACTATCACCGACGGTGAGTGGCTGTTTGGGTGACACGTGCTCAGGCGCTGGGGGTAGCCGAGAGCGACTCGAAGAGGGAATTGCCCATACGTTGCGGACAACCAATCAGGTGGCCCTGTCAGTCTGCTTTGGCCCCACGATGACACGGCCAAGCAAGCTCGCTGAGGAGGCTCCTGACGGGATTCAGCCTTGCGCCAGTGAGGTCCTGGACGTCGTCTCGCACCGCGAACGCGCGGTCAGGACGACA
This sequence comes from Mycobacteriales bacterium, assembly GCA_046595615.1. Taxonomy (GTDB): domain Bacteria; phylum Actinomycetota; class Actinomycetes; order Mycobacteriales; family SCTD01; genus JAYSQK01. The sequence continues at coordinate 13,678 of JBKJOO010000246.1, read as the reverse complement.
ATTTCAGGGTCTCGGTCCAGACTGCGAAGAACGCCTTGAGCAGTGGCAGCTCCGCCGCGGCGATGGGGATGTCGGTGTCCCGGAAGCGGCTGAGCGTCGTGGTGGCTTGGGCAAGGAGCTCGGGGGAGAAGCCTAGGTCCAGGCTTGCTGCCCGTTCGACCAGTAGGGCTGGTTGGAAGGCCTTGCTGAGCTGGTAGACGTCGGCGAAGTCACGGGCCTCGGCCCGGTCGAACAGGGCCAGGACCTTGCGGGCGGCGAGCTCTTCGGGCGCGAAGGTCGGGCCGAGGAACGTCACCGTCGGCGGTAGCTGGGGTGGGCTGTCCAGGGCCAGGTCGATGAGCAGGGTCTCGTGGTCGGTCACGGTGAGTCGGCAGAATGTGTCGCCGTCGTGGATCCGGGTTACCTCCCAGCCCCGAGACCTGGCTGCAACCTCGAAGGCGTCTCTCGCTTCGGGGACCCCGTTTGCGGTGCGGGTGAACAGGTCGAGGTCCTGGGTCGGGCGCTGGGTGAGGCGCTGCGCCAGCAGGGCAGCTCCGCCGGCCAGCAGGAAGCCGGCGCTCTCGGGCATGGCAAAGAAGCGCTGCGCAACCTCGATCTGGAAGGGGGTGAGCTCGGTGGGTGGGTCAGTGGCGGTCACCGGGTGGTCATCGGCGGGCGTTGACGACTGGGTCCCAGGCTGCTCGAACCGCCTTGGGCAGGACAAGGTCGGGCCACAGGTCCACGAGGAGGGCGCCGTCGATGTAGGTGAGGACGTCCTGGGCTACGCCTTCGCGAAGCACGGTCTCGTAGACGCGGGCACGGTCGTTCCGGTCGGAGAGGTCGAAGCTGCGCGAAGGGCTGGACCAGGACAGGTGCAGGGGGAGCTCGACCTTCGCGAAGGCGGCTTCGAGCGGCAGCCGGGGGAGCGAGGAGGGAACGGCGAGAAGCCGAGCTCGAACGCTGTGGTCAGTGAACGTGATCCTCGGAACAAGCTCAAGATCATGGTCAGCCGCCTGCAGGAGCCGAACTGCCGTATCGAGGGTTGGGACCTTCCGGCCGTGCTCGTACGCCGAGACGGTCGGGCGGGAGGTGCCGGCGCGCGTGGCGAGTTCCTGCTGGGTGAGCCGGGCGGCTCGGCGCGCTCGCTCGAGCAGCCCGGCCGGTGCCCCGGTATCCATGCGAATACGGTACCTCATCGGATACAGTAACCCAGCGGATGGCATGTTTTGCGCAGCCCATCGAAACCGGGAAGCGGTCGCTCGACGTCGGTCGGCTCTTCTTCGCCTGCCAGCCGAGTGTGCAGGGGCGCCCAGGCGTCCCGCTGTTGGGAAACGGTGATTCCGAGCTCACCGTTGGCACAACTCAACGCTTCGCGGATCGGTGCTGACCGGATCCTAAGCAGACAGAGCTGTCGGCACGTCCACGCACGTGGATTCGGCACCCCGAATCCGCGCTTAGGCGTTCGTCAGTTCTTGGAGCAGGTCGAAGCGCAGATGGGAGACCGGCCCGGCCAATAACGGAATCCGTCGGCGCTGGCGCCACAGTACGGGTCTACCGTCGGTCCCGCGGGCCAGCATAAACCGACGATCGAGGCGTAACCCTTGGTTGGGGACGGAGGAGGCGGCCAGCTCATGCCCCCTGCCGGCACCGATCAACTCCGATTGCGCCCCGGCCCTAGGCACCACCGGAGTCTTGCTCAGGTCTGCCACCAGGCCCTGAACGAATACCCGGCGCTGCGGAGCCACCCGCCCCTCGATCCGGTAGGGATGCCAGTGCTCAGGCAGCGTCGTTGAAGGCTGCCAGACGAAGTCGCGGGTGCCGGTCCGCCGCGTTTCCAGCAGAGCGGCCGAACTGTCGGCGGACAGCGCTAGATCCAGCCCATTGGCGCGCAGTTCCACCGCCCACATGAGGTTCGCGTCCTCGTCGACACCGAGCAAGACATCATCAATGGCCGGGCCGCTTAGCGGCGATGTCGCGGTCGGCCAGACGACCAGCGAGGACCGGTCGAAACCTGCGGTGCGGAACAGCGACCACGGGCCGGCCGCCTCGTCAGGGCCAGCCGGCGGATCGGCGTCCCCCGGCGGAATGCTGAGAGCCCACCAGTCATCGAAACTGTCCTTGACCCGGGGCGCATCGAGGGTGACGACGACACCAGAACTGGGAGCGGGTGTTCCGTTCGGGACAGGCGGCGCGGGTGAGGGCACCGGAACGGTGAACCAGTCGTTGGCGTGATCGCAGATGAGCTCGATCAAGAGCGCGGTCGCAAGATGTGAACGGTCCGGCGGGAAGCCACCTATGTCCACTGCGGAATCCTCGATCTGCCACCAGCGCGGCGCCGGCGCACCGGGGTAGTGCAGCCGCTGCGGCACGACCTGCCGCAGCGCGAAGTCCGGTGCCTGGATGGCTGTGTCGGCATCAGCGGTGTACCAGTCGACCTCGCCGCCGCCATGGCCCGTGACCCGTAAGGTCGCGCCGCCGACCGGGATACTGGCGTCGTACGTCAGCGTCTCGGTCTGCCAGAAATCCTCCCGCTCGACTAACCCCGCGACAGCGGGCTCGCCGGCTGGGATCAAACCCGCCCGCCAGAGGGCAAGGCCATCGAGCTCGCCGGTGAACGTATCGCCGTACGGCTCCGGCAACACTCCGAACGCCGCGGCCGACCGCTGCTCATCGGTCAGCGCTGCGGCGGCCGCCCGGCCTACCCGGACTCGGCGACCTATTGTCCACCAGTCCTCCGCGGAGCCCTCGACGAGCGGTTCTGCCGGCACGACCGTCGGGTCGAGCCCGGCAACCAATTCGAGCGGCGTATGAGCGACCTTCATCTCAACGACCGTTGGTGTGCCGCCGTCTTCGCCGGCGTGCTCGCCGACCTGCCACTGCCGGCCGAGCATCCACAGCGGGTCCGCGAGCTCGGCGGCAAACCCGCGTTGGACGTCGCCGTACGGTGGTACGGGCTCGAGCCGGCGATAGATCTCCCAGGTCATCGCCGGCTCCCTCGTTGGTTGATGCTGATCACGGGCTGACCAATGACTCGCCGGCGGGACCGGTGAGCAGCACCATCGACATCGGCACCGCGAGCGACCAGTCGGTGAGCTGGTCGGGTTGGGCCATCCGCGCGCGGGCCTGCTGACGCGCGGACAGCACGATGGCCGGCAGTGCTGCTGCGGTCAATGCGACGGCCTCGTTCGGCGGTATCGCGAGCAGCAATGACTGGGGCGCCCGGGCTCGAGGCGCCTCGAAACCGAACGCGGCGTGGGTGGTGTGCCGGGTGCTGGGGACGGTCTCTGCCCAGTCGTCCACCAGAGCGACGGCGACCGGGCCGCCCCCTTGCGCGGCCGGTCCGTACACGACTGTCTGGCGATCACCGTTTGTCGGTACGGTCCACATCGAGTCTGGTTTGGTCGCGGCCACCGGCCAGCCCCGATGCAACTGATGAGCCTCGAGCCTGGCGAGCGCGGGCCGGACCGATGCGAGTATCTCCAGCCAGTCCCGGTCCAGCGTGGCAGTGGCGACGACAGCTGGCAGGGTCATGGTGTAGGTGACGGGCAGCGCCGAGGCGGGCGCGAGCAACGTCCGGATGCGGTCGGCCAGCGTCGCGAAATCCGCTGCCTGATCAGTGATGTCAGGTCCGATCTGGTCGAGCCGGGCGGTCAGCAATTGATCTGCCTCGGTGGGATCGTCGGGCAGGCCCCAGCGGCGAGCCGCGGATGCGTTGGGCGGGTCGGCCGACAGATCGGCCAGCATGGTGGCTGCAGCGGCCCGCAACGCGACGAGCCGAGCCCGTGCCTCATCGGCGGCGCTGTCACTGTCGCCGATCAGGTCGGTCGGATCGCGCTGGGCTCCGAGCAGCGAGCAGACCCGATCGAGCTGAGGCCGCTTGGCCGCTGCGGTGCCGCCGGTGACCGGCGAGCCCAGGAGACCGGAGGCGAGGGCGTCGAGCCGTGGCTGGGGAGTCAGCGCGACGTCGGGGACCTCCAAGCCGAGGTCGGCGAGCGTCACTGACCCGCCTTCACTGGTCCAGGTCCAGGTGGCCGCGGGCCCGAACTCGGTGTTCAGCAGCGCTGCGAAGGCGGGGTCCGCGATGGCGGTGGGCGAAGCCATGTCGGGGATGGCCGACGGCAGCGCGATCAGGACGGTGGTCCGGATGGTGGCCCCTTGGCGTTGCGTCCGAAGCAGCCGCAATTCTGGCGGTGCGCCGAGTCCGGCGGCGGCTTCCATGGACTCCTGAGCCTGGGCGGCCCGGCCGGACACGACGTCGTGTACGGCGTCGGCGACGAGGAGGTCGGCGTAGGTGTCGAGAACCTGCCGGAGGTCATCGAGCGGTCCGGTCTCGGGCGGGACCAGCGCTGCTGCGGCATCTAGGACTGCCAGCCCATCACAGACGCGCCGGCCGGCCTGCTCGGGCCGCGGCGGGAATCTGCGGCGCAAGTTCAGCACAGCACCGGGATCGCCGGCTCGGCGTTCGATCTCACGTCCAAGCGATTCGGAGAGGTGGATGCCCAGCCGCACATCGTCGCCAATGCGGGCGGCGAGCCGGACGAGGTCGGAGCGTGCGGTGATCTGCCAGCGAGGGTCATCGTCGTGGACGGCGTGGTCGCGGAGCACGGCGGCGGCGAGAGCCTGCGCGTGGCCGGGTGCGTGCAGCAGGCCGGCGTTGGTCGGTGGGGTTGGATCGACGGCCGGGCTGAGATCGTCGACCCAGCCGTAGGCGCCGAGCCGGCGGGGTACAGCCCGAGCATCGAGGCGGCGCAAGCGTCGGGTGCCCAGGGCGGTGATCCAGGGGTCTACCCGATGACTGGACGAGTCGATGACGGCGGTCACAGCGGCCGCCAGCGGGTGGCCGTCGAGCAGCGCGTCGCCGAGTTGCACCAGCTGCTGCACTGCATGTCGAACGTCGTGAAATTGCCGGACGATGGCGTCGACGCGGGGATCCGGCGGGTACTGCGCGTCGAGGCGCTGCTGTGCGTAGTCCGGCAGCCGTGGCACGGCCGGTCCGCGGGCGGCGTCTTGGGCCAGCTGTTCTGCGTGGTCGAGTGGGAGCAGGTAGGACGCCGTCCAGCTGGGCCAGTGGTCGTCGTCAAGTCTGGACACTTCGGCCTGGGTCAGGAGTAATGCCTGCCGGATCAGCCTGGCCAGCAGCGGCGACTTGTCCGGCTGGCCAGGGTCTTTCTGGGCGCCGTGGGCGAGTTCCTCCCAGCTGGTTTTCAGGTACTGCGTGAGGAGTTCGCCCAGCGGGCCCTCTCCGTCCACGGCCGGCTGGATGTACCCGAAAGGTTCGTAACGCCTCGTCGCGTCCGGCCCGAATCTGAGGATCTCGGCGGCGGCGCGCCATTCCTGCACGACCTGGAGGGGGTCCGCGCCGAGGGCGGCGGCGCGCAACAATGCGATCGCCTCCAACGGCAGGTACGCCCGCGATCCGAGTTGGCGGCTGGTCGGAATGCGGCCGATAATTTCCAGCAGCCGGTCGGCGTCCGCACCTTGGGCCGAGCCGCCGGCGACGCCGGCCGCAGCCCAAGCGGAGATGATGTCCGGCGCACCGGCGCGGGAGTTGCCGAACATCGCGGCGATGGCCGATTCCCACACCGGATCGCCCGGCGGGGACACCCAGCTCGAGAGGTCGACCCCGGGGAGAACGCCGTAGGGAACATCGCCGACCCGGATCGCCGGGAAGGGCCCGAGGGGAGCGAGAACCCTGGCGGCCCAGTCGCCCATCCGCATGATCTCAACGCCCAAGCCCTCGACGTCTTTGAGCCAGCGCTGCCACAGCACCGGCCACAGAGCCGCAACAAGGGGTGGTACCGCCTCCTGCAGGCTGGTGTCAGCGGCCGGGACACCGTCGAGCAGCGGATGGCCGGTCAGCACCTCGGCGAGTCCGTTGGCGGACCCCGATCCAACCGTCGAGGCAACCTGCAGCCAGCCGGCGGCACCGCGACCGAGGTCCGCTGCGGCTGTACCTGCGACGGTGTTGGTCGGGCTCATCGGGGTGACGACGGCCAGCGTGCCGTTGTCGGCGAGAGCCTGGAGCACCGGCTGCATCTCCCGGTCGGAGAGGCCGGTGACCAGCAGCACCGAGAACGTCGGACCGTGGGGTCCCGGCGGGCCACCCGGACCGTCCGGGACGTCCACCTCGATCGCCAGCCCGACAGCAAGGGCGGCCTGGTAGGACGTCCACCATTTCTCAGGAACCTGATCGGCCCGCAGGTCGGCCATCGCGGTGCCGAGGTCGGCTTGCGTGGCGATCTCGGCGAGGTTTGGGGTCAGCTCGCCCAGCAGGGTCAGGCCGTTGCCGGTGTCGCCCCACACGTGGAGAACCTCCGGGAGCGCCGCCCGGTACCCGTCGGTGACCAGGCCAGGCGGCCGGAACGCACCGTCGGCCACGAAATCGGTACGGGATCGGGTCACCGGGACGGTCCGCAGCAGATAGGCCGCTCGGCCGCCGCCGACGGTCGATGCCAGCGACCGGAAAGCCGCCTCGCCCGCATCGCCGCTGAGCTCGCCTGCACAGCGTGACCAGCACGATGCCACCAGGTTTGCTTCGGGTTGGGTGGGGGTTGAAGGTGGGGCGGCGAGGGCGACCGGGTCGGGATACACCCTGATCCGGAGTCGCCAGGGGTCCCCTGCAGCCGCTGGTCGACGGAATCGGGTTTCCAAGCGTAGCGGCAGCAGCACCCCGATGCTCTGGTCGGCGGGCAGCGGATCGAGCCGCACCATCGCGGTGTGTTCCAGGTCGAACACGTCGTCGTCGGCCAGCGCTGCATCTGTGACGAACTGCTGCCCGTCGCCAACATGTCCGCCGTTGGCTGCCACCGTGTCGACGATGCGTTGTGCCGTCGCCTGGGTCATCACCGGTTCAACGCCCAGGAACTGCCGTCGTGGGTCGGGCATGAGCTGCGCCAGCAGGGTTGGCGCATCGGCAACCCCGGCTAGCCAGTTCGACCATTCCACGAATCGGAAGGCCGAAGCTGGTCGGGTGCCGTCCAACGCGTCGAGCTCGGCGTCCAGCGCCGCCACACCCCGGTGGGTGGCCACCAGGTCTGCGACGAGGCCGGCGGCCTGCTGGGCCGCCGCCCGATCGACCGGGTCGGTCAACCGGACTGGGTCGCCGACCTGCAGCCAGCCTGGTATCGCCGCGAGCTCGGCAGTCAGTTGGGCGGTCCGCCGCTGTCCGGTTTGCCGTGCGCTGCGGGCGGTCTGCACTTCATCGCGCCGCGCGGTCACAGTAGGTTTCCGAGGAAGACGCGGGTCGGCGGAAAGAAGGTCTTGCTCGCAAAAGTTGCCGCGTCGGTGATGCCGGCGGCGGTCGGTGAGCCGTCGGCGCCTGGTCGCAGGAATCGGTAGCCGGGTGGCGGCTCTTCGAGCACGACCCAATGATCGCTGCCCGCCGACGGCGCGACGTCGAAGCCGAAGAAGACCAGGTCCGGATTGAGGCTGCCGCTGAATGAGGGGTACTTCCGATCGAGGGGCGACTGATCGACGTTTGGCACGTCCAGCCACCGCTCGCCATCTGGGTTGGGAGTGAGATACACCGCGGTTGTCGGATAGCGTCTGAAGAGCTCGGTATGGAACACCACCACCAGCGACGCCCCCTGGTCCGGGTCCGAAAGATGGCTGACGTCACCGAGCTCGGTGCCGTCGGGCCACAGCGGCAGGTCGGTGTCCAGCGCGACTACCGGGCGAATATCTACGCTGGCTTGATCACCCTGGACGTCGATCCGTTGCCAAAACCGGCGCAGCGGAGTCCACCGCGCGGTGATCGGGATGTTGCGCCAACGCAGCTCGCCGAGGGTCTGATGATTCGCTCCGAGCAGCAAAGCTTCGGTGAAAGTTGGATTGCTCTGCACAGCGAGCACCCGATCTGTTGGGATGTCGCCGGCGCCGGGCAGGAGCCAATCAGGGGCATTGTCTTTCAGAAAGCTCCAGAGCGGGATGTCGATCTCGGGGGCGATGTCGGGTTCGGCAAGGACCGGTTCGCGTAGTCCGGTGAGGCCGCCGAGCACCCGGTCGACGACCACCGGACGGCCTACGGTTGGGTTGACCCCGGCGGCGATCGAGTCGGCGAATGCGCTGAGATCGGGTAGCGGGCGGCAGTCGGTTCCGGGTGGCCGCTGTCCGGCGATGCCGACGAGGACAGCGGGAAGACCGGTGACTTCGATTGACTCGGCGATCCGGGCTGCTTGGGCGGGGTCGGGGTGGTCGGCCGAGTAAAACGTGGTGAGTACGGTGCTGCTGCGCTGGTTCAGCTGACCGGTCAATTTCTCGGCTTCGGTGTTGGCGAGGTCGGTGACCTTGGCGTCGTCGCCGGAAAGCTTCTGTGTATCCGGGCAGCGGTTGGCCGTGGCGATGAGTGTGGCCAGCGACGTCGCTCCCGGCGCTGAGGCGCGGTCCAGCGGCCCCCGCCGGCGCAGCATGCGCCGGGCGGCGCTGGAGAACAATGCCGGGGCGAGTGTGGGTGTTCGGCCGCCGATGGCCTGGAGCGCGCTACCGCCGATGCCCACGGGCATCCGGCCCAGCAGCGGTGACAGTGTCGCCAGCCGGGCGATCGAGTCGGTGGGGACTCGCCGGTTCCACAGACTCGCGCTTCCCCGCAGGCCAAGTACCAGGTGCCGGATACGTTGGCCGGCAGCTGCTACCGCGCCGGCCTGGCGTGCGGCGCCGTCGGCGATCTTGTTCTGCCAGGAGATCGCCGTCCAGGCACCGAGGCCCGCGGCGCCACGGTGGCGAGGATCGGTCCGGAGCTGGGTGCGCCAGCCCGGAGGTGTCACCTCGTCGGTGGGTGCGGGCCAGGTCCAAGGCTGGCCGTCGACCGGCACCGGGTACCACGGCGCGTCGTAGCGGGGCAGCGTCAAGACCCAGCGACCGCCCACCTCGAAGTTCGCGGTGAGCGCTGTGACGGTGTCGCGCACGTCGGCTGGGAGTGGATCGGTGACGGGTGGGTCACCACCTGGTTCGGGGACGACAGTCAGTGCACCGCCAGCTGCCAGTGTCCTGCCGAGCAGCGGGCCGACACCCACCTTGGCGCGGCCGAACTGTTTGGCCCGCAGCATCGCGGAGTCCGCATCGCTCAGCGGCTCCAGCAGCTGCGAAATCGAGGCGAAATCTCCTGGGTCGGCGGTGGTGTGGAAGGTCCAACTGTCGAAGCAGGGGAGCGTGACGGACGCTTGTGCGGCCGGCCAGGAATCGGTCAGCGTGCTGGTCCCGTCGGCGTTGAACTGGGCCTGCCACGCCGGAACGAGTGCCGCCACATAGTCCCGATCCAGGGCCAGTTCACGGGGGCTGATGATCCGCGAGAAGGTTCGTCCCGGCGTCACGTGGACGTGCGCCCACAGGAAGGATTGAGCCAGCGGGTGGGTGCCGAACAACTCGGCGCCCGACAGCGTGACCCGCCCATCGGCGAGCCGCTGCACCTCATCGGGAGTGCCGACCACCAGCACCATCCACGGCCGCACCGCCAGCATCCCCGCCGCGTAGGGCACCGGCGAGAAACGCCAGGGCAGGTCGGCCGCATCGAGCTCGACGAACGGCATCATCGTCGTTTCGGCGTCGATGCAGCCCGGATGCGGCCGGCGGCCTACCACCTGCCGCGCGTGCAGCCGCTCGACGTCGCCAGGTCCGGCGAGCAGGAAGGACGCGGTAGCGGAAACTTCTCCGATGTCATCGTGCAGCGTGATCGGCAGCGAGGCATCCAGCCGTGCCCCGGTGAGGGTCCTGGTGGCCAATGCATACACCGCCGGCCGCTGCCAGGCCAGGAACTCGGGCATCAGAGACCAGCCAGCGCAACGGGTTTGGCGAGATCCGTGGCGGTGACGGCGAACGCACCGGGGTCTCCGCTGATCCGGGCGCCCTGGAAGGCAGCTGTCGCGCTGGGATGCACGGAGCCGTCGGCGCTGTTGACCCACACCGGATTCGCCGCCGTGACCAGCGGCCGGAGGCTGGCCAGCACCGGTGCCGCATCGCGCGCGGCGAGCATGCCCAGCATGATGCCCGGGAATTCCAGCGCGAACATGTTGGAGAGCCCCAGGTCCAGGTGCAGCTCACCGCGGACCTTGCGGAACTCGTGCAGCGTGGTGGGTTGGCTGGCCGAGGGTCCGGGCAGGTCATCCCCACCCGCCGAGACGACGCCGGCCGGCAGAAATTCAAATGCCGGCCGGTTCAGCGACTCTGCCTGGCTAAGGGTGATGAATTGGCCGGGTGCGAACAGGTCATCCAGTCCCGAGGTTTGGTGTGGGACCGTGGCAGTCACCTGCTGAACGCGGCCGAGTGGGGCGCCGTCCAGCCGATCGACCGGGATTGTCAGCGGCACCCGCTTCTGCTGCCAACCGACCCCGCCGTGCGGCGCAACCAGGGCGAACCCAACCGGGACGGGCCGTCGAGCGGGCACCGTATCAGGGTCCGGACCGCCGACCGGACGAAGCAATGCCGGCCGAACCTCGTGGTCGGCGAGTACCCGCGCGGCCCGGGCCGGTGGGACGGCCGCTGGCCCGTCGCCGCTGCCGAAGGTGAACGTCTCGTCGAAATGGAAGTCGTGCAAGAAGGTTTCGACCGTGAGGCGACCATGAATGATGACCGGGCCCGGTCCGTCCAGGGTGCCGTCAAGCCGGACACCGCCGAAGGTCAGGCCGAAGACCTCGACCTCGAAACCCGCGCTGACGTCGGCGTGCAGGTGGAACGGGGTGAACTGAACGATGGCGTCGACGGAGAGAAAGCCGTGGGCGCCGCAGCCGGCAGCCTCGATCCCGGCCTCGAAACAACCGCCGAGCTGGATCGTATTGGACGTGACGGCGAGGTAGCCCTCGGCCCGCAGGGTGATGCCGGGAATCGGCAGATCAAGATGGAATCCCAATCGTTTCAGCGCTGGGATGGACGCCGGTTCGGGCCTGAATCCCGGGTAGAAGCCACCCACCGAGAGGACCGTGTAGGCCTGCGGACCCCAGCACTGCCGGAACGCGAGGTCACCATAGATGCTGAAGATGTCGAGCAACCCGCTGTCTACCAAGCTGGCGTTGACCTCCAGTGTTTGCTGGACGAAATCGAGGACACCGTCCACATCGACGCGCAGCTTCAGGATCGGCGGAATACCGGCCCTTGCGATGCCCACAATGACTATCCGCTGCGGCCCGGGCAGCTCGATCAGGATGCCGAGATCGAGTGAGCAGAAACCGACCCCGGCGACCTCCAGCCAGGACAGCCTCATCGTCGGCCCTGCCAACGAGGTCCCCACGTGAGGCGGCAGCACCGCCTCGAGTGCGGCAAGGGCCCGCCGCGCGCTGTCACCCACGTCCAACGGGAACAGCATCTCGCCGGCGCTGCCGTCCCGCAGCCTGCTTGCGAGCGCTGCCGTGTCAATGGTCCGGTTCACACCTACAACCCCACCAAGGCGGGAAAGTTGAAAACCGAATCCGAACTGCAGGCCCGGGGTGAAGCCGGCCGAGAAGACGGCCGCGAAGGATCCCTCGCCGGCGACCCGTCGCAGACTTGCGAGCGCGGCTACCTCAACCACGCCGAGGTGCATCGCGAACAGGCCGCTGATCCCGTCCGGCAGGACAACAACCGAGCCGTCACCGGTGACGGGACCAGCCTCCAGATGTGCGGTCAGGCTGTTGGGCTGCAGCGGTCCGACGGTGATCGGCGGCGCGCTGACGTTACGCGGATCGGGAAATTGCAGCGGCGGACTCTCCACATGGACCGACAATGGCCCGAGGGTCGCGTCGAGGCGCACTCCCTCGGTCGAAGTCCAGCCATCGTTCGCAGCGAGCAGCGGCAGCGGAACCGGGATCTGGGCGAGCAGGAAGGCGACCAATTCGCCGCGGAGGCCATCCGTTGCCAACTTCCACTGGGCGAGCGCCGCATCGATCGTCGCCGGTGCGTCCAAGGCCAGGTCAATCGCGTCGGCGGCCGCTAGGAGTTGCGTTGCTTGCGCATCGCCGGCCAATCCGAGTGCGGCGGCGACTGTTTCGGCGTAGTCGTGAACCGCACTCGCCACCGGGCCTCCTGGATAACGCTGTCCAGTGAAGCACTGACGTCCCGACCGGCAGCGGCCTGCGTGATGACAGTAGGCCAGTCCCACACACCTGACAATGAGGGCTGGACCACGCCCGGATTTGTCGGCACAGCACGGTCAATGGGATGTTTGCGGCGTTACCTGCACGAAAGGCGGCTGGCTCTTGACGCCGAGTCGCTTCGGGGCGTACACCGCTGGTGCAGTGCAACGGCGGGATGGCTCGCTGATGATGAACCGTCGGGTCATCGTCTGCTGGTCCGCTCGCCAAGCGCCCCGTGCCCCGTGCGCCTTGATGGACAGGTTGGCCGTGACGGATCGACCGTCCGGGCCAGGAGGGGTATCCATGACATTCCCACGAAGTCCTGGGCTGACGTGGACGGTGACATCGAGGTCTCTTTGGCGACCGTTCGGGCGTGGCCTGTCCGTGGTGGGGGCCGCGATCCTGCTGATGGCGGGACTGACCGCCGCTCCGGCCTATGCCGGCTCCGCTGAGCACCGGGGGGATCGAACGCGTGTGCTGGACGTCACCGCCAGCAACAGCCCCGATGGCGACCGCGAGAGCTACCGGCTCAGCAGTGACCAACTCGAAGCTGGGCTGATCAACATCCGCTTGCACAACGCCGGGACGGTCGCGCATCAGGTGCAGTTGGTACGACTGCACGATGGGATAACCCCCGAGGTGTATCGCACCCAGTTGCTTGCCTCGCAGGGCGGCACAGCCCTGGTGCTGGCCGACGCCGCCGGCGGCGACGCCGCCATCGAGCCAGGTGGCTTCCAGTCGACGTACGTCAACCTTGGAGCCGGGCACTACATCGCGCTGTGCTTCCAGCAAGGCGGCGACCAGGGGGCCCCGCACTTCGTCCACGGCATGTTCAGTGCGTTCACTGTCCGCGGCCAGGATGAGCAAGACCGCCCCGACGGCCGGGTGCGTGGCACCATCAGCGCATTCTCCTTCGGGTTCCACATGCCGGCGATCGTCAAAAGGAACGGCCTGTACCGCTTCCGCAATCTCGCGACCGCCGACACCCATGAGCTGCAGTTGCTCAAACTCGCCCCGGGGAAGACAGCCACCGACGTCCTCGCCTGGGTCAAAAGCGGCCTCACCGGGCCGCCGCCGATCGTGGGCTCAGCGGGCGGCGGTGGAGCACTGGCGCCCGGCGGCCACATGTGGGTGAAGCTGCACCTCACCCCGGGGAAGTATGTAGCGGTCTGTTTCGTCCCCGACGACACAGCCCCGCACCTGCCGCACGCCGCCCTCGGCATGGTCCAAGCCTTCACGGCCGCCTAAAGCGAGCGACCAGTTTCGAGCATCCTCCACGCTTTGCGCACCTCGAAAGCAGGCCCGCGGGTTCGGCGTTGACTGTGCAGGTGGTGCGGGCAACCCTTGTCCCGATGGAGTCAGTACGTGAGGCTGGCCAGCAACGTGGCAGCGCTGTCGATCACGGCGACCGGCAGGGCCGACAAGCTTATGAACGCCCCGAACCCGATCCTGGTCCACGGTGGCCTCGGGTGGAGCGTGCTCGTCGGGGCGCTGCAGCGCGGCCCAGCCGCCGCTGCCTTGGGTGAGGCTGCGGGTCTCGGTGGCCTGGTGCCGCGGCCCGGTGCCCTGGCTGCGGGCGTGGTGGGTGATGATCGACGCGAGGTCGGCCTCGGCGAAGCGGCTGTTGACCGCGGCGTGCCCGAGGGCCCAGTCGACCGCGA
>JBKJOO010000084.1:0-5678 GCA_046595615.1 Mycobacteriales bacterium | reverse complement strand
GGCGGCCTGCTGATGCTCGCCGCGGTGATCGGCCTGTATGTCGTGTCCACCAGTCAGGGCCCCGGCACGTTCGACTTCACCGCGCTGTCCAAGCTCAACATCAGCCACCCGGTGCAGCTCGCGTTGTTCAGCGGCTTTTTCATCGCCTTCGCCATCAAGGCGCCGCTGTTCCCCTTCCACACCTGGCTGCCCGACGCCGGCGCGGAGGCCCCGGTCGGCAGCGCCGTGCTGCTGGTCGGCGTGCTCGACAAGGTCGGCACCTTCGGCTTCCTGCGATACTGCCTGCCGCTGTTCCCCTACGCCGCCCGCACCCTCGCGCCGTACGTCATCGTGCTGTCGGTCATCGGCATCCTGTACGGCGCGCTGCTGGCGATGGGGCAGAAGGATCTGAAGCGGCTGGTCTCCTACACCTCGGTCGCCCACTTCGGCTTCATCGGGATGGGCTGCTTCGCGTTCACGACGCAGGCCGGCACCGGCGCGGTGCTCTACATGGTCAACCACGGCCTGTCGACGGGCGCGCTGTTCATGGTCATCGGCTTCCTGGTCGTGCGGGGCCGGAGCCGGCTGCTCAGCGACTACTCCGGGATCGCCAAGGTCGCGCCGGTGCTCGCCGCGCTGTTCTTCGTCTCCGGGCTGTCGTCGCTGGCCCTGCCGGGGCTGTCGACGTTCGTCAGCGAGTTCCTCGTGCTGGTCGGCACCTTCACCCGCTACAAGGTCGCCGCGGTGTTCGCGACGGTGGGCATCGTGCTCGCCGCGCTGTACATCCTGCTGGCCTACCAGCGCACGATGCAGGGTGTGCTGAGCTCCGCGCACGAGCGGATGCAGGATCTGCGCTTCCGGGAGGTGGCCGCGCTCGCGCCGCTCATCGCCTTGATGGTGGTCCTCGGCTTCTACCCCAAGCCGCTCACCGACGTCATCACCCCGGCGGTCAGCTTCACCATGCAGGACGTCGGGGCGCACGACCCGGCGCCGACCCAGGCCCGACCCGTCGCCGAACAGAAGCGGTAGCCGCAGTGCCCACCAACATCCAGGCGCCGTCGATCGCCTACGGACCGCTCGCCCCGCTGCTCATCGTGTTCGCGGCAGCAACCGTCGGCGTGCTCGTCGAGGCCTTCGTCCCGGCCGCCCGCCGGCGGACCGCCCAGGTCGTCGTCGCTGCCGTGGGGCTGCTCGGCGGGCTGGTCGCCGTCATCGTCCTGGCCGGCACCTCGCGGCTCGTGGCCGAGGGCGCCGTCGCGGTCGACGGTCCCGCGTTGTTCCTGCAGGGGACGCTGTGCGTGCTGGGGCTCGGCGGCATCCTGCTGCTGTCGGAGCGCTCGCTGGACAGCTCCGGCGGCGAGGTCGTCTCGCAGGCAGCGTCGCTGCCCGGCTCACGCGACGACCTGCGGCTGGCCGAGCACGAGGGCATCCAGACCGAGGTCTATCCCCTCGCCATGTTCGCCCTCGGCGGCATGCTGCTGTTCCCGGCCGCCAACAACCTGCTGCTGATGTTCGTCGCGCTCGAGGTGCTTTCGCTGCCGCTCTACCTGATGGCCGGTTTGGCCCGCCGGCGCCGGCTGCTGTCGCAAGAGGCCGCGGTGAAGTACTTCCTGCTCGGTGCGTTCGCCTCCGCGTTCTTCCTGTACGGCGTGGCGCTGCTCTACGGCTACGCCGGCAGCGTCGACCTCGGCGCGATCTTCGATGCGACCGGGCAGGCCGGCCACAGCGACGGGCTGCTCTACCTGGGCCTGGCGATGCTGACGGTCGGCTTGCTGTTCAAGGTCGGCGCTGTGCCGTTCCAGGCCTGGACCCCGGACGTCTACCAGGGCTCGCCGACACCCGTCACGGCGCTGATGGCGGCGTGCACCAAGGTCGCCGCGTTCGGGGCCCTGCTCCGGGTGATCTATGTCGGGTTCGGCCGGACCCAGTGGGACTGGCGGCCGATGATGTGGGCCGTGGCGATCCTGACAATGGTGGTCGGCGCGGTGCTCGCGGTCACCCAGACCGATGTCAAGCGGATGCTGGCCTACTCCTCGATCGCGCACACCGGCTTCATCCTGGTCGGGGTGATCGCCATCAACCGCGACGGCCTGTCCGGCTCGTTGTTCTACCTGCTGACCTACGGCTTCACGACGATCGCGTCGTTCGCCGTCGTCGGGCTGGTCCGCGACAGCGCCGGCGAAGCGACGCACCTGGCCCAGTGGGCCGGCCTCGGCCGCAAGAGCCCGCTGGTCGCGGGCGTCTTCGCGCTGCTGCTGTTCGCCCTCGCCGGGATCCCGCTGACCAGCGGGTTCATGGCCAAGTTCGCGGTCTTCAAGGCAGCCACCGAGGGCGGCGCGACCGCGCTCGTCGTCGTCGGCGTCATCGCGAGCGGTATCACCGCATTTTTCTACGCCAAGGTCGTCGTGCTGATGTTCTTCAACGAGCCGCTGCCCGACGGACCGACGGTGGCGGTACCGAGCGCCTACACCGCGGGCACGATCGCGCTCGGCCTCGCGGTGACCGTCGTGCTCGGCGTCCTGCCCCAGCCCCTGCTCGACCTCACCGGTCGTGCCGCGGTCTTCATCCGGTGAAGCTCGTCGCATCCGACGTCCCCGGCGTCCTCGACGCCGCCGATCCGGCGTTGACCGCGTCGGTCCGAGCGGGGCTCGGGCAGGTCGAGGCCCGGCTCATGAGCGTCGTGACGAGCAGCCACCCGCTGCTGCAGGAGTCGGCCAGCCACCTCGTGCAGGCCGGCGGCAAACGGTTCCGCCCGCTGTTGGCCTTGCTCGCCGCCCATTTCGGTGACCCGGGCCGGGCCGATGTCCTCGACGCAGCAGTCGTCGTCGAGCTCACCCACCTGGCCACGCTCTACCACGACGACGTGATGGACGAGGCGGCCGTTCGCCGCGGCGCCGAGAGCGCCAACACCCGCTGGACCAACACCGTCGCCATCCTCACCGGCGATTACCTGTTCGCCCGGGCATCCGACCTCACCGCCGGGCTCGGCACCGAGGCCACCCACCTGCAGTCGCGCACCTTCGCCCGGCTGGTCGAGGGACAGATCGCCGAGACCGCCGGCCCGGCCGCCGGTGAGGACCCGGTCGAGCACCACCTGCAGGTGGTCGCCGACAAGACCGGCTCGCTGATCGCGACCTCGGCCAGGCTCGGCGCGTTGATGGCCGGCGCCCCCGCCGCCGACGTCGAGACCGTTGCGGCGTACGGCGAGGTGATCGGGGTGGCCTTCCAGCTGTCCGACGATCTCATCGACGTGCTCTCCGAGGCCGATGACTCGGGCAAGACGCCCGGCACCGACCTCCGCGAGGGCATCGCTACCCTGCCGGTGCTGCTCGTCCTGGCCGGTCGCGACGACGACAGCGCCCGGCTGCGTGAGCTGCTCACCGGCGACCTCACCGACGACGCCAGGCTTGCCGATGCCCTTGCGCTGCTGCGGGCCCACCCGGCGGTCGGTCAGGCCCGCGACCGGCTGACGGCGTACGCCGCGACGGCCCGCGGGATCGCCGACGCCCTCCCCGCCGGGGCGCCCCGCGACGCGCTGCACGCCCTGACCGACTACGTCCTGGCCCGCACGGGGTGATCGCCGTCGACCTCGCGCCGGTCACCGTCGTCCTGGCCGAGGGTCCGGCCTGGACCCTCACGCTGCTCGACCTCGGGCTGGCCTGCTGCGCGGTCGAGTTCATGGCCGCCTCGCTCACCGAAGGAGCCTTCGCCGCCCTCGGGGCGCGGCTGGCACCCGAGCTCGCGCAGGCCGACGTGCTGGTCGTCAGCGGCACCCTGACCGATCGGATCGCACCGGCCGTCCGGCGGCTCTACGACGGCCTCGCCGAGCCCCGCCGGGTCATCTCCTTCGGCGCGTGCGCCAACTCCGGCGGGCCGTACTGGGACTCCTACAGCGTCACCAAGGGTGTCGATCAGCTCGTCCCGGTCGATCTCTATGTCCCCGGCTGCCCGCCTCGACCGGCGGCGCTGCTGGCCGCGCTCGAGCAACTGGCCGGCCTCCCGTGAGCTTCGCCGCCCGCGTCGAGGCGCTGCTCGGCGCGCCCACCACCACGTCGTACGCCGTCCTGGCGGTCGAGGTCGAACGCGATCGCTGGGCCTTCGCCGCCACCGCGGTCCGCGACGAGCTGGGCCTGACGTTCTTCGATCTGCTCACCGCGGTCGATCGTGCGGCGGCCGGCTTCGAGGTGGTGCTGCGGCTGTGGTCGCCGACCGACCGGCAGGCGCTGGTGCTGCGTACCCGCTGCCCGCGTGAGGCGCCGCGGGTGCCGTCGCTGACCGAGGTCTTTGGTGGCGCGGCGTGGCACGAGCGGGCCACCGCGGAGCTGTTCGGGATCGGCTTCGACGGCCACCCCGACCTCGCGCCGCTGCTGCTCGCCGAAGGGTTCGAGGGTCATCCGCTGCGCAAGGACTTCCCGCTGGCCGCCCGCGCGGTCAAACCCTGGCCAGGGGCCAAGGAGCCGGGCGAGAGCGACGCCGACCTGGCCGCGGTCAACCGGCGCCGCCGGTTGACCGCGCCCGGTATCCCCGACTGGCCGGCCGGATGAGCCTCGAGGAGGGCCTGGCCGTCGTGCGGCGGGCGCTCGACCGGCAGGCTGGGCAGACCCCGGTGCCCGCCCGGTCCCGCGGCGTCATCGGGTTGCTCGAGGAGTCGTGCACCGTCTGCATGCTGTGCGCCCGGGAGTGTCCGGACTGGTGCATCTACATCGACTCGCACAAGGAAGTCGTCCCGGCCACCCCGACCGGCGGCCGGGCCAAGGTCACCCACGTGCTCGACCGCTTCGCGATCGACTTCTCGCTGTGCATGTACTGCGGCATCTGCATCGAGGTGTGCCCGTTCGACGCGCTGTTCTGGGCGCCGGACTACGCCTACGCGCAAGCCGACATCGGTGACCTCGTGCACGAGCGGGAGCAGCTGCGCGCCTGGATGTGGGGTGCCCCGCCGCCACCCCCACTCGACCCGGCGGCGCAGCCCGATCAGCGGTAGTTGGTGAACTGCGGTCACTCGCTCAACCACGCTCAGAGTTGGGACTCAGTCCGCACGTGGTCCGCATGATCTTGACGTCCGAGCTCCAAGTCGACCGCCTCGCGGGTCCGGTCCTCACTGTCTGGCCAGAGGTGGGAGTAAACGTTCAGTGTCTCGACGGCGGACGCATGACCGAGCCGAGCCTGAACGGTCGTAACGGACTCCCCATGCCTGATCAGCAGGCTCGCGTAGTAGTGCCGCAAGCTGTGGAACGTCTCGCCAGGGCGCAGACCCACCGTCCTCGCGGCCGGCTGCCACACCATCTTCGAAAACGTCCCTCGCACGAGCGCGGCACCGGTTGCTGTCGTAAACAGGTAGCCCTCTGCGCCGGCCGGGATGACCGCGAGATGCGACGCGAGCGCGTCGACGACAACCTGCTGGAGGGTGATCGTTCGATTGCTAGCCGCGGTCTTCGGCGGCGTCAGCGTCGGGGGTCTGCCGGGTAAAGTCACGAGCTGCCGGTCAACGGTAACCGTGCGGCGGAGGAAGTCGATCCGGTCGACCGTGAGACCCCAGCACTCACCTTGGCGCATCCCGGTGCCGGCCGCGAGCACGATAAGTGCCGAATAGCGGCCCGGGACTGACCGGGCCAGCGCCGTGACGGTCTCCGTCGTCATGGGCTCGATGCGCCGGGGCTGGGTTTTGACCAGGGTAATTCGCGAGCATGGTGTCGACG
>JBKJOO010000235.1:0-13081 GCA_046595615.1 Mycobacteriales bacterium | reverse complement strand
CCCGGGTCTGTGCGTCGTCGAGTCTCATCCCCATGGTCGTCAAGCTCGGGACGACCGGCTTGATCCTGTCGGGCGGCGAGGAGCTCAAGCAGGAGTTCCTGCCGGGCGTCGCGCGGGGCGAGATCACCTTCTCTTATGCTCTTTCCGAGCGCGAGGCCGGCTCAGACGCGGCTGCCATGAAGACCCGGGCGGTCCGTGACGGCGACACCTGGGTGCTCAACGGGACCAAGTGCTGGATCTCCGGTGCGGGCGTCAACACCCACTACACGGTCATGGCGGTCACCGATCCGAGCCAGGGCGCGAACGGCATCTCGGCGTTCGTCGTCGCCGCCGACGACCCTGGCTTCTCGGTCGGGACCAAGGAGCGCAAGCTCGGCATCAAGGGTTCGCCGACCTGCGAGATCTACTTCGAGGACTGCCGGATCCCGGCCAGCCGCATCATCGGCGAGGAGGGCACCGGCTTCAAGACGGCGCTCAAGACCCTCGACCACACCCGGCTCGGCATCGGCGCGCAGGCCGTCGGCATCGCGCAAGGGGCCCTGGACGCTTCCGTCGCCTACGTCAAGGAGCGCCGGCAGTTCGGCAAGGCGGTCGCAGAGTTCCAGGGAGTGCAGTTCATGCTCGCCGACATGGCGATGAAGGTGGAGGCATCACGTCACCTGGTCTACGTCGCCGCCGCGAAGGCCGAGCGCGGCGCGCCGGACATGACCTTTGCCTCCTCGGCCGCCAAGTGCTTCGCCTCCGACTCGGCGATGTCGGTCACCACCGACGCGGTGCAGCTGTTCGGTGGCTACGGCTACACCCGGGACTTCCCGGTCGAGCGGATGATGCGCGACGCCAAGATCACCCAGATTTACGAGGGCACCAACCAGATTCAGCGCATGGTGATGGCCCGACAACTGCTGAAGTAGGACCGCGCCGAGGGCCCGGTTGACGCGCCCTTCCGTACGCCGAGACCGGGAACCAGCTGATGAGCGACACCGCCCCGTTCGCGCTGCTGCTGCTACTGACGTCGCTCGCCGGCCTGCTGGCGGTGTTGTCCAACCGGCTGACCGGACGCCTCAAGGTGCCGACCCCGGCGTTGTTCCTCGCTGCCGCAGCGATTGCCGTCCGAGTCGTCCCCGACCTGCATTCGCCGCCCGAGCGCACGGTCGAGCGGATTGTGACCGTCGCGCTGCTGTGCATCCTGTTCGATGGGGGCCTGCACATCGGCTGGGCGCGGTTCCGGTCGGCAGCCGCACCCATCGCCGCGGTCGGTGTCCTCGGCACCTTCCTGACGACCGCCGCGGTGGCTGTCCTGGCCCACCTGGCCTTCGGCTTCCAGTGGTACATCGCGGTCCTGCTCGGCACAGCCGTCGCCCCGACCGATCCCGCCGTCGTGTTCTCGGTGCTCGGTCAGCGCGAGGTCAGCGGCCGCAGCGGCACCATCTTGGAGGGCGAGTCCGGGGCGAACGACCCGGTCGGTATCGCGTTGATGGCAAGCCTGCTCGCCGCCGGTGGACTCGGGGTAGGGGCCTTCGCCCGGGTCGGCGCCGAGTTCGTCCTGCAGATGGGTGTGGGGGCACTGGTCGGCGTCGCCGGCGGCCGGTTGCTGCTGGTGTTCATCCGCCGGGTGCCGCTGCCCGGCGAGGCCCTGCACCCGCTGCGCACGCTGGCCTGCTCGCTCGTGCTCTACGGCGTGGCGACGCTGGCCCATGGCTCGGGGTTCCTCGCCGTCTTCGTGGCCGGCATCGTGCTCGGGGACGCCCGGGCGCCGTACAAGCGCGAGATCGAACGGTTCCACTCGGCGCTCGCCAGCCTGGCTGAGATCGTCGCCTTCGTCGTGCTCGGGCTGACCGTGAACCTCGACGTGCTGGCCCGGACCGACGTCTGGGTGCCCGGGCTGGTGCTCGGCGCCGGCCTCGCCGTCGCCATCCGGCCGCTCCTCGTCGGGCTGTGCCTGCTGCCGGCGGGGCTTCGCCGGGGGGAGCGCGCCTTCGTGCAGTTTGCCGGGCTGAAAGGCGCGGTGCCGATCCTGCTCGGCAGCTTCCTGCTGGCGGCGGGGGTCCCGGACGCCGAGCGGCTCTACGGCATCGTGGTGGTCGTCGTGGTCTTCTCAGTCGTCGGGCAGGGCAGTCTCGTCCCGGCGGCGGCCCGACTGCTGCACCTGCCGATTCGCACGATCGAGGCCGAGCCCTGGGCGCTCGGTGTGCGGCTCGCTGAGGAGCCCGAGGGCGTGCAGCGGCTGACCATCGCCGGCGGCTCACCGGCCGACGGCTGCACCATCGCAGCGCTCGCCACCCTGCCAGGCGACGTCTGGGTGAGCTTCGTCGTCCGCGACCGGCAGCTGCTCGCGGTGCGCGGTGACACCAGGCTGCAGGCCGGTGACGAGGTGCTGGTGCTCGCCGACCCCGACCAGCACGACGACCTCGTCCGCGCCTTCGAGCACCCGGCAGGATGAGCCGGTGCAGGCGACCTGGCAGCGGGTGCGGACGGCCAACAACCGGTTGTCCGCGCGCGCCGTCCAGCAGATGGAGTCGCTGGAGTGGTTCGCCACCCTGTCGGCCTCGCAGCGGGCCGATGTGGGCCTGGTCGTCCAGCTCGGCCTGACATCGTTCACCGACTGGCTGGCCGATCCGGTGCAGTCACCCGCGCCGACGCCCGCGGTGTTCAACGCCGCGCCACGCGAGCTGGCCCGGACGATCAGCTTGAAGCAGACCGTGCAGCTGATCCGCACCGTGGTGAGCGTGCTCGAGGAGCAGGTGCCCTCGCTCGCCGCACCCGGGCACGAGCAGGAGCTGCGGGAGGCGGTGCTGCGCTACTCCCGCGAGGTCGCCTTCGGCGCCGCCGAGGTGTACGCCGCGACCGCCGAGGCCCGGGGCGCCTGGGACGCCCGGGTCGAGGCGGGCGTGGTCGACGCGCTGGTGCGCGGGCAGACCGGCGACATCACCGTCGCCAGGGCCACCTCGCTGGGCTGGGGTCGGCCGGCTTGGGTGACCGCGCTGGCGGCCCGCACGCCCTCCGAACCGCTGGACCGGGCGCTCGCGGTGCTGCACACCCTGGCGCGGCACGCCGCGTTGTCGCTGCTCGTCGGTGAGGGCGGCGGTGGCCTGATCGTGGTGGTCGGCGGCCACGGACCGGCCGAATCGGTGATCACCCGGCTGGCGACCTGCCTGCCCGACGGCCCCGTCGTCGTCGGTCCCTACGTCGAGGACCTGCCGGGCGCCACCGGCAGCGTGCAGGAGGCCCTCGCCGGGCTCGCCTCGGTGGCCGCCTGGGAGGGCGCCCCTCGCCCGGTCGACGCCGCCGCCCTGCTGGCCGAACGCGCGGTCCTCGGCGACGAGACCGCCCGCCGCCGGTTGCTGTCGGAGGTCTACGAGCCGCTGGCCGCAGCCGGGGTCGAGCTGGTCCGCACCGCCGGCGCCTATCTCGACTGCGGCGGCTCGCTGGAGGGGACCGGCCGGGCCTTGTTTCTGCACCCCAACTCGGTGCGGTACCGCCTGCGGAAGATCGTTGACGCGACCGGCTACGACCTCACGGTGCCGCGCGAGGCCCAGGTGGTCCGCCTCGCGCTGGTGCTCGGCCGGACATCGCCGTTGTAGGTTACCTACAACGAACCGGGCGGGACTCCGTGCGTGCCGGACCGAGCGAACCGGGCCCAGACTGGACATCGTGACAGGGTGCTCGTACTCCTTTTTCCCGGCCAGGGCTCCCAGCGCCCCGGCATGCTCCGCCCATGGCTCACCGTGCCAGGGGCCCAGGAACGACTCGACCACTGGTCCGGCCTGACCGGGCTCGACCTGACCCGGCTCGACAGCGACGCCACGGCCGACGAGCTCCGCGACACCGCGGTCGCGCAACCGATGCTGACGGTCGCCGCGCTGCTGTCGGCCGAGGCGTTCGTGGCCGCGGAGGGCCGCGGTCCTGACGTGGTGTGTGGCCACAGCATCGGCGAGTTGGCCGCTGCCGTGGTCGCCGGGGTGCTGACCGCTGATGAGGCCGTGCAGCTCGCCGCTGCCCGTGGCGCCGCGATGGCCGCCGCCGCGATGGCGGCGCCCACCGGCATGGCTGCCGTCATGGGCGGTGACGACGCGGACGTACGCCGGGTCGCAGCCGACCTCGGCCTGGAGGTGGCGACGGTCAACGTGGCCGGCCAGCTGGTGCTCGGGGGCCCTGTCGCGGCGCTCGACGCGCTGGCCGCCGCGCCGCCGGGCCGAGCCAGGGTCCGCCGGCTCGATGTGGCGGGCGCCTTCCACACCCAAGCCATGCTGCCGGCGGTCGAGGAGCTGCAACGCCGGGTGGACGCCCTGAACCCCGGCGCCGCGAGCTGCCCGATCGTGGCGAACGCCGACGCCGCCTGGCTCATCGACGGCCGGGAGGTACTCGATCGGCTCGTCGGCCAGCTCACCGCACCCGTCCGCTTCGATCTGTGCCTGGCCTCGCTGACCGGCGCCACGCACGTGGTCGAGGTGGCTCCCGGTGGGGTCCTGGCCGGGCTGGCCAAGCGGGCTCTGCCCACGGCGCAGCTGACCTCCCTGCAGAGCCCGGCCGACCTGCCGGTCGGTGTCGGATGAGGGGCGCGGCACTGCTCGGACTCGGCGCGCACCGCCCCGGCGTACGGCAGGACAACCTGGCCATCGCCGAACGGACCGACTCGAGCGACCAGTGGATCCGCGAGCGCAGCGGCATCGTCACCCGCGGGGTGGCCGGCGATGACGAGTCCGTCGTGGACATGGCCGTCAGCGCGGGCGGCAAGGCCCTCGCCGCCGCGGGCATCGACCCGGCGACGGTGGGTCTGGTGCTGCTGGCGACGTGCTCGATGCCAGGGCCGTTGCCCGGCGGGTCACCCGAGGTCGCCTCGCGGCTCGGCGCCCTCGAAGCCGGGGCCTCCGACATCGGTGCGGGCTGCGCGGGCTTCACCTACGCCTTGGCGCTCGCCGCCGACGCGGTGCGGGCCGGCAGTGCCGACACGGTGCTGGTGATCGGCAGCGAGAAGCTACTGCCGATGGTCGACCCGTACGACCGTGGCACGGCGTTCCTGTTCGGCGACGGCGCCGGTGCGGCCGTCGTCGGCCTGGCCGAGCACGACGGCATCGGGCCGGTCGTCTGGACCCACGACGGCGGTCAGCACGAGAAGCTCGTCATCGACGGCCAGCCGCTGCGGCTCAAGATGGACGGCCGGGCAATCTACCGGTGGGCCACCGGAGCGCTGCCGGGGCTGGCCCGGCGGGCCTGTGAGCGGGCCGGGATCGAGCCGGCCGAGCTCGCCGCGTTCGTCCCGCACCAGGCCAATCTGCGGATCACCGAGTCGGTCGTGAAGGCCCTCGGGCTGCCCGACACCGTCGCGGTGTCCCGCGACGTGGTCGACAGCGGCAACACCAGCGCGGCTTCGGTCCCGCTGGCGTTGGCCCGCCTGCACGAGGAAGGTGCCATCCGACGCGGCGACGCTGTGCTGCTGTTCGGTTTCGGCGCCGGGTTGACCGCCGCCGGGCAGGTCGTCCGCTGTCCCTGATCCGGACTGGCCAAGCACCCCTGTTCGACCGCAAGATCAACCCATCACCCATGCGAGCCACCAGGAGAGCCCTATGACGACTGCCAACAACCCCGACGTCCTCGCCGGGCTCGCCGCCGTCCTCGACGAGGTCGCCGGCACGCCCGTCGAGAAGGTCGTCCCCGAGGCGCGCTTCGAGGCCGACCTCGATATCGACTCGCTCACCATGGTCGAGGTCGTCGTGGCCTGCGAGGAGAAGTTCGGCGTACGCATCCCCGATGAGGCCCTCGAGCAGCTCACCACCGTCGGTGACGCCGTCAAGTACATCTCGGATGCTGGGGTCGCTGCGTGACGGTTGCCGTCGCGATCACGGGGATCGGCGCCATCACCCCGCTCGGCGCCGACGTGGCCGCGCTCGAGTCCGGGCTGCTCGAAGGACGCTCGGGGGTCCGGTTGCTGCACGAGCCGGAGTTCGCCGAGCTCCCCGCCCGCCTGGCTGCCACCGTCGACATCACCGGTCGGCTCGAACGGATCGAGGCCCGGACGCTGGATCGCGTGCAGCAACTCGCGCTCGTGGCCGCCCGCGAGGCGTGGGCTGACGCCGGCGCCCCGCAGGTCGCGCCGGAGCGGTTGGCCGTTGTCGTCGGCTCCGGGATCGGCGGCGCGCTGACGATCCTTGGTCAGGCCGACGTGCTCCGGGAGAAGGGGCCGCGGGCGGTCAGCCCGCACCTCGTGCCGATGCTGATGCCGAACGGCCCGGCCGCGACGGTCGGGCTGGAGCTCGGCGCCCGGGGCGGCGTGCACTGCCCGGTGAGTGCCTGCGCGTCCGGCTCGGAGGCCCTCGCGGTGGCCCTCGAGCTCTTGCGCAGCGGCCGGGCCGACGTCGTCGTCGCTGGGGGCTCGGAGGCCTGCGTGCACCCGCTGCCCCTGTCGGGGTTCGCGCAGATGCGCGCGCTGTCGACCAGGCACGATGCGCCACACCAGGCCAGCCGTCCCTACGACAAGGGTCGGGACGGGTTCGTCCTGGGTGAGGGCGCCGGCATCCTGGTGCTCGAACGGGCCGATTTCGCCGCCGCCCGGGGGGCCCGTGTGCACGGTCACCTGGCCGGCGCGGGGCTGGCCTCCGATGCCCACCACGTCACCGCCCCGGACCCGTCCGGGGTCGGCGCTGCCCGCAGCATCGAACTCGCCCTGGCCGACGCCGGGGTGTCCGCCAACGACGTCGGCCATGTCAACGCGCACGCGACCTCGACGCCGCTCGGCGACATCGCCGAAGCGCGGGCCCTCAACGCGGCGCTCGGGGGGCATCGCCCGCCGGTCACCGCGACCAAGTCGTGCACCGGTCACCTGCTCGGGGCCGCCGGGGCGGTCGAGGCCATCGCCACCGTGCTCGCGCTCAAGAGCGGCATCGTGCCGGCGATCTTGAACCTCGATGATCCCGACGACGAGGCCGACGTCGATGCCGTGCGGGTCAACAACCGGGTCCACCCGCACGACCTGGCGCTGTCCACGTCCTTCGGCTTCGGGGGGCACGACGTCTCGCTCGTGCTGACCAGGTGACCGCGGACCCGGCGCGTTCCGCATCGCCTTGCCTGGGTATCTCGTCAGGGTGACGCAACTGGCCAAGGCTCCCCGGCGACCGCCGGCCGGGCTGCTACCGATGCGCTGCCAGCGGTGATGGCGGTCACCACGACGGGACAGGTCGCCGGGGTCTGTTTCGACGTCGCCGGTGCCGGCCTGCCGGTCACCGTCTTCGCCCACGGTCTCGGCGGTTCCAGCAGCGAGGTGCGGCCGCTCGCCACCCGGGCCCAGGGCACCAGGGTGCTGCTGAGCTTTCGTGGCCACGGCGACAGCGACACGCTCCCCCGGGGCTGGGACTACGACCTGTTGGCGCAGGACGTGCTGGCCGTCGCCGACCACGTCGGTGCGACTCGCGCCGTCGGGCTCTCGCTCGGCTCGGGGGCGCTCCTGCGGTTGCTGTCGACCCAGCCGGACCGCTTCGACCGGCTCGGCTTCGTCCTGCCGGCCGCGATCGACGCGACCCGCTGCGACGGCGCGACGGTCCGGCTCGAACATCTCGGGGCGGCGATCGATCGGGGTGACGAGCCGGCGGTCACCGCGCTGCTGCTGGCCGAGTTGCCCGAGGCCAGTCGCGCGCGGCGCGGCGCGGCGCTGTTGCTCGCGCGGCGGGCCGAGCAGCTGGTCCGCCGCCCTGCCCCCACAGCGCAGCGTGAGGACCGCCCGCTGGTCGACCGGAGCGTGCTGGCCCAGATCATCGCCCCCGCCCTGGTCGTGGGCCAGGCAGCCGATCCGCTGCACCCGCTGGACCTGGCGGCCGAGCTGGCGCAGGCTCTCCCCAACGCCCAACTGCTCAGCCTGCCCAAGGGCGGGGTCTTCTGGACTGCCGCCCGGCAGACCCAGCAGGCCATCGCCGACCACCTGGAGATCCCATGACCACCGTGACCCGTCCGCTGCTCGCCGAGCACCTCACGACCCGGCTGGAGTCGGCCCTCGACCTGCACCTGTCCAGGGCGCAGGACTGGTGGCCGCACGAGTACGTCCCGTGGGGTGAGGCCAAGGACTTCGCCGAGCTGCCCTGGCAGGAGGCGCAGAGCCGTCTCTCCCCGGAGGTCCGCGCCTCGGTGCAGCTCAACCTGCTCACCGAGGACAACCTGCCCGGCTACAACGCCGAGATCTCCCGGCTGCTCGGACCGGGCGACGGGCGCGGTGAGGCGTGGAAGACCTGGCTGGACCGGTGGACGGCCGAGGAGGGGCGGCACGCGATCGCGCTGCGCGACTACCTCACGGTCACCCGCGCGGTCGACCCGGTCCAGCTCGAGACCGACCGGATGGCGACGGTGTCCGGCGGCTTCTCGGCGGGCCTTCGAGACGGGCTGCACGTCATCGTCTACGTCAGCTTCCAGGAGCTCGCGACCAGGGTCGCCCATCGTGGCACCGGCCAGCTGTCGCAGGACCCCGGTCTCGACCGGCTGCTGGCGCGCATCTCCAAGGACGAAAACCTGCACATGGTGCTGTACCGCGACCTGGTCGCGGCGGCGCTGGAGATCGATCCCACCGCGGCGCTCACGGCGATCACCGATGAGGTGGCCGGCTTCGCGATGCCAGGAACCGGGATCCCCGGCTTTGTCCGCCGGGCGGCCATCGTGGCCCGCGCCGGCACCTACGACCTGCGGGTGCACCGTGACGACGTCGTCGCGCCGATGCTGCACTTCTGGAACATCTTCTCCCTGGAGGGCCTGCCCGCCGCAGCCGAGGCCGAGCGGGACCGGCTGTCGATGGTGCTGGCCGAGTTGGACCGTCGGGTCGACAAGCAGCTCGAGCGTCAGCAGGCCCGGGCCAGCCGGTGACCGGCCTGCTCGAAGGCAAGCGGGTCCTGATCACCGGTGTCCTCACCGAGGCCTCGATCGCCTTCTCGGTCGCGCGCCTGGCAACCGAGCAGGGCGCCGAGGTCGTGCTCACCGGTTACGGTCGGGGGCTGTCGATCACCCAGCGGATCGCCAAGCGGCTGCCCGGCGAACCGCGGGTGCTCGAGCTCGACGTCACCTCGGAGGAGCAGCTGGCCTCACTCGCCGACAGCCTCGGCGGCCAGCTCGACGGGGTCCTGCACGCGATCGGCTTTGCGCCGGCCTCGTGCCTCGGCAACGGGCTGCTCGACACCCCGTGGCCCGACGTCGCGACCGCACTGCAGGTCTCCACCTGGAGCTATGCCGCGCTCGCCCGCGCCTGCCTGCCACTGATGCCCACCGGTTCGTCGTACGTCGGGCTGGACTTCGACGCGACCGTTGCGTGGCCGGCGTACGACTGGATGGGGGTGGCCAAGGCCGGGCTCGAGTCGGCCAACCGCTACCTCGCCCGCGACCTCGGTGCGCACGGGGTGCGCAGCAACCTGGTCGCGGCCGGGCCGATCAAGACGATGGCGGCCAAGAGCATCCCGGGCTTCGCGATGTTCGAGCAGGCCTGGAAGGACAAGGCCCCGCTCGGCTGGGACGTCACCGACGCCGAGCCGGTCGCGCGGGCCTGCGTGGCGCTGCTCTCGGACTGGTTCCCGGCGACGACCGGCTCGATCGTGCACGTCGACGGCGGCTTCCGGGCCGTCGGGGCCTGACCGGCGCTGGGCCGGTTGCCGGCCGACATTGGCCCCCATTCGGCCCTCCAGTGCTGGGCCGGACCTGCCGACGTGATGTGAGTCCACCTGTCCGACTTCTTGGAGACGACATGGCGATCACGCCGGTCCACCCGATCAGCCTGCTGCTGCAGGCGCACGTGCCATTGACGCTGCTGCTCGACCTGGCCGACACGACCGGCCCGCACTCCTCAGCGATCTACGCGGCCGAGGGCGGCTGCCTGGACTGGGCCGACGTCGTCTGCGGCGACATCGTCTGGGAGGACGACGCAAGCGAGGCGCTCGACGTCGCCATGCCCCACTTCGAGCACGTCTGAGCGCTGTTCAGGCCAGCCGGCGTACGCCGGGCAGGTCGATCCCGACCGTCGCCGTGACCCGCTCTGCGGCGGCGATCCGGCGCAGGTCGACCGCCGCCGGCTCGGGCACGAGGACCAGGGCCGCCCCGGCGGCCAGCGGTGCCAGCAGCCCGGCCCGCAGGCCGTCACCGGTCGCCGGGTCGAGCGTCGTCAGCACCCGATCGGCCGGGCCGAGCCCGAGGTCCGGTAGTTCGCCGACCGGCTGCCCGTCGAGTTCGATCCTCGGCGGTTGCGCCGGCCCACCCGGGAACCGGTCGCCGTACGACGGGACTTCGCGGGCGTAGTCGAGCACCATCGACGGCAGCGGGCCGAGCGGCGCGCCCATCGGGTGGCCGGACAACGCGAACACCTCCGGGCAGCCGGCGGACAGGGCCGCCTCGGCCTGCCCGGCGAGCACGAACGCCAGATCGCAACCGGCCAGGGCCTGCGGATCGTCGACGACGGCGACAACGGCGCCTGCGTCGACACCGGCGAGCAGCAGCACGACGGTCTGCCAGTGCAGCGGCAGCAGCAACCCGACCCGCTCGGGGCCGCCATAGCCGTCCACGAGCAGATTTGCCGACTTTGCCACCCAGTTGGCGGTGGTGGCCCCGGACAGTTCGACCCGCCCTGCCCCGGCGTACAGGGTGAGCAGTGGTTGGGCGGGATCGCGGGGGCCTGGCAGGATCACGGGGCGCAGGCGGTGTCTTGCGCCGTCACGACCTTCGGCTTGGGGCTGGCGCTCGTGGATGGGCGGGGCGCCGGAGTGCCGGTGACCGTGACGGCCTTCGCGCCGGTGTAGCCCGAGCCGACAACGACCTCGAGGGTGCGGTCGAGCGAGGGGTCCTCCTGCAGCACCGAGCCGGGCAGGGCGGCTGCCAGGGTGCGGGCCGAATCGGCCCGGTCGGGCCCGTAGGCGATCGTCGTCTGGGTGGCGCCTGATCCCCGGTTCCCAGGCACGCCGACGATGGTGAAGCCGACGCCGGTCAGGTCGGCAGCGGCCTTGCGGCCGAGTCCGGCGGTACCCGCGCCGTTGAAGACCCGGACCCGCACCGCCCCGGGCTTGACCGTCAGCGTGGACTTCGCGGTGGCCGGCTTCTTGGCCGGCGGCGCGTCCGGCGCCTGGTCCCGGCGCAGCGCGGCGAACAGCTCGGCGTCCTTGGCCTCATCGAGCAGCACGACCGACGCTCCGAACCGGACCCCGCCGATGTCGGCGATCGGGACCGTGGTGAAGATCACCCCACCGGCGCTGAAGCCTCGGAGCCGCAGCGCCAGGTCCTTGAGGTTGCCCACGGAGAGCTGCTGGTCACCGGTCAGCGAGGAGGTGGCGATGTCGAGGAACCCGCTCAGCTTGAACGGGTTGAGCAGCGTGCCGGCCGACAACACCTTGCGCACCACCGAGCCGATGAAGAACTGCTGGCGGGAGATCCGGTCGATGTCGCCGTTGGGCAGCTTCTTGCGCTGCCGGACGAACGACAGCGCCTGGTCGCCGTTGATGTGGTGGTGGCCCGCGGTCAGGGCGATGCCGGAGTCGTGCTCGAAGGCGTCGTGCCGCAGGCAGACATCGACCCCGCCGAGTTTGTTGACCATGCCCTTGAAGCCGTTGAAGTCGATCTGCAGAAAGTGGTCGACCCGGATGTTGGTGAGCTGCTCGATCGTCGCGACGAGGAGCTTGGGCCCGCCCACGGCGAAGGCGCTGTTGAGTTTGTCGTGCCGGGCGGCATGCACCTGGCCGGTCTTGGGATCGGTGTAGGCGGGGATCTGGACGTAGGAGTCGCGGGGGAAGCTGACGAGCTGGGCCTTGTCGCTGTTGCCGAAGAAGTGGGCCAGGATCACGGTGTCCGAGCGTTGGCCGACGACGAAGTTGGCGCCGGTGCCCTGCGTCCCCTGACCGGCCTTCAGCCCGGCCCGGCTGTCCGAGCCCACGAGCAGGTAATTGCTGGCGTTGCGCGGCGCCCTGGCCGGGGCGGCCTTGCCGGGCAACCTGATCTCACCGGCGATCCGGCTGATGTTGCCGTTGTAATGGTTGACCGCGACGTAGCCGAGGACGGCCACCCCCACGATGGTGACCGCGAGCGTGACCGCCACCCAGGACAGCACGCGGGCCAGTCGTCGACCCCGGCCGCGGCGGGCGGGCGGCGCCACGGTGACCGCTGCCTTGCCGGTTCGGCTGATCCGGGGGGCACCCTCGCTCGGCCGTCGCCGGGGGTCGAATTCGGGCGGCAGGCGCGGGCCGTCGGACGGCGTGACGTCGCCGGTCGGCTCGTCGGGCGGGGTCAACGGGGGCTCCTCGTGGTCACGGACGGGCGTACCCCAAGGACGAGCGCCAGCCGCGCGGGGTTCCATGTCCAGCGTACGGCGGTCGCTTCCCTGACCGGTGGCTGCGCGCGCCGGTAGCCTCGGACCGCATGAAGGCCCTTGTGCTGTCCGGCGGAGCAGGCACGCGCCTGCGCCCGATCACCCACACCTCGGCCAAGCAGCTGGTCCCGGTAGCCAACAAGCCGGTGCTGTTCTACGGCCTCGAGGCGATCCGCGACGCGGGCGTGACCGACGTCGGGATCATCGTCGGCGACACCCACGCCGAGATCGAGGCGGCGTGCGGCGATGGCAGCGGGCTCGGCATCAAGGTCACCTACATCCGCCAGACCGCCCCGCTCGGCCTCGCGCACTGCGTGCTGATCGCCCGCGACTTCCTCGGCGACGACGACTTCGTGATGTACCTGGGCGACAACTTCATCATCGGCGGCATCACCGAGCTGGTGCGCGAGTTCCGCGACGGCACGTACGACGCGCAGATCCTGCTCACCAAGGTCGACAACCCATCGCAGTTCGGTGTGGCCGAGCTTGGCGCAGACGGCCGCGTCTCGACCCTGGTCGAGAAACCGGCGGAGCCCAAGAGCGACCTCGCGCTGGTCGGGGTCTACATGTTCCGCAAGGGCATTCATGACGCGGTGGCGGCGATCAAGCCGTCCGCTCGGGGCGAGCTGGAGATCACCGACGCGTTGCAGTGGCTCATCGACGAGGGGCGCGACGTACGACCGCACCTGGTGACCGGCTACTGGAAGGACACCGGCCGGCTCGAGGACATGCTCGAGTGCAACCGCAAGGTGCTGGAGTCGGTCGAGCCGCTCG
>JBKJOO010000362.1:0-2529 GCA_046595615.1 Mycobacteriales bacterium | reverse complement strand
GATCTGGCACAACGACCACACCGGTCAACCCGTCAAGCGATCCCTCCTCGCCTACGACCACTGACCCCTTGGAATAGATCATCTAGAAGAATTCGCACGGCGCGTCCTCGTTGCCCGAGATTCCCCCCGAACAGGGTTGAGCGAGGACGCGCCTCCAACAAACACCGCAACGCCTGCCGGCTGGTCGGGTCCGCGGTCCCGGTTGGGTCCTTGGGCAGCCCCAGCTGACTGCGAACTTGGCGGCCCCGATAGCCGTTCGTCTACCGGGACGGGATGGACCCGGCGTCGTGGTCGATCTGGACGTGCTGCGTTGCTCAGAGTGGGTGTTCTGGCTGTCAGGCGATATCGGTGCGGTAGCGCGTGAGCAGCAGGCCGGAGCGGAACTCACGGACCTGTGCGAGGCGGAGCGCAGGCATCGTCGTGCGGTTCTCAAAGAGGCGGCGGCCGCGGCCCTCGACGTGTGGGTACGTGAAGAGCCGGTACTCATCGACGAGGCCGGCATCGATCAGCGCGTGGCAGAGCCGGATGCTGCCTGTTACGACGATGTCGCTGCCTTGGGCGCTTTTCAGGGCACGGATGTCGTCCTCGAGCGGCCCGCGCAGGAGGGTCGTGCCGTCCCATTCGGGGTCCTGCAGAGTCGCGGAGACGACGTACTTCGCCACCCGGTTGAGGTGGTCCGTCACGCCCGTGGCGTCGTCGAGCTGCTGCGGCCAATAGCCGCGCATCTCCTCGAACGTCGTGCGCCCGACGAGGAACGCATCGGAGGCGCGGGCCTGCGCCATGAGCGCCTCGTTGACGTCGTCGAAGTTGTCGTCCTGGGCAGCTGGGCCGAACCAGGACGAGTCGTTGGCTATGACCCCGTCCAGGGTGATGTTCTGGGTGATGATCAGGTCGCGCACGATGTCTCCTCTTGGTGGCTGTCAATGTCAGACCGGCGGTACCTGCAACCGGGCGGCCTCTGTGCGGCAGTGCGGGTTGAGGTCGCGCGGGGCAGCCGGCCTGGACGACGAGGAACCGGTTGCCGTCGATATCGCGGAAGCAGAACTGTGCCGGGGTCGGGTCGGGAACGACGACGTCGGGTGTGACCAGGCCCGGGCGAGAGGTCCCGGCGCGTCCGATTTCGAGGTCGACGTCCACGCCGGCGTCGATCATGCGTTGGTGGTCGCGTCGATGTCGGTGCTGACGATGGCGCACCGGGTGGCGGTGCGGTCGGTGCCGCGGCCTTCGCTGGGCGGGACGAGGGCGAGCGCGAACGTTGACCCGGTCGGCGCCACTTCGACCCAGCGGTGGATGCCGTAGATGAAGTCGACCCGCTGCTCGAAGCCGAGGACGTCACGATAGAAGGCGATGGCCTGGTCCTGGTCCTCGACGGGCACGAACACGGTGGCGATCTGGGTCAGTGTGGTTGCGGTCATGACTCTCGGGCTCCCTGGGCTCGGTTGACTGCAGCTGTCCGACCCCCAATGGCGGTCGCTGGATCGAACTCGCCCCCAGCAACGAGCACGTGTCCGTCACTCTCGAACCCGCCACACCCGACATCACCCGCGACGCCATTGGCATAGGATTCACCACCGACAATGGCCGAAGCCGCACGCGACGAGCTTCAAACCGCCGGAGTCGACACCGGCGAAATCTTGCGCTGGCCCGGCGTCCCAGCAATGTTCTCCTTCCGCGAACCCGACGGCAACACCTTCTCCGTCACCGAACTGCCTGACCGGCACGTAGAGGGGGCTCACCGGGCTGGACGCCGTCGTGGCGCCAGCCTCAGCTGGCGACCGCATCGAGACCCGCGTTCGATAGGACTCGACTTGATTGACCCGTTGACAGCGGGCGCGGCGCGGATCCAGGGTGACGGCCAGGTCCGCTTTCATTGGGGTCGGCGGCGGCGGCATGGGTACACGAGGAACTGGACCGGTGCCACCAGCCTTACGACGACCGAAGCTGGCGGCTATGCCCGAGTGGTGAGATCGCTCAGACCAGCTCGCCGCGCTTCCTGCTCAGGTAGGCGCGCTCGGCGCAGTTCTGCGTGGCGGTGATCGCGGCGTCGTACGCCTCCCGTGCCTCGGCGCTCCGGCCGACCCTTCGGAGCAGGTCGGCGCGGGCGGCGTGCCACGCGTGGTAGCCCGTGAGCGGCAGCCGGTCGACCAGGGCGAGGGCGACCTTCGGGCCGTCGAGCTCCGCGACCGCGACCGCGCGGTTGAGCGCGACGATCGGCGACGGGTCGAGCCGGGTCAGCTGGTCGTAAAGCGCGACCACCTGCGACCAGTCCGTGTCCGACGCCGTGGGGGCGTCGGTATGGACGGCGTTGATCGCGGCGAGTATCTGATAACGGCCGGGTCGGTTGATCGCGAGGCACTCGCGGACCAGGTCGTGGCCCTGGGCGATCAGTGCTCGGTCCCAGCCGGCGCGGTCCTGCTCGCCGAGCGGGACCAGCTGCCCGACCCGCACGCGGGCCTCACGCCGGGCCTCGGTGAGCACCATCAACCCGAGCAGACCGGCCACCTCCGGCTCCTTCGGGAGCAGCTCGCG
>JBKJOO010000366.1:0-4409 GCA_046595615.1 Mycobacteriales bacterium | reverse complement strand
CAGCGACTCGATGTCACCCACCGTGCCGCCCACCTCGGTGATGACGATGTCGACGTCGGGCCCCGCGAGGCTCCGGATCCGGCCCTTGATCTCGTCGGTGATGTGCGGGATGACCTGCACGGTGTCACCGAGGTACTCCCCGCGGCGCTCCTTGGCGATCACCGCCGAGTAGACCTGGCCGGTCGTCACATTCGCCGAACCGTGCAGGTCCTCGTCGAGGAACCGTTCGTAATGACCGACGTCCAGGTCTGTCTCGGCGCCGTCGTCGGTCACGAAGACCTCGCCGTGCTGGAACGGGTTCATCGTGCCGGGGTCGACGTTCAAGTAGGGGTCGAGCTTCTGCATCGTGACCCGCAACCCGCGAGCCTTGAGCAGCCGGCCGAGGCTGCTCGCCGTCAGGCCCTTGCCCAGGGAGGAGGCGACCCCGCCGGTCACGAACAGGTGGCAGGTCTCAGCCGATCTCGCCACGCGGGCTCCCCGTGCTCGGAGCAGGGCCGTTGCCTGCTGCACGGAAGACCATGCTAACGCCTGGAGGGCTCACCCCACCCGCCCGACACGACGGCAACGGTGGCGGGCAGCACGACGACCAGCGCGAGCGCCGGCACCGCGGCGCCGCTGTCGTTGAGCACGAAGCCGAGCGCGCTCGCCACGCACAGCGCCACGAGCGCCTGCCGGTACGCCGGGGCAGTGGCGAACGTCCGGGCCAGCACAGGTGGTGGGCGCAGCAGCAGCACCGCGCCGGCGACGACGAACGGCAGCATCGCCGTGACCGGGCTGTGGAACAGCAGCCCCAGCACCGCGTCGGCCTTGCGGCGCAGCACGGCGCCGGCCGTCCCGTCGGCGACCTGGCCGACGAACCGGCCCAGATGGGTGCGCCGGTCCGCCGGCCGGCTGTGGTCGAGCAGCGCGAGCCCGGTCACGAGCAGGACGGCGGCCAGGCCGGCCCCGGCCAGCCTGGCCACAGAGACCCGGCGGCCGGTGACGAGCAGGGCGAGCACGACGAGCGCCGGCAACAGGGCCAGCACGCCGCCGACATCGCTCCCCCACGGCGGCGCGCCGTCGACCAGGACGAGCACGGCGCCGAGCCCGATGACCGGGAGCAACCGGCCGCGGGCCAGCCAGGCGGTCGCGACCAGCCCTGCCGCGGCGTACACGCCGAAGGCGACGTTGCCGATACCGGCGAACCGGCCGGCCACGAGTGGGCTGTAACCGGTCACCGAGGTGAGCTGCAGCCGGGCACCGGTGACGAGATCGGCGACCAGGACGAGTTCGGTGAGGGCGCAGACCGCGCCCACGGGGCAGCTGGTGCGGGCTGCGGCGGCGGCGAGCAGGACGGCGAGCAGGACGGTGCTGACCAGCAGGCCGGGCAACGGCGGGTCGAGGCGCCACCAAGGCACGATCCCGGCCAGGAACGACGCAGCCGGCAGCGCCGTCCCGACCAGCGCCACCCCCCTTCTCCCGCCGATCATGGACGTTGTGCTGCCGGGCTGAGCGTGCGGCCGCCGCAACAACTCCATGATCGGCGCAGAGGTGGCGGCGAGCAGGAGCAGCAGCGTCCCGAGGGTGAGCAGGTAGAACGGCACCGTCGCGGCCTGCTGGGCCACCGCCCGGCGATCCAGATCGACCAGCCCGGCGAGGTCGAGCGCGCGCCCGGACCGCCGCCACGGTTGCCCCGTCATGACTGCCGGCTGCGGCAGCCCCAGCACCGACAGGACGGTCGGGGCGACATCGATGAGCTGGACGTAGGACGACCGGTCGGTGCTCGCCGAGCGCAGGGCACCACGCGGGTACGCCGGGCCGGTGGCGAGCGCGACGTGCAGGTGCGCCACCCGGTCGCCCGGTGCCTCCGAGACGCCGAGGACGAGCAGGGTCGAGCCGGGCGACCGGCTGCGGTCGGCGCTGGCGACCACTGCGTCGACGGCCGCGGCGGACCGGCGGTCCCCACCCACCGCTGGGGCCTGCAGCAGCTGGACCGGGCAGCTGCCGGCGGCCTTCGGGGCGCCGACGGCCAGCCCCGCCAGCGGGCCGTTGACAGTCGCGCACACCCCGGCAGCCCTCAGCGCGCCACCCAGCGCGGCGATTTGGGCCCGCTCCCGGCTGCCGGCGTTGCGCCCAGCGAGCTCGTTGCCAGCCGAAGGCAGCGCACCGCAGCCGGTCCCGTAGGCCGTGGCGCGGGCACCGGCGCCGAGGGTCAGAAAGCCGTCGGCCGCGCAGCTCACCGACGGTCCGGCCTTGACCGACAGCGCGCCGACGGACGCCGTGCGGGTGAGCCGCTGCAGCGCCGGCGTGGCCGGGCCGACATCGGACCAGCGCAGGCCCGGGGCCGCCACGATGATCACCTGCTGGGGACGCGACGACGCCTGCGCTGGGACCGCCGGCACGAGCCAGGCAACCGTGACCGCGAGCGTGAGCCCGAACCACCTCACCCGAGCAGCTCGGCGTAGACGGCGGCGACCTGCCGGACGGTGGCCGCCTCGTCTGGCCAGCGCGCGGCGACCAGCCGACCCCGGGCGACGAGGGCGGTCGCCTCGTCGGGGTCGTCCAGCAACCGCCGGACGGCCAGGGCCAGTGCCGCCGGGTCACCGGGCGGCACCAGCACGGCGCCGTCCCCGAGCAGGGCGGGCAGGCCGCCGACGGCGCTCGCGACCAGCGGCCGTCCGGCGAGCAACGCCTGCTGGGCGGTGAGCGAGCGGGCCTCCCAGGTGCTGGGCAGCACCACGACGTCAGCGGCCGCGAGCAGGTCGGCCACGTCGTCCCGGTGCCCGAGCCAACGCACCGTCGGGCCGGCCGTCCGCAGGGCGGCGAGGAGCGGCCCATCGCCGGCCACCGCGACGACGACGTGGCCCATCAGGGGCTGCGCGGCGAGCAGCACGTCGTAGCCCTTCTGCGGGTGGAGCCGGCCGACGGCGAGCACCAGCGGGTGGCCGAGGCCCGGGTCGCGGCCGGTCGGGATGAGCCCCGGAGCCGCGACCGGCCCGGGGCGGACGTCGCGGCCACCGGCCCGGAGCGCCGTCGCCAGCAGGTCCGCCGAGGCCGCGAGCGTGACGTCGGCGCGCCGGGCGACCAGCCGTTCGAGGGCGCCGCCGACCCGGCCACTGACGGCGTTGTGCCAGGTGACGACCAGTGGCTGAACGCCAGCCAGCGAGGCGAGCGCACCCGCCCGCAGCCCATGTGCGTGGACGATGTCGGCCGGCCGGGCCAGGGCCCGGAGCCGGCTGATCGCCTTGGCGTCGCGGACCGGGTGCGGTGCGGCGCCGACCTCGAGCGGGACCCAGTCGGGGAAGGCGAACACCTGCTGCGTCGAGGCCGGCCCGGCCACCGTGACCCGGCCTGGCAGGCCGGCGGCAAGCGAGCGGACGTGCTGGCCGACCCCACCGGTCGAGGTGCCGAGCACGAGCAGGACCCGCGGGCCGTCAGGCACGCGACAGCGCCCGCAGGCCGGCCGGGTCGAGCGTCCGCACGCCGGCGAGGTAGGCGGCGCCGGCGACCAGGGCCACGGCGGCGCCGGCGACCGCGCTGCCGGCGACCGACCGGCCGCCCGTGACGTCCAGCAGTCGGCCGCCCACGACCACCGAGACCGCCAGGCCACCGCACACGACGACCGTGCGGACCATCCCGGCGAGCAGCGCCGGGCCGACCGCGCGCACGAGGCCGACGAGCAGCAACGCGCCGGCGACGGTCAGGCCGATCGTGTTGCCGAGGCCGAGGGCGACGACCCGCGGCAGGTCCAGGCGGACGAGCCCGAGATCGGCCACCGCGACGACCCCCCAGCCGGTCACGGTTGCCACGGCGGGGGTGCGGCCGTCCCCGCGGGCGTACAGGGCCCGGGCGAGCAGAGCGAGCAGTCCGTAGCCGACCAGACCGGGCGCGAAGGCGACGGTCGCGTCCGACAGGGCGGCGACCCGGTCCACCCCCCTGGTGCCGAGCGCGAGCACCCGCGCGGCCGGGCCGGCGACCACAGCCAGCACCGCAGCTGCGCCGATCGTCACGACGAGCACACCGCGCAAGGAGGTCCGGGCCTGCTCGAGGTAGCCGTCCCGGTCGCCAGCCTCGGCGTGCGCCGACAGCACCGGAAAGGCGCTGGTGGCGAGCGGCACGGCCAGGACCGCCCAGGGCAACAGGAAGACCGCGGTGGCGACGAAGAAGACCACGACGTCTCCGGGTTGGCCGCCGTTGGCGAGCCGCAGCGCAACGAGCAGGGCGAGCTGTTGCGCGGTGAGCCCGGCGACCCCGGCAGCGGCGAGCCCACGAGCGCGGGCGGCGATCCCCGCCGGGAACCTCAGCGTCGGGCGGAGCACCAACCCGCAGCCCCGAAGCGGCAGCAGCAGCGGCAGGGCGAGCACAGCGACGCCGAGCGTCGTGCCGACCGACAAGGTGAGCTCCTGCGCCGTGCTCAGCGAGGCGAGCTC
>JBKJOO010000358.1:0-4569 GCA_046595615.1 Mycobacteriales bacterium | reverse complement strand
GGCCGGTCAGCTGGCGGGGCCGGCCC
Source organism: Mycobacteriales bacterium (assembly GCA_046595615.1). Lineage (GTDB taxonomy): Bacteria > Actinomycetota > Actinomycetes > Mycobacteriales > SCTD01 > JAYSQK01. The sequence goes on along the minus strand of JBKJOO010000358.1, from coordinate 4,543 downwards.
TGACCTGGCTCGCTCCGAAGGTGCCGGTCACCCCGGCGATGGCCTGGGCGATCGCGCACAGTGGCTTCATGCTGCCCGCCGCCAAGCCCGGAATCGTGGCGCCGATGCTCGGGCAGTTCCTGCGGCAGGACTGGCGGTGGTACGCCACCCTGGCCGTCGCAGCCGCTGAGCACGCCCCGATGGACCTGTCGTTCGTGACCTGCCCGGTCACCCTGGTTGCGGGCCGGCACGACGTGCTGACCTCGATGCACGACATGCTCGACGCGGCCCGGCGGATCCCGCACGCCCATGTCACGGTGCTGCCGGGCAGCCATTTCCTGCCACTGGAATACCCCGAGCTGGTGCACGGCGCGCTCGACGAGCTCGCCCGCCGCAGCGACCTGGCGACGGGCTGAACCCGACCGGCGCGCGTCAGATGCTCCCGGCAGGGGACCATAGGGGGGTGACGACCATCTCGCCGCGGTCCGCGACGCCGCTGGCCAGCCGCCGCAGCGCCGCTGCCCGAGCCGGTGCAACGGCACAGGAGGCCATCCGGCCCCAGCCCCAGGGCGTCGTACGCCGGTTCGCCCGGCTCGTGGCCGACGTGGTCCGCAAGGGTGACCGCGACCGGATCCTCGGCCTCGCGGCGGAGAACGCGTTCATGGCTGTGCTCACCGTCTTCCCGACGCTGCTGGTCTTCGCCGCCGTCCTCGGCCAGCTCCGGGCGATCATCGGGGCCGACAACGCTGCACAAGTCCAGCGGTCGTTGCTGTCCTTTCTCGACCGGGTGCTCACCTCCTCCGCCGACGGCGCGATCAACACGGCCAAGCACCTGTTCGCCACCAGCGGCAACACCCTGACGCTCGCGCTCGTCGTGGCATTGGCGTCACTCGCGACGGCCTTTGCCGGAATCATCAACACCGTCACGATCGCCTACGACGTCCACGATCGACGCGGGTGGTGGCGACGGCGCTGGCTGGGCTTGCTCGTCGGGACCGGCAGTGTGCTCACCGGAGCCGTCGTGGTGACCGGCATCGTCATCGGTCCGCTGTTCGGCGGGGCGACCAAGATCGTCGGCGCGTTCGGGCTGTCGGAGGAATACGCCTTCGTCTGGTCCTATCTGCGCTGGCCGGCCGCGTTCATCGCGCTGGTCGTCTGGGCGACGACGCTCGACCACGTCTGCCCGGACCGGCAGGACAGCTGGCGGTCGGGCCTGCCCGGTGGCCTGCTCACCGCCGTCCTGTGGCTGGCCGCGTCGGTCGGCTTCAACATCTACCTGCGGCTGGTCGTCCCTGCCTCGCCGGTGCTCGGCGCGCTTGGTGGTGGCCTCATCCTGATGACCTGGCTGTACCTGCTGTGCCTGTCACTGCTCGGCGGGGCCGAGCTCAACGCGGTGCTGCTGGCCCGCCGCCGCGTGCTGCTGGCCGCCGGCCCGACGACTCCTGACGCCTGAGCCCGGTCCCCATTTGCATGATCATCAGGCGATCGGTGTGGAACGCGCCCGGCGAGTCGCGCAGCAATGTCCTGATGATCACGGAATGGGGGGGCTACGGCCCGGCGCCGAGGCGTTCCAGGACGAGGCGGCGTACGACGGAAGCGTCGGCCTGGCCGCCAGTGGCCCGCATGACGGCGCCGACCAGCGCGCCGGCAGCGGCCACCTTGCCGGCCCGAACCTTCTCGGCGGCATCCGGCGCGGCCGTGATGGCCTCGTCGACCGCGCCCAGCAGCGTCCTCTCGTCCGACACGACGGCCAGGCCCCGGACCTCGACGACCTCGGCCGGGGAGCCCTCCCCCGCCAGCACGCCGTCGACGACCTGCCGGGCGAGGCCGGCGTTGAGCCCGCCGCCGGCCACCAGCGCGACCACCTCGGCCACCTGCCCCGGGGAGATCGGCAGGTCAGCGGCGTCGACCCCGCCCGCGTTGGCGGCCTGCGCGAGATGGCCCAGCCACCAGTTGCGCGCCTCGGTCGCCGGCGCGCCGGCCGCGACGGTGGCGAGCACCACGTCGAGCACGCCGGCGTTGACCATCGCCGCACTGTCGGCCGCCGACAGCCCCAGCCCGGTCGTCAGCCGCAGCCGCCGCACCGAAGGCGCTTCGGGTAGGGCCGCCCGCAACGTCGCGACCCAGGCCGGGTCCGGGGCGATCGGCACGAGATCGGGCTCGGGGAAGTAGCGGTAGTCCGTCGCCTCCTCCTTGGAGCGGCCGGACGTCGACATGCCGGTGTCCTCGTGGAAGTGCCGGGTCTCCTGCACGATCCGCTCACCGGCCCGTAACCGGTGGGCCTGCCGCTCCACCTCGGACCGCACCGCCCGCTCGACCGAACGCAGCGAGTTGACGTTCTTGGTCTCCGACCGGGTGCCCCAGTCCGCGCCGGGCCGGTTCAGCGAGACGTTGACGTCGCAGCGCATCGAGCCCTGCTCCATCTTCACGTCACTGACCCCGAGGCCGCGCAGCACGTCACGCAACTCGGTGACGTAGGCCTTCGCGACCTCGGCCGGCCGGTGCGCGGTGCCGGTGACCGGCTTGGTGACGATCTCGACGAGCGGGATGCCGGCCCGGTTGTAGTCGACCAGCGAGTGCGTCGCACCGTGGATCCGCCCGGTCGACCCGCCGACGTGCAGCGACTTGCCGGTGTCCTCCTCCAAGTGCACCCGCTCGATCGGGATCCGGACCGTCTCGCCGTCGACCAGCACGTCGAGCCAGCCGTCGGTGCACAGCGGCTCGTCGTACTGGCTGGTCTGGAAGTTCTTCGGCATGTCGGGGTAGAAGTAGTTCTTGCGGGCGAACCGGCACCAGACGGCGATGTCGCAGTGCAGCGCCAAGCCGATCCGGATCGTCGACTCGATCGCGGTCGCGTTGACGACCGGCAGGCCGCCGGGCAGGCCGAGGCAGACCGGGCAGGTGTGGGTGTTGGGCTCGGCGCCGAAGGACGTGTCGCAGCCGCAGAACATCTTGCTGGCGGTGCCGAGCTCGACGTGGGTCTCGAGGCCGATGACCGGCTCGAACTCGACCAGCGCCTCGGCGTAGGGAACGCTCACGTGAGGATCTTCTCCAGCCGTTCGAGCGTCCTGACCATGCTGACCCTGGTCAGGCTCCGAAGCGGTAGGACGAGCAGGGGCAGGGCTTCCTGGCTGATGTCCCAGCTCTCCCGCACGAGGGTGCCGCCGTCGACCGGCTCGAGCTCATAGCGCCAGATCCGGCCGCCGATGACCCGGCGCAGCGCGCCGATCGAGGAGCGGGCCTGCCAGGCGATCCGTCGGTCCGGCTCGAACTCGACGACCTCGTTGACCATCCGGTAGGACAGCCCGGCCTTCATGTCCATCCCGAACCGGTCGCCGAGCGTGACCTGACGCGAGCCCTCGACGGCCGCCCGGACCGAGCCCGACCCATCGATGTCCCGATGCCGGCTCGGGTCGGCCAGCACCGCAAAGATCGCCTCCGGCGGGGCCGGGATCGTACGCTCGACGCTGACGCCGCTAAACAGGTTCATGTGCGCTCCAGGGTTGGGGCAAGGGACAGCAACGGGCCGCCCCACCGGTCGGTGTAGGCCGCTTCCAGGGCCGCGCCGATCCGGTAGAGCCGGTCGTCCTGCATGGTCGGTGCCATGATCTGCAGCCCCACCGGCAGGCCCTCGGACAGCCCACACGGCAGGGACATCGCCGGCCCGCCGTACAGATTGGCCGGGATGGTCGCGAGGTCGGAGGCATACATCGCGACCGGGTCCTGCATCCGCTCGCCGAGCCGGAAGGCCACCGTCGGGGTCGTCGGGCTGATCAGCGCGTCGACCCGGTCAAAGGCGGCCGCGAAGTCCCGCGAGATGAGGGTGCGGACCTTCTGCGCCTGGCCGTAGTGGGCGTCGTAGTAGCCGCTGGACAACGCGTAGGTGCCCAGGATGATCCGCCGCTTGACCTCGGCCCCGAAGCCCTCGGCCCGGGTCAGCGACATGACCTGTTCGAGCGAGTTGACCCCGTCGTCGCCGACCCGCAGGCCATAGCGGACCGCGTCGAACCGGGCCAGGTTGCTCGACGCCTCGGACGGCGCGATGAGGTAGTAGGCCGGCAGCGCATAGGCGAAGTGCGGACAGCTGACCTCGGTCACCGTCGCGCCGAGCTCGATGAGCAGCGCCACCGCCTCGGCGAAGCGCTCCTGCACCCCCGGCTGGTAGCCCTCGCCGGTCAGCTCCTTGACGACGCCGATCCGCAGGCCCCTGACCTCGGCCTGCCGGGCGGCCGCGACGACCGGCGGCACCGGCGCGTCGATGGAGGTCGAGTCGGCCGGGTCGTACCCGGCGATGACCTCGTGCAGCAGCGCGGCGTCGAGCACGGTGCGCGTGCACGGGCCGGCCTGGTCGAGCGAGGACGCCAGCGCCACCAGGCCGTAGCGCGAGACGCCGCCGTAGGTGGGCTTGACGCCGACCGTGCCGGTGACCGAAGCGGGCTGGCGGATGGAGCCGCCGGTGTCGGTGCCGATCGCCAGCGGGGCTTCGTACGCCGCGACCGCCGCCGCGCTGCCGCCACCGCTGCCCCCCGGGATCCGGGTGAGGTCCCACGGGTTGTGCGTCGGG
>JBKJOO010000302.1:0-2806 GCA_046595615.1 Mycobacteriales bacterium | reverse complement strand
GCCCGCGCGACGTCGTGACCGTCTTCATCCCCGAATACGTCGTCGGCAAGTGGTGGGAGCAACTGCTGCACAACCAGAGTGCGCTGCGGTTGAAGAGCCGGTTGCTCTACCAGCCAGGCGTGATGGTCACCTCGGTCCCATACCAGCTGCGCTCGTCGCAGGACCGATCCGGCGAACCCGTCGGCTGAGCGGCCCCGAGCCGGGCATCTGGCAGGCTGACCGAGTGCTCGCACTCGCCGGACAGCAGGTCGTCGCCCGCGACCTGCCGGGGATCCCGGCACTGGTGATGAACACCCACATCACCGGCCTGGCGGTCGCCCGGTCCCTCGGCCGAGCCGGGATCGCGGTGCTGGGGCTCGACAAGGAGCGCGGCGGGCTCGGCCAGCACACCCGACACCTCGCCGGGCTGGGCCTCGTGCCGGGTCCCGAGGTCGACGACGGTGCGGCCCTCGCCGAGCACCTGCTGCAGCTCGGGCCGTCCTTCGCCCAGCGGCCGGTGCTGTTCGCGACCAACGACGACTGGGTGCTGGCGCTGGCCCGCCACCGGGAGGCGCTCGAACCGCACTACCGATACCCCTTCGCGGCGTACAACGTGGTGCAGCGGGCCCTGTCCAAGACCGGGCTGTACCAGGCCTGCGAGGCGAGCGGCATCGCGGTCCCGCGCACCTGGTATTTCGGTGACCCGGCCGAGACCGCCTCGCAGGTGCCCTATCCGTGCGTGCTCAAGCCCGACGACAGCCGCGGCTTCTACGACGCGTTCGGCGTCAAGGTGTTCGTGGTGCGAACCGCGACCGAGTTGCTCGCCGGCGTCGCCCGGGCGGCCGAGCGCGGGCTGTCTCTCGTCGCGCAGGAGTGGGTCGAGACCCCGCCGGGCGGTTTCTGGTCCGTGTGCTCCTACCTCTCCGCCGACGGCACCCCCCGGGGGGTGTTCACCGGGCGCAAGCTCGAGCAGTGGCCACCGGACTTCGGCACCTCCTGTCTCGCCGATGCCCAGTGGGCGCCCGACCTTGCCGCGGCGGGCATCGCCGCGCTCCAGTCGCTGGGCTACTGCGGCATCAGCGAGATCGAGTTCGTCTGGAGCCAGGCCCGCCAACAGCACCTGCTGCTCGATGTGAACACCCGGCCCTGGAAGTGGATCGGCCTGCCGATCGCCGCCGGCGTCGACCTGCCGCTGTTGGCCTACCGCGACGCCGTCGGCGAGCCGTTCACGGCGGCGGCGCAGATCGTCGGTGCGCGCTGGGTATTCCTGCGCGACTACCTGCCGCTCGTCCGCGCCCGGGCCGCGACCGTGCCGGAGGCCGCCGTGACCAAGGACGAGTGGACCGCGCTGTTGGCCGGCCGGCCGTCGCTGCTCGTCGACGGCGTCCACGACCCTGACGACCCCGAACCGTCGTACGACGTGCTGTGGGCGGATCTGACCGGTGGGGTGGGGTACACATGTGCGTGCTGACCGATGGGCTCGTCATGTCGCTGGACACCCGCGGTGACGGGGTGCGGGTGAGCGTCAAGGACCTCATCGACATGGTCGGGATCGCCACGACCGCAGGCAGTCTCGCGGTCGCCCGAGCGGCCCGGCCGGCGGGGCGCGACGCCTCCTGCCTGGCCGGCGTGCGGGCCGCCGGCGCGCGGATCGTCGGGCGCACGGCGATGCACGAGCTCGCCTACGGCATCAGCGGCATCAACGCCTGGCAGGGCACGCCGACCAACCCGCTCGATGCGTCGCGGGTGCCTGGTGGTTCGTCCAGCGGCGCGGCCGTCAGCGTCGCGACCGGGGCCGCGGACGTGGCCCTCGGCAGCGACACCGGTGGCTCGGTGCGCATCCCGGCCGCCTGCTGCGGCGTCGCCGGGCTGAAGACCACCTGGGGGCGGATTCCGCTCGACGGGGTGTGGCCGCTCGCCCCGTCGCTCGACACGATCGGTCCGCTCGCCCGCGACGTGGCCGGCCTCGTGCTCGGCATGCAGCTGCTCGAACCGGGCTTCACGCCGATCGCCCGAGCGGTCCGGATCGGCCGGCTGCCCGTCGCGGCCCACCCGGACATCGACGCGGCGTTGACCCGCGCCCTGGGCGGGCTGGACGTCGTCGCCGTGCCGGAGCTGCTCGATGGGTGGGCGACGGCGACCCCGGCGGGCGGGGTGCTGCTCGGCGCCGAGGCCTGGCAGCAGCACGGCGCGCTGGTGGCGGCGGCCGGCGACGCGATCGGCCCGGACGTGCTGGCCCGGTTCCGCGCGGGCGAGGCGGCCACCGCAGCGGACGTCGAGGCGGCCGGGCGGGTCCGGCTCCGCTGGCGGGCCCTGCTGGCTGACGCCTTCACCCGGGTCGACGTCCTGGCGCTCCCGACGCTCGCCGACGAGCCGGCGCCGCTCGAGGACCTGCAGCGGCTCTACGCCAGCCGCCTCACCCTGCCGGTCAACCTGGCCGGGCTGCCGGCCGTCAGCCTGCCGGTGCCGCGGTCGGGCGCGCTGCCGGCGTCGCTGCAGCTCGTCGGCCCGGCCGGCTCGGAGGAACTCCTGCTGGGGCTCGCCGCCGCGATCGAGGCCGGCCTGCGCTGACCACCCTCCGCCGCCGACGATGCCACCGCCGCTGGGCTCGCCGCCCCCCTTCTTCTGCGGCGATCTTGACGATCTGGTCGTCCGCATCGGCGTGTCGCCGACAACACCGTCAAGATCGCGACCGCGGGAGGCCCGGCCGTAGCGCCAGACCGCCCCGCCGCGGCCTCCCGTCTGGTCTCGTGATTTCCGGCCTTCCAGAGCCCCAGAAATCACGACACCAGACGGTACGGGCCGGTACGCCGGGTCAGCGGCAACC
>JBKJOO010000273.1:0-10470 GCA_046595615.1 Mycobacteriales bacterium | reverse complement strand
ACCGCCGCTTCCTTGGGCCGGCGCTGGCCCCGTTGCTGTCGAGCCTGGTCGTCATCACCGCCTACCTGCTGTACGCCGTACAGCAGGTAGGCGGTGATGACGACCAGGCTCGACAGCAACGGGGCCAGCGCCGGCCCAAGGAAGCGGCGGTGCGCCTGCAGCACGCCGGCAAGCACGATCCCGATGCCGTAGAGCACGACCTGCGGCATGAACACCCGCAGCAGCCGGGCGCCGACCGCCAACAGCGGCTGGCCGCAGGCCGGATGCGCACCGGCCAGCGCTCGCATCAACGACGGCGCCAGCAGCACCCCGAGCGCCGCCACCGGTGTGAGGATCAGCACCGTCCAGGTCAGCAGGGCGCTCGCGGTGCGGCCGGCGCGGTCGCGGTCACCGGCGGCGATCGCCCCGGCCAGCAGCGGGACCACGAGCGAGGCGAGCGCGCCGCCGGCGACGACCTCGAACACGACGTTGGGCAACTGGTTCGCGCTCTGGTAGGCGTCACCGACGCACCCCGTGCCGAGCGTGCGGGTCAGCACGGCGACCCGCCCGAAGCCGACCACCCGGGCCAGCACGGTCACCCCGGCGATGCCCGCTGCGGCCCCGACGACCGAGCCGCTCCTCACGCCAGCCGCCCCAGCCGGTCGGCCCAGCGCAGCGGCGGCGTCGCGTCGATCACCCTCGAGTAGGAGACGACCTCGCTGGCAGCGGTCAACGCCACGAGCACCCCGAGCACCGCGGTACGCCGGGACCGGGCCGCGACCCGACCGGCCAGCGCGGCGCCCAGCAGCGCGCCGTAGGCATTGGCGCCGGCGTCGCCCAGCATCGAGCGCTCCCCCAGGTCGCCGGGCAGCAGACCCAGGCCGGCTCCGGCCGGTCCGGGCAGGTCGAGCGCGAGCGCGACGACGACCCCGACTTTGAGCGCGCGACCGGGCCGCAGGTCGAACAGGTTGAGCAGGTTGGCTCCGCCGGCGACGAGCCCGGCATCGACCAGCAGGTCCGGCAGCCGCCGGCGCCCTGGTCGCAGCAGGGTCGTCGCGAGCCCGACGGCACCGAGACCAGCGACCTTGACCACACCGCTGGTGAGCCTGCCCTCGCGCAGTGCCGCAAGGTGCCCGCGGACGCCCTTGTCCGCGCTGCCGGCCACATCGTCGTAAGCGCCGACGGCCGCGGCTCCCAGCGCGGCCACCGCCGCCGGGGCGTTGCCACCGGTCACGGCGGCGGCCAGCGACAGCGCCGGACCGGAGAGCAGGCTGACGGGCGCCCCGCGGTGGTTGGTGCGCTGCCAGCGACCCGCGTTGCTGGCCGCCGCGCGGAGCAAGCTGTCGAACCCGACCGCGAGCGCGGCCCCCGTCATGGCCCGGGTGCGCCGGCTCACGGCAAGGGCGAAGGCGCCGGCCCCTGGGCGCCGCGGCCGTCGCCGTAGCTGCCCACACCGTCCTGGGTCTGCTGGTGCAGCGCGAGCACCGCGGCCACCTGACCGCGCGGGGTGTCGACCGAGTCGACGGTCGAGACGCGCCGCGTCAGGGCGCCGTCGTCGCGTACCGCCCCGAGCAGCCCACCGGGGTCGAGCGCGGTGACGGGCCCGGCGAGCACCATCCCGGCCCGGGCGTCGAAGGCCCGGGTCAGCGCCAGCTCAGCGGCGTTGCGCGCCTTCAGGTCGGCCGGCTTCCCGCTCGGGGCGGGCCCGGCCAGCATCAGCACCAGCGTCGCGGTCGGCAGCACCCCGTCACTGTCGATGTCGAGCAGGTGCGCGCCCTGGAACCCCCCGATCACCTGCTGGCTCTGCGCTGCGGTGACGGTGCTGCCGGTACGGCGTACCAGGGCGGTCGCGAGGGTCGCCGCAGCCCGCTCGCTGGAGCTGCCGGCCGGGATCGTCACGTCCGATGGCACCACCTGTGCAACGACCCCGTCGACGGTTGCGGACTTGGCCGGATCGAACAGGTCGGGTCGTAGCCGGACCTGTCCGACGACGGTGGCGCCCGCGGTGGTCAGGTCTCGAAGGACCGCGTCGCGGACCCCCTGATCGGCCTCGGGGGTGCTGACGACCAGCACCCGCTGACCGGTGAGCTCGCCTTTCAGCACCGTGCCGGCGATCAGGGTGGTGAAGTCGTTGTCCCGGCCGATGGTGCCACGCAGGTCTGAGACCTCGCCCTGCAGCTGGCGCTTGTTGGCGCTGAGCGAGGAGATCGAGCCCTGCAGGTTGTCGGCGATCGGACCGTTGAGCGCCGTGGTGCCGACGACGATCCCGACGGCCAGGGCCAGGAACACCGCGATGATCGACACCAGGTGGTAGCGGAAGTCGATCACTCAGAACAGCTCCGACAGGGCGAACAGCAGGTCGTGCCACTTGTCGTTGAGCAAGATGCCGTAGGCCTGGCCGGCGCTCGAGACGAAGATGGCGGCCGCCATCGTGATGATCGTGGCGAGCACGAGCAGCAGCAGCGAAGCCGTCGAGACCCGGCTGCGGTAGAGCCGGCTGACCCCCTTGGCGTCGACGAGCTTGCCGCCGACCCGCAGCCGGGTCAAAAAGCTCGACGCCATGCCCGCCCGGCCCTTGTCGAGGAACTCCTCGAGCGTCGCGTGGGTGCCGACCGCGACGATCAGCGAGCTCCCCTTCTCGTCGGCCAGCAGCATCGCGACGTCCTCGCTGGTGCCGGCCGCGGGGAACACGACCGCCTCGACCCCGAGGTCCTGGACCCGACGCAGGCCCGGCGCCGCGCCGTCGCGGTAGGCGTGCACCACCACCTCCGCGCCGCAGGTCAGCGCCGTGTCGGAGACCGAGTCCATGTCCCCGACGATCAGGTGCGGTGTGTAACCCGCCTCGATGAGCGCATCCGCGCCACCGTCGACGCCGATGAGCACCGGCCGGTACTCCCGGACGTAGGGCCGCAGCACGGCGAGGTCCTGCTTGTAGTCGTAGCCGCGGACCACGATGAGGGCGTGCCGCCCCTCCAGCCGGGTGCGCACGTCGGGCACGCCCACCCCGTCCAGGAGCAGGTCGCGCTCCTTGAGCAGGTACTCCATTGTGTTCGCGGCGAACGCCTCGAGCTGGCTGGCCAGGCCAGCGCGCGAGGACAGCATCGAGTCCGCGACGCTCGCCACGTCCTGCCGCAGACCCTTGGCGATCGGCACGAGCCCGGCGTAGAGCGTGTCGCCCTCGAGCCGGACGACATCGCCCTCCTGCAGATCGCCGAAGACGTCCTTGCCGACCTCGTCGAGCAGGTCGATCCCCGCCGCGAGCAGGATCCCCGGTCCGAGGTTGGGGTAACGGCCGCTCGTGCTCGGGGCGGCGTTGATGACCGCCGAAACGCGGCAGGCGACGAGTGCGTCGGCGCTGACCCGGTCGAGGTCGACGTGGTCGATGACGGCGATTTCGCCCGGCCGTAGGCGCTTGGTGAGGTCCTTCGTGCGCCGGTCCAGGCGGGCCACGCCGAGCACACCGGGCAGGCGCTCCGCCTGCCGGCCGCGTCTGCCCGCCAGAAGCCTCACCTGGCGGAGTCTGCCAGACCGGCAGCCGCGCACCCCGGCGCCGGGCGGCTCAGAAGCCGTCGAGGATCTGTGGCAGCGGACCGGCGAAGGCCGCGTCCAAGCCTCGCTCCGGCCGGTCCAGCAGCCCGGCCCGGACGAGCCCGCCGCTGTCGAGGGCGCCGGCGTAGAGCAGGACCAGCCCGCGCGGCTGCAGCACCGGCAGGCCGCGCCGGGCGGTGGGCTCGAGGGCACCTCGTCCGTCCTGCACCGTCAGGTTCCAACCGACCCCGGCGAGCTCGACCCCGACCTGCAGCGACAGACCGCCCGGAAACCCCCGGTCGGCGACGGCCTGGACCGGGTCGACCAGGCGCAACATCCAGGGCTCCCGCTCGTACGGCGGGGGCACCGGGCCGGCCAGATGCAGGGCCAGCTCGCCGGTCGGGCCGCGCCACCGCACCGTACCGACCACCGACCGCCAGCTCGCCAGCGAACGCAGCAGCGCGGCGGCCGCAGGTCCGGTCGCGGCCACCAGCTCCCACACCCGCAGCTCGGCGTGCGGGCCATAGCCCCGCCCCCGGTCGTAGGTCGCGTAACCCACCGCGGTGCCGCCGTGATCGACGGCGAGGGCCGCGACCGAGGAACCCAGCAGTGCCTCGGCGCCGCGCGGGAAGCACGGCCCCCGCCGGACCAGCAGCCCGTTCGAGGCGGCCCCAAGGTCGTTGTAGAGCCCGGCGAGCGCCGGAACATCGGCGAGCTCGGCGGCCCGCACCGTCATCTCGGCTGGGGTTGCGACCTCGAGTGAGGCCGGGTCGAGCCGGGTCTCGTCCAGCGTGCCGACGAGCTCCCAACCCAGCCGCCGGTAGAGCCCGAGCGCCGTCGGGAACAGCGCGCTCACGTGCTGTCCCTGCGCCCGCATCAGCTCGTCGAGCCCGCTGACCAGCCGGTTCGCGAGTCCCCGCCCGCGGGCATCGGGGTGCACCGCGACGCCCGCCACCCCACCCATCGGCACCGGCCGGCCGCCCCACCATTGCTCGTACGGCGCGACGCGGGCGCTGCCGACCAGCCGGCCGCGGCCGTCGAACGCGCCCAGCCGCACCCCTGGAGGTGTCGACCCGGGAGGCGCCGCCGGGTCGCCGCCGAAGGCGAGCAGCCCGAGCGCCCGGACCTGCTCCTGCTCGTCCGGGCCGACCTCGCGCAGGGTGTCGCTCACCTGGCTGTTCCGCCCTGCATCAACTCAGCCGGCCTTCGCCTCGGCCGCCGCCGCCAGCAGCTCCTCGGCATGCCCCCGCGCCAGGCCACTGTCAAGACCGGCCAGCATCCGGGACAACTCGACGACCCGTGCCTCGTCGTCCAGGGTCACCACCCCGCTGCTGGTGATGCTGCCGTCGTCGTCCTTGACGACCAGCAGATGCCGGTCGGCGAACGCCGCGACCTGCGGCAGGTGGGTGACGACGACGACCTGGTGGTGCTGGGCCAGCCGGGCGAGGCGCCGGCCGACCTCGACGGCAGCCCTGCCCCCGACCCCTGCATCGACCTCGTCGAACACCATCAGCGGCACCGGGTCCGACCCGGCGAAGACGACCTCGACGGCCAGCATGACGCGCGACAGCTCACCCCCGGAGGCGCCCCGGTGCAGCGGCCGGGGCGGCGCGCCCGGGTGCGGTACGAGCAGCAACTCGACATCGTCCACGCCGTCCGGTCCCGCCGCGAGGCGCCGGTCACCGACGGGGAGCCCGCCAGCCGCCTCGCGCTGGGTGACGGCGGCGGTCACGACCGCGTGCGGCATCGCGAGCACGGTCAGCTCAGCGGTCACCCCGGCTGCGAAGCGTGCGGCAGCCGTCCGCCGCTCCGCGCTGAGCTCCATGGCGAGCGCCCCGAGGTCGGCCTCGAGCCGGGTGTCCTCGTCGGCCAGCGCGGTGATCCGCTCGTCGGCGCCGTCGAGGTCGAGCAACCGGTCCGACGCGGAGCGCGCCCAGGCGAGCACCCCGTCGACGTCGTCGGTCCCGTGCCGGCGCACGAGTGTGGTCAGGGCAGCCAGCCGGTCCTGGGCGGTGGCCAGCCGGCGCGGATCGGCGTCGACGCCCGCGGCGTAGGAGGCAAGGTCGCCGGCCACGTCGGCGGCCAGATAGGCCGCCTCGGCGACCCGCACCGCGAGCGCTCCGAGGATGGGGTCGTGGCCCGCCACCCCCTCCAGGGTTCGGCGGGCGGCGGTCAGGAGCTGCAGGGCGTCGACGTCACCGCCCTGCTCCTCGCCGGTGAGCGCCACCTGCGCGGTGGTGGCGGCTGTCCGCAGGTCGTCGGCGTTGGCGAGCCGCTCGATCTCCGCGGCGAGCGCCGCCCCCTCCCCCGGCTCCGGAGTCACCGCATCGATCTCGGCCAGGCCGAGCCGGAGCAGCTCGACCTCCCGCAGCCGCTCGGTCGCGGCTGACCGGAGCTCGGCAAGGGTCGCCCGGACGTCGCGCCAGCGGGCCCAACCGACGCCGAACGCCTCCCGCCGGTCGAGCACCGGCGGCCCGGCGTAACGGTCGAGCGCGGCCCGCTGCCGGGTCGGTTGCAGCAACCGCTGCTGGTCACGCTGACCGTGCACCGCGATCACGGTGTCGGCCAGCTCGGCCAGGACGGCGATGGGCACGCTGCGGCCGCCCAGGTGGGCGCGGCTGCGGCCGTCCGCCCCGACGCTCCGGCTCAGCAGCACCGCCCCGTCGTCGAGGGCGCCGCCGGCGTCCAGGGCCCGGTCGACGGCCGGGTGCTCGAGCGGCAGGACGAGCCGGCCCTCGACGACAGCCCGGCTGGCCCCTGGCCGGACCCGCCCGGCGTCGGCCCGTCCGCCGAACAGCAGCGCCAGCCCCTGCACGACCATCGTCTTGCCCGCACCGGTCTCACCGGTGACGACGGTCAACCCGGGCGACAGCTCCAGGGCGGCGTCCTCGATGACCCCGAGCCCCCGGATCCGCATCTCCTCGAGCACAGCGGCAACCCTAGGCCCGACCTGCGACAACGCGGGCGCCCACAGCCAGCGGGTCAGCGCTCGGACTGTCCCCGCCAGCCCTCGACCGGCAGGTCGAACTTGTCGACCAGGGTGTCGGTGAACGTCCTCGGCGTCGCCGTCCGGGCGAGCAACACCGGCACGCCGCCCCGCCGTACCTCGACGCGGGTCCCGTGCGGCAGCGCCAGCGTGCGCCGGCCGTCGCAGGCCAGCAGCGCGTTCGTCCCGCTGTCCAGCACCTCCATCGCGACGACCGACGAGGGCGCCACCACCAGCGGCCGGGCAAACAACGCATGCGCGCTGATCGGCACGACCAGCAGCGCCTCGACCGTCGGCCAGACCACCGGCCCACCGGCGCTGAACGCGTACGCCGTACTCCCCGTCGGGGTCGCCGCAACGACCCCGTCGCCGCCCCAGCGCGACAGCGGGCGGCCGTCGACCTCGACGACCACCTCGAGCATCCGCTCGCGGGCGGCCTTCTCGACCGAGGCCTCGTTGAGCGCCCAGTTGGTCCCGATGACCTCGCCGTCGAGCGTGGCCGTGACGTCGATCGTGAGCCGCTCCTCCACCGCATAGCCACGATCCAGGACGTGTTCGACGGTGACGTCGAGGTCCTCGGACTCCACTTCGGCCAGGAAACCGACCCGACCGAGGTTGACGCCGAGCAGCGGCACGCCCGCATCCCGGGCCAGCTCCGCCGCGCGCAGGATCGTCCCGTCGCCGCCGAGCACCAGCACCAGTTCGGTGCCGGCCGCTGAGCCCTCGCAGACGGTGACGTCGGTGAGTCCGAGCGCCGTCGCCTCATCCTCGAGCACCCGCACCTCGACCCCGGCCTGCTGCAACCGCCGGACGACCCGGCGGGCCGCCGCGGCCGTCTTGGGCCGGCCGGTGTGCGCGAGCAGGAGCACGGATCGGGTCACAGCGCGCAACCTAGTTCCTGCCCGCTCCTTTCCCGCCCGGCTCGGCGCGGCCGGCGCTCATTGCGGGCCCTGCTCGACGGCCCGGGCCAGGTCCGCCTCCTCGAGCGGTGGCGCGCCGGCCTGCAGCCACAGGAAGTACTCCACGTTGCCGCTCGGCCCCGGCAGTGGACTGGCCGTCACCCCGCGGACGCCGAGCCCGAGGGCCCCGGCCTGCTCCGCGACCCGTCGTACGGTGGCGGCGCGGGCCGCTGGGTCGCGCACCACGCCGCCGGCGGGCAGCCGCTCCCGGCCGACCTCGAACTGCGGCTTCACCATCGGCAGCAGATCCGCGCCCGGTCGGGCACACCGCACGAGCGCCGGCAGGACCAGTCCGAGCGGGATGAAGGACAGGTCCGCGACCACCAGGTCCACCGGCGCCCCGACCTGTGCCGGCTCGAGCGCCCGGGCGTTGACCCGCTCGACGACGGTGACTCGCTCGTCGGTGCGCAGCGACCAGGCCAGCAACCCGTAACCGACATCGACGGCCACCACCTGCGCGGCACCCCGGCGGAGCAGGACCTCGGTGAAGCCGCCGGTACTCGCCCCAGCGTCCAGGCACCGTTTGCCGGCCGGGTCATAGCCGAACGCCGCCAGCGCACCGAGCAGCTTGTGGGCGCCGCGCGACACCCACACCTCACCGTCGTCGGCCTCGACGTGCAAGCTCGCGCCGGGATCGACGCTGGTGGCGGGCTTGGTCGCCAACTGGCCACCGACGAGCACCCGGCGGGCAGCGATCAACTCGCTGGCCTGCTCACGGCTGCGCGCCAAGCCGCGTCGGACGAGCTCTGCGTCGAGGCGGGCCCGGCGCGCCACCGCCCTGCTCAGGCCTCGTCGAGCGCGGCGAGTGCATCCTGCAGGGCGCGGTGGACCGCGTCGAACACGGCCACATGCTCACCGACCGGCCGCTCCTGCAGCCCGTCGAGCCGGCCGAGGGCGGCGTCGACCAGCGTGGCTGCAGTCACCTCAGGCACCGCGGTTGGCGCTCGCCGTCGCCGTCGGGGCAGCCGAGGGGGTCCGCGCCTTCCCCCCGCGCTTGGCCGCGGGTGCCTTCGCGGCAGTCGCAGCCTTGCGGGGGGCTGCGCGGACCTGACCCGTCGCCGGCGCCGTTCGGGCCGGCGCGGTCTTGGCCGGCGTGGCCTTGGCCGCCGGTGCGGTCCTGGCCCGCGTGGCTTTGGTGGCCTTGGCCGCCGGCGCACTGTCGCCGTGCCCGGCCACGGCCAGGTCGCGGTGCAGTTCGCGGACCGAGCCCTCCAGCGCCCGGATCCGTGCCGTCAGCTCACCGACCTCGTCGTTGCTGGCTAGGCCCACCCGGCCCAGCGCGCGATCGACCTCGTACTTCACCAGCGCCGTGACGGCCTCACGATTACTCCGGCTCTGCGCGAGCAGGTCGTCGGCGAGCGACGTCACCTGGCCCGCCGTGGCCTCACCCTGGGCGACGAGTGCCTTCGCCGCCCCGATGGCCCGCTGCCGGGTCACCTCGCTGAGCCCGCTGGCCAACCCCAGGTAGCCCTTGAGCGCGTCCTTCACGACGTCCTCCTCCAGCCGCCCCATCGCGGCACGGCGGCGCGAGGATACCCCCGTCCGGTAACGTCCGCCCGTTCCCGCAAGCTCGACGGAGGGTGTCGTGGCGTCGGTCACCGAGTGCGACAGCGCCGTCCGCGGTCTGGTCGAGAAGTTGGCCGCCGCCCCGCCCGAGCTTCGGCGTCGCTACGTCGTCGACCGGACCGTGTCCTGTCGCATCAGCGACCTCGGTGTTACCTACTCCGGGCGGCTGGGCGACGCGGGGATCAGCGAGCTCACGACCGACGACGACGGGCGGGCGCAGTTGCGCCTGACCGTCGGCAGCGACGACCTGCTGGCCCTGGCCGAGGGCCGGCTCGCGGTGCCGACAGCCTGGGCGATCGGCAAGTTGCGGGTGCAGGCGAGTCCGCTGGACCTGCTCAAGCTGCGCTCCCTGCTCTGAGTGCCAGGTCAGCCGTCGGCGCGGTGCCAGCGGAGTGCGCAGGCAGCCCGCAGCGCATCGTCGCCGCCACCCGAGGTCACCACCCGTGTCCCGTCGTACGACGCGGTGGCGGCGCCGCACACGGCCGTGCCGGCCACCAGCCGCGGCGCCTGGTGGGCGACGAGCAGCCCACGGAGATCGCTCGCGAGGTAGGTCGGTCGCATGCCGGCCGGCGCGGCGAGCAGGGCCTCCAGATCGGTCACGCCGGTCAGCACCAGCAGGCTGTCCGACCCGGCCCGCACTGCGCCGAGCACGTCGGTGTCGAGCCGGTCCCCCACCACCAGAGGTCGGATCGCTCCGACCCGGTCCACCGACTCCTGATGCAACGCCGGCTCCGGTTTGCCGACGACGAGCGGGCGCCGGCCGGTGGCCGTCACCAGCGCGGCGACCATCGCGCCGTTGCCCGGGAGCAGGCCCCGGTTGCTCGGATACGTGCTGTCGGTGTTGCCGGCCACCCACCGGGCACCGGCGCGGATCGCGATGCTGGCCTCGGCGAGGTCGGCCCAGCTCGTCGTCGTATCGAGCCCCTGGACGACGGCCTGCGGCCCCCCCGGACCGGCGGCCTGCACGGTGCGTACTGGCCGGAGGCCGGCCTCGTGCACCAACTCGGCCAGGCCCGACGTCCCGACGACCAGCACCGCGCTGCCGGGCGGGAGGTGCTCGGCCAGGTCACGGACCGCAGCCTGCCCGCTGGTCACGACGTCGACCGGTTCGGCCGGGATCCCCAGGCGGGTGAGCTGCTCGGCGACGACCGCGGGGCGACGGGAGGCGTTGTTGGTGACGAACGCCATGCGCATCCCCTGGCTGCGGGCGGCAGCCACCGATTCGGCGGCATGTGCCACTCCTGCACCGCCGACGTAGAGCACGCCATCGAGGTCGAGCAACCCGGCGTCGTACGCCGTGCACAGGGCGCTGCTGGATGCGCCGAGCGCCAGCCCGTGACCGATCGGCGCAGCCCCGCCCACCGCGCCGGCGACCCGGCGGCTCAGCGGCGCGACGCGGTCAGGGCGGCGCGGGCCCCCCGCAGCGCGGTGCTGTAGTAGGCGATGTCCGGA
>JBKJOO010000129.1:0-2729 GCA_046595615.1 Mycobacteriales bacterium | reverse complement strand
GGAAGCGCCGCTCCAGCGCGGCGCTTCCAGCAGGTGCTCGTCGGCGAGCCCTCGGTGGCCGACACGGTGGCGATCCTGCGCGGGCTGCTGCCGCGCTACGAGGCGCACCACAAGGTCGACATCACCGACAGCGCACTGGTTGCCGCGGCGACGCTGTCCGACCGGTACATCACGGCGCGCTTCCTGCCCGACAAGGCCATCGACCTGATCGACGAGGCCGCGTCGCGGCTGCGGATGGAGATCGACAGCCGGCCGGTCGAGATCGACGAGCTGCAACGCTCGGTCGACCGGATGCGGATGGAGGAGCTGGCGCTGGAGCGCGAGCTCGACGCGGCCTCGAAGGCGCGCCTCGAACAGTTGCGCCGGGAACTCGCCGACCGGGTCGAGGAGCTCAGCGCGCTGAACGCCCGCTGGGAGCACGAGAAGTCCGGCCTGAACCGGGTCGGGGAGCTCAAGCAGCGGCTCGACGACCTCCGGTCGCAGCTCGAGCGGGCAGAGCGGGACAACGACCTCGAAGTGGCCTCGCGACTGTCCTACGCCGAGATCCCGACGGTCGAGAAGGCGATTGCCGAGGTGGCCGCCGAGACGAGCGACGTGCCACCGATGGTCAAGGAGCAGGTTGGCGCCGACGACGTCGCCGATGTGGTGTCGGCCTGGACCGGCATCCCGGCCGGTCGGCTGCTGGAGGGTGAGACGGCCAAGCTGCTGCGGATGGAACAGGTGCTGTCCGGCCGGGTCGTCGGCCAGTCGGTCGCCGTGCAGGCGGTCTCCGACGCGGTACGCCGGGCCAGGGCAGGGGTCAGCGACCCGGACCGGCCGACCGGCTCATTTCTGTTCCTCGGCCCGACCGGCGTCGGCAAGACCGAGCTGGCGAAGGCCCTCGCGGCGGTCCTGTTCGACGACGAGCGCGCGATGACCCGCATCGACATGAGTGAGTACGGCGAGAAGCACTCGGTGGCGCGGCTGGTCGGCGCCCCCCCCGGCTACGTCGGCTACGAGGCCGGCGGGCAGCTGACCGAGGCGGTACGGCGCCGGCCCTACTCGCTCGTCCTGCTCGACGAGGTGGAGAAGGCCCACCCCGACGTCTTCGACGTGCTGCTGCAGGTGCTCGACGACGGCCGGCTCACCGACGGGCAGGGTCGCACCGTGGACTTCCGCAACACCATCTTGGTGCTCACGTCCAACCTCGGTTCGGGGCTGCCGGCTGCCGAAGTGCTGGAGGTGGTGCGGCGGTCGTTCAAGCCGGAGTTCGTCAACCGGCTCGACGACATCATCGTGTTCGAGCCGCTCGGCAGCGCCGAGCTGACCCGGATCGTGGACCTGCAGATCGCCCTGTTGGCAGCACGTCTGGCTGACCGTCGGCTGGTCCTGACGGTGACCCCCGCGGCCCGCGAGTGGCTCTCGCTGACCGGCTACGACCCGGTCTACGGAGCGCGGCCGCTGCGCCGGCTCGTGCAGAAGGCGATCGGCGACCGGTTGGCCCGTGCGCTGCTGTCCGGCGAGGTGCGCGACGGCGACGAGGTGGTGGTCGACCGGGTCGGTGACGACCTGGAGGTCACCCGATCGGCGATGTAGTCCCGGGTGTCCGGTGCCGACGTCCACGGGTGTTGACCCCACCCGTCGCGGTACCCAGCCAAGGAGCTCTCTCGTGACGCGCACCCTCGCGAGGCGTGGCGATCGGTGATGGCGGCCCGCTACCGTGGCCGCCGTGACCGATCGCGATGACCTGCTGTCCCTCGTCCGCGCCCAGGCCATCGTCCACGGCCGGGTCACCCTGTCCTCCGGTCGGGAGGCCGATTACTACGTCGATCTGCGCCGGACCACCCTGTCGGCAGTGGCGGCGCCCCTGGTCGGCCGGGTGATGCTCGAACTCACCGCCGACCTCGACTTCGACGCCGTCGGCGGGATGACGATGGGCGCCGACCCGATCGCTGCTGCGATGCTGCACGCCGCGGCCGCGCAGGGGCGGCGGCTCGACGCGTTCGTCATCCGCAAGGAGGCGAAGGCGCACGGCCTGCAGCGCCGGATCGAGGGGCCGGACATCGCCGGACGGCGGGTACTGGTCGTTGAGGACACCACCACTACCGGCGGGACGCCGCTGACCGCGCTGGCCGCTGTGCGGGAGGCCGGGGCGACCCCGGTCGCCGTCGCCACGATCGCCGACCGGTCGACCGGCGCGGGGGAGAAGATCGAGGCCGACGGTGTCCCCTACCGCTTCGCCTACTCGTTGAACGACCTCGGCCTCGCCTGAGGAGGGGTCGCCGACGCGCGAGGCGACGGGGCATCCGTCATCCGATGGTGGGCGTGCAGCCGCCCCGAACCGGGGGCTCCGGACCCAACCCGCTTGCCCCAGCCGATCTTGACGGTCTGGTCGCCGACACGCCGGACGGGGCGACAATGTCGTCAAGATCGCCGGTCAGGGGGGCACGCCGCCAGGGCCACGTGCCAAGACGCTCGAGGGTCACCTGGCGACAGGGGTCGCTGCTGACCCGGCGTACTGGGCCCCTCCCGCCTCGTGTCGTGATTTTTGGGGCCCAGAAGGGCCTGGAATCACGACACGAGACGGGACGGCGCGTCGGCGCCTGTCTGGCCGGGCGTCAGGGCTCATCCCGGCGATCTTGACGATCTGGTCGGCGACCCGCCGGATGGGGCGACACTATCGTCAAGATCGTCCGCGGAAAGGGTCGGCGGAAAGGGTCGGGGCGGGGGAAAGAGGCGGGGCGGGGGAA
>JBKJOO010000089.1:0-9668 GCA_046595615.1 Mycobacteriales bacterium | reverse complement strand
GATGAGCGACACCCCGCACCGATCGGCGTCGACCGCCGTCAGGTGGATCGTGCCGCCGGGCCGGTAGGTTTCGCCGAGCTCGAGCACCCGGTCCGGGTCGATCCGGTCGGCCCGGGGCGCCAGTCGGACCGGGTCCAGAAACCCCTGTCCGTCGGCGTTCTCGTGCAGTACCTCCAGCCGGTCGTACGCCGTGACCCGCGCGGCCTCGACGAGCAGGTGCGCCCACAGCGGGTCGTCCGGATCGCCCGGCAGCCCGAGCCGGTCGGCGACCCAGGCGGCGGCGAGGGTCAGATAGCCCTGCGAGTTGGGCGGCACGGTCCACAGCACCTGTCCCCACGCCTCGGTCCGCAACGGGGTGACCCAGTCCGCGAGCGGTGCGGCGAGGTCCTGCGGCGCAAACTCCCCGGCTCCCAGGGCGAGCAGCCCCGCGCCGAACTCCCCGCCGTAGAAGCCGTCCCGCCCACCGGCGACGACCGCACGAAGCGCCCGAGCGACCCCGGGACGGCGTACGACGTCTCCGGGGCGAAGCGGGCCCCCGTGTGCGGGCGTGAACTGCTCGGCACCGGGTCGGCCCGCGATCCGCGCGACCGCACCCGCCAGCCCCGGAGTTGCCGGGAAACCGTCTGTGGCGTAACCGATCGCGGGCCCGAGCACGTCGCCCAGCGGTAGCCGGCCGAGCTCGGCGTGCAGGGTGAGCCAGCCGTCGACGCAGCCGGGCACCGGCACCGAGCGCACGTCGTCGAGCATCGGCATCGCGCGGTGACCCTCGGCCCGCAGGCGCGCCGGATCGGCGCCGGAACCGGCCCGACCGCTGCTGTTCAAGGCCAGCGGGGGTTTCCCGTCGCGGCTGACCAGCGCGAACAGATCCCCGCCCAGACCGCACATCTGCTGCGTCGTGACGGTCAGCACTGCGCTCGTGGCGATGGCCGCGTCGACCGCGCTGCCACCGCGTTGCAGCACGCTGACCCCGGCCTGGGCGGCGAGATGGTCGACCGCGCAGACCATCCCGGACGGCGCGTACGTCGAGGCAGTGGCATCCATCCGGGCAACGTAGCCTTGCAACGGCCGACCCCCGAGGAGGACGCCGTGTCCACGTTGCTCACCCTGCTGCTGGGGACCGTCGTCCTTGGCCTCGTCGCGACGGCGGGCGCAGCGGCCCTGTGTGTCTGGGGCGTGCGGCGGCTCGGCCGCACCGCCCGGGCCCGACTCGCTGCCGTCAAGCGCCCCACCCGCCAACCAGTTCGCTCCCTGCTGCCCGGTCGCGGGCTGGTCGAGATCCGGGCCTGGTTGCCCGGCCCGGCTCGGCAGATCACCGCCATCCGTCGGGACCTCAGCCGGGACGTCGCCGCAGCGGTCCGTGCGGTCCAGGCCGGGCGCACCGCGGGCCGTCCGGTCGAAACGCTGGTGCCGCTCACCGCCCGCCTGCGTCGGGCCGCGGCCGAGCTCGATCTCGACCTGTCCGTCATCACCGCCGAGCCCGATGCGGTCGGGCGGGAAGACCTGCTGGCGGCCGAGCGCGAGCGGATCGCGGTGCTGCGCCGGTCCTGCTCACAGCTGCGCCGCGCCGTGTTGCTGGCAGGTTCGGCGACCAGCCGGGCGCAGCTGCCGCTGCTGGTCGACGAGGTTGACGACGAGCTGCTCCGGCTCGGTCTCTGGGTGCAGGCGCACGCCGAACTGCTTGGTCGCCACCAGCGCTAGCTCAGGTCGGCAGGACCAGACCCTCGCTGGCCAACCAGTCCAGCCGCCGCAGGATGACGCCCTCACGCATCGCCCACGGGCAGATCTCCAACCGTTGCAGGCCGAAGGACAGCATCACCTCGTGCGCGACGACGGCCCCGGCGAGCAGCTGCGCGGCCCTGCTGGCGGAGACCCCTGGCAACCGGGCGCGGTCGACGGTCCGCATCGAGCTGAGCATGTCGACGATCCGCTCCACGCCGGTGAGGGTGAGCTTGCGTGGCACGAGCTGCCCACGGTCGTAGGGAGCGGCCCCGTCGAGCCGGGCCAGCGAGCGAAAGGTCTTGGAGGTTGCGACGGCCCGATCGGCCACGCCGGCTGCCCGCACCGAGGCGACGACCTCGTCCAGCACGGCGCGCACATGGATGCGCAGGTCGGCGACCGCGGCCCGGCTCGGCGGGTCACCAGGCAACCGGTCCCGGGTGAGCCGACCGGCACCGAGCGGGACAGAGAGCGCAACCTCCGGGAGCTCGTCTCGCCCGCAGGCGATCTCGAGTGAGCCGCCGCCGATGTCAAGGCTGAGCAGCCGTCCGGCGCTCCAGCCGAACCAGCGCCGCACGGCCAGGAAGGTCATCGCCGCCTCCTCCTTGCCCGGCAGCACGAGCAGCTCGACGCCGGCCTCGTCGCGGACCGCCGCGAGGACCTCGGCCGAGTCGGTGGCGTCGCGGACAGCCGAGGTGGCGAACGCGACCAGGTCTTCGACCTCCTCCTCGCGGGCCGCCTCCTGCGCCGCCTTCACGGCCTGCACGAGCAGGCCCCGGCCGTGGTCGCCGAGCGAGCCGTCGGGCTGCAGCAGCTCGGCGAGGCGCAACTCGTCCTTGTGGCTGCGCACCGGATCCGGATGCGAGCCCGGGTGGGCGTCGACGACCAACAGGTGGACCGTGTTCGAGCCCACATCGAGCACCCCGAGCCTCATACGGGCACAGTAGTGGGCTCAGCCTTGGCCGCTGCGCTCCACCGCCCGGTTCATCAACTCGATCTGGATGTCGCGTCCCGGGTGCTCGTGCCAGACCCCATCCAGGTCAAGATCCCACCGGCGTACGTCTGGGGCGTTCAGCCGGTCGAGCAGTCCGGTGAGCTGGGCTTTGACCGCGGGATCCTTGACCCGGACGAGGGTCTCGACCCGGCGGTCGAGGTTGCGGTGCATCAGGTCGGCGCTGCCCAGCCACAGTTCCGGCTCGCCGCCGTTGGCGAACGAGATGACGCGCGAATGCTCGAGGAACCGACCGAGGACGCTGCGCACCGTGACCGTCTCGGAGAGCCCGGGCGCCCCTGGCCGCAGCGAGCAGATCCCCCGGACCGTCAGCTCGATCGGCACCCCCGCCCGGCTCGCGACGTACAGCGCGTCGATGACCCGCTCATCGACGATGCTGTTGGCCTTGATGCGGATGCCCGAGGGCCGGCCCGCCACGGCGTTGCGGGTCTCCCGCTCGATCCGCTCCACGATGCCGAGCCGGATGCCGTGCGGCGCGACGAGCAGGTCGCGGTATTCGGTCTGCAGGCTGTAGCCGGTCAGCGCGTTGTAGAGGTCGGTGAGATCGGCGCCGATGTCGGGATCGGCGGTGAACAGGCCGAGGTCCTCATAGAGCCGGGCCGTGCGCGGGTGGTAGTTGCCGGTGCCGATGTGGGCGTAGCGACGCAGGCCACCCTTCTCCTGTCGCACCACCAGGGCGGTCTTGCAGTGCGTCTTGAGCCCGAGCAGGCCGTAGGCGACATGGCAGCCCGCCCGCTCCAGCGCACGGGCCCACCGAATGTTGGCTTGTTCGTCGAACCGCGCGGTGATCTCGATCACGACGACCACCTGCTTGCCGGCCTCCGCGGCGTCGATCAGCGCGTCGACGATGGGGGAGTCGCCGGAGGTCCGGTAGAGGGTCTGCTTGATGGCCAGCACCGCGGGATCGGCCGCGGCCTGCTCGAGGAAGCGCTGGACGCTGGTCGAGAACGAGTCATAGGGATGGTGCACGAGGATGTCGCCCTCGCGCAGCGCCGCGAACATGTCCGCGGCGTGCTCGCCGTCGGCCAGTCGGGGGTGCGTCGACGGTACGAACGCGTCGTCTTTGAGGTCCGGCCGATCCGCGGCGTACAGCTCGTGCAGCGACGCGAGCGCCAACAGACCCGGCACCATCACGACGTCGTCGAGGGTCACGTCGAGCTCGCGGACCAGCAGGTCAAGCACATGCGGGTCCATCTGTTCGCCGATCTCGAGGCGTACGACGGGGCCGAAGCGCCGTTGCGACAACTCGCGTTCGAGCGCCTGCAGGAGGTCCTCGTCGCGGTCCTCCTCGACCTCGACATCGGCGTTCCTGGTGATCCGGAAGGCGTGGTGGCCGATCACCTCCAGGCCGGGGAACAACTGCTGCAGGTGGACCCCGATGAGGTCTTCCAGCGGGAGGTAGAGCGACTTGCCCGGCTCGCCACTGACCTGCACCAAGCGCGCGACGTTGTTGGGCACCTTGACCCGGGCGAAACGCTCGGCGCCGTTGTGCGGGTCGCGCACGAGGACCGCGAGGTTGAGCGAGAGCCCGCTGATGTAGGGGAACGGGTGGGCCGGATCGACCGCGAGCGGGGTGAGCACCGGGAAGATCTGCTCGCGGAAGTACTGGTGCAGGCTGCTCTGCTGCGCCGGGTCGAGGTCGTCCCAGCACAGCAGCGCGATGCCGCTCTCGGCCAGCGCCGGCTGCACCTGGTCGCGGAAGCAGCGGGCATGTTCCTGGGCGAGTTCCCGGGCCTGCTCGCGGATCATCGTGAGCTGCTGGCGGGTGCCGAGACCATCGGCGCTGCGCAGTCCCAGCCCGGTCTCCTGCCGGCGGATCAACCCGGCGACGCGCACCATGAAGAACTCGTCGAGGTTGCTGGCGAAGATGGCGATGAACTTCGAGCGCTCCAGCAGCCGGGCTGCGGGATCCTGCGCCAGGGTGAGTACCCGCCGGTTGAAGCCGAGCCAGGACAGCTCACGGTTCAGAAACCGGTCGCCCGGCAACTCGGCCGGTCGCTCCTGGTCCGCGCCGTCGGGGGTCACCCTGGCGAGTGTGCACCAGCAAGGTGAACACCGCTCGCGCCGTGGCTCACCAGCACGCCGTCCTTCCAGACCTGCTCGACCCGCCCGGCGTAGTCGACCAGGTCGAGCGGGTCACCGGACAGCACCACGACATCGCCGCGCTTGCCCGGGGCGAAGGTGCCGAGCTCGTCGTCGAGCCGCATCAGCCGGGCAGCCTCGAGGGTCGCCGCCCGCAGCGCGCCCGCCGGTCCCAACCCGGCGTCCGACATGAGCTGCAGTTCCTGCAGATTGGTCCCGTGCGGGCTGACCGGGCAGTCCGTGCCCATCGCCACCGGCACCCCGGCGGCGACCGCCATCCGCATCGAGTCGGCGGCCCGCGAGGCGGCGTCCCTGGCCTTGTCGAGCACGCCCGGCGGCAACTGCATCCCGCCCTCGGCGGCGGCGATGACCCCCCGCGCCGCGAGCAGCGTCGGCACCAGCCAGGTTCCGCGCTCGACCATCAGGGCGACGGCGTCCTCGTCCAGGAACGACCCGTGATCGATCGAGCGGACCCCCGCCCGCACGGCGTTGCGCACCCCGTCGGCTGCGTGGCAGTGCGCCATCACCCAACGGTTGGCCGCCGCCGCCTCGTCGACGATGGCGGTGAGCTCGTCGAGCCGCAGCTGGGCGAGATGGGCATCGGTGTTGGGCGACAGCACGCCGCCGGAGGCCGCGACCTTGATGCCGTCGGCGCCGGCCCGGATCAGCTCGCGGACGACCCGCCGCAGGTTCTCCGGACCGTCGACGGTGCCGGCGGGCCGGCCTGGGTGCGCGACGAACGACGGGTTGTGGCCGCCGCAGAGCTCCCAGTCGTCGGCGTGGCCGCCGGTCTGGGCGACCATCGAGACGGTGATCCGCAGCCGCGGACCGGGCACGATCCCGCGTTCGACGGCGGCCTTGACCCCGGCGTCGGCACCCCAGGCGTCGCGGACGGTGGTGATGCCGAGGTCGAGGGTCGTCCGCAGGTTCTGCACGGCGTAGAAGAACTGCAGCGAGAACGGGTCGGAGAGCGCCTTCAGCGGGTCGAACGACGCCATGGCGACGTGCGTGTGGCAGTCGAACATCCCCGGCAGCAGCGTCTTGCCGGTGACGTCGACGGCCACATCGCCATCGAGCCCCGGGCCGACGTCCAGGACGCGGCCGTCCTCCAGCACCAGGTCGGCCGCCCGCACCGCGAGGCCCTCCGGATCGAACACGTTGCCGCCGCTGAACAGGGTTCTCGTCATCGGACTACCCTGCCCCACCCGGCGCCGCTCAGTCGCGTACGACGGTCCAGCGGGCCAGCAGGAAGCCCGGCTCGTCGTGCAGCAGCGAGGCCAGGGCGAGGCGGGTGGGTGCGCCCAGCGGTTCGGTCAGCAACTGCGGGCCGGCGCCGACCAGGGCTGGGGCCGTCGTTGTGCAAACATCATCCACGAGCCCAGCCTGGACGAAGCTGGTCAGCAGCTGCGGGCCTCCCTCGCACAGCAGCCGGTGCAGGCCGCGGGCGTGCAGCGCTGCCAGCAGGGCCGCCGGCCCCTCCTGGACCCGCAGCACCTCGATCTGCGGACGGTCCGGGACGTCCGCATCCTCGGGCACCGCGAGCAGCACCGGCTCCGCACCGGTCAGCAGGCTGGCGCCGGGGTCGAGCCGGCCGGTACGGCTGACCACGACCAGCGGCGTCTGTGGTGACCGGCCGTGCGCCGCCCGCCACGCCGCGGCCGCGGGCCGGTGCCGGATCCGCCCGTAATCCTCGCTGCGGGCCGTCCCGGCCCCGACCAGCACGGCGTCGGCCACGGTGCGCAGGGCCCGGAAGACGGCCAGGTCGGCGGGACCACCGAGCGGCTTCGACGTCCCGTCGACGGCGATGCTGCCGTCCAGGGCGAGGACGAAGCCGCCGCGCAGGGACGGGCCCGGTACGTCGTACAGGTCGGGCAGGTCGTCGGCGGTGACGCCTCGCGCCTCTGGGAGCAGTTGCCTCATCGAACGATCTTCCTTTCCCCTGCAGGTGGACCAGCATCGTCCCGGCTGCGCCGCCGGGGGAAGCGGCGCGTTCGTGCTGCCTACCCGAAAGCGACCGCTCAACCCCGCCCCCGATCCCGCCGATGTCGCCGTCGACGGGATTGTCGACGATGCCCGCGAGGACAAGGTTGGTGGATCGGGATGCCGCGTGCCCGCTGGCTGGCGGCCGTGCTGGCACTCGCCGCGGCCCTCACCGCATGCAGCGGGGGCGCGCGGACGGGCGAGGACCAGGCAGCCGTCACACGTCCGCACAGCGGCCCCTCCTGGGCTCCTGCGCCGGTCACGCAACGCGGCCTGACGACCATCGCCCAGCCGGTCGCCGGCAAGCTCGCGCTGCATACGGTGTCCGGCGACGTCACGTTCTGGACCGGGGTCAACCTCGGCAGCACGATGCCGGGGCACAGCCCGGGCGAGCTGGCGATCAGCCGGCAGGACTACCGGCGCTGGTTCGCCCAGATGGGTCGGCTCGGCGTCCGGGTCCTGCGCATCTACACGATCCACCCGCCGCAGATGTATGAGGAACTGCTCGCCTGGAACCGGGCCCACCCGGCCGCGCCGATCTTTCTGATGCAAGGGGTCTACCTGCCGGACGAGTCCTATCTGCAGACGCACAACCTCTACGCGCCGGGGCCGACCGCGGCGTTCACCGCCGAGCTGCGGGCGGCCAGCGACGCCGTCCACGGCGTGCTGACTCGGGCTTCGCTGCCCGGTCGGGCGAGTGGGCAGTGGACCGCGGACGTCTCGCCCTGGCTGGCCGGCTGGATCGTCGGCGTCGAGTTCGACCCCGTCGCCACGCTGGCATCCGACCGGGTCAACGTCGCCGAACCGGACCATCACGGGCGATACTTCTCGAGCGTTTCGGACCGGACCCGGTCCACCCCCACCGAGCGGTGGATCGCCGCGCGGATGGACGAGCTCGCCACGGCTGAAGCCGCCAAGGGCCGCAGCGCGCCGGTCGCGTTCGTCAACTGGCCCACCACCGACCCGCTCCGCCACCGGCACGAACCGCTCGGCCGCGAGGACATCGTCGGTCTCGACGCCGCGCACGTCCGCGCGTCGGCCGCCTGGCCGGGAGGCACGTTTGCGAGCTTCCACGCCTACCCCTATTACCCGGACTTCCTGCGGCACGAGCCGGCCTACCAGGCGTACGAGCTCAAGGGTGTGCAGGATCCGTACGCCGGCTACCTGGCCGATCTGGCCCGGCACTTCGGGGCGATGCCGCTGATGATCACCGAGGTGGGGGTGCCGTCCTCGATCGGGTCGTCCCACCTCGGCACGAACGGCCGTGACCAGGGCGACCACTCCGAAACCGGCGCCCTCGCCATCGACGCAGCGCTCGTCCGGGTCGTCCATGACGTCGGGCTGTCCGGGGCGCTGATCTTCTCCTGGACCGACGAGTGGTTCAAGTACACCTGGAACACCCTGCCGCGCCAGGCCGTCGCGAACAGTGAGCGGCACTCGCTCTGGCATGACCCGCTGACCAACGAGCAGTGGTTCGGGCTCAACGCCGAGGACCCGACACCGACCGGGGTCCAGACCATCAGCGAGTCGCGGTCCGGCGTACGACGGGTCGCGGTCGACCACGACGCGTCGTTCCTGGACGTGACCGTCGGGCTGGAGCAGCCGCCCACCGAGCCGGTCCGGCTTGGCTTCGACGTCGTTCCCGGCGGGCTCCCGCTGCCCGGGGGCGGCAGCAGCGCAGGTCAGGACGTGGCTGTCGTCGTCGACCCGCAGGCCCACACGGCCGTCGCCAGCATCCGCGGTGACCTCGACCCTGTCCTGCTCGACGGACAGCCCAAGGGGGCGGTCCCGCCACCCGGACCGGACGGTTGGACGCTGCAGCGGATGAGCACCAACCGGCCGTTCGACCTGGACGGCCAACACCTGCCGGCGGAATACCTCCCGGTCGGCAACCTGCGCGAAGGGGTCTGGGACCCCACATCGCCGCTGGCGGACTCCAGGTCCACCTGGCACCTGAAGGGGAGCGTCCTGACCCTGCGGCTGCCGTGGTCGATGCTTGCGCTGGGTGACCCCAGCAGTCGCACCGCGGTGCAGCCGGTGGGTGGCCTTGCCAAAGCCGTCCCGGTCAGCGCGATCTCGCTGCTCGTGGACGCCGGCCGAGGTGGTTCGGCCAGCGGGTCGGTGCGCTGGGAGATCTGGCAGCAGGCCACCTTCACCGAACGGCAGAAGCCCGGGCTGCAGCCGCTCGTCGACGCATGGGCGTCGCTCAGCCAGCCGGTCCGGTGACCCGGCCACCGACCCGGCAGGAACGGCCCCGCATCAGGACGATCAGCCGCTGCTCGTCGTCCCGGATCTCGACGTCGTAGGCGCCGAGCAGCCGCCCCTGGTGCACCCGGACCGCCCGGGCCGTCAGGCGGACGCCGATCGGCGCGGGGCGGATGAACTCGGTCGAGGCCTGCGCGATGACGGCCGTGTCACCAGTGCCGTTGCAGGCATGGCCGAAGGCGGTGTCGGCCAAGCTGAACAGGATGCCGCCGTGGCAGTTGCCCTGCGCGTTGGCCATGTCCGGACGGACCACCATGGTCATGATCGCCTGTCCGTCGCAGATGTCCCCGGGTTCGATGCCCAGCAGCTGTGCCGCCCGGTCGGCCGCGCTCATCGCCGCGCTGACCGCTCGCGCCGTCTCGTCCCGCTGCGCCGCCGTCGGTTCGCTCACGCACGCACCCTACGAGCGCACCACGTGCGGCATCAGGGCGTCCGGTGGGATCTGGCCGAACCGTCCGGACTGGAAGTCCTCGACGGCCTGGACGAGCTGCTCGCGGGTGTTCATCACGAACGGGCCGTACTGCGCGACCGGCTCGCGGATGGGCTCACCGCCGAGGATGACGAGCTCCAGCCCCGGGTGCCGGTTGTCCTGGCGGTCGTCGGCCTGCACAGT
>JBKJOO010000085.1:0-7883 GCA_046595615.1 Mycobacteriales bacterium | reverse complement strand
AGCACCGGGTGCAGGTAGGCCCGGGCGGCGCTGAGCCGGCGGCCGCGGTGCAGGTTGCGGTCGAACCGGCCGAAGCCCTCCTGCCGGTAGCCGTTGACGTCGTCGGTGCGCGCGTGGCCGGCCTGCTCGGCCGCGGCCAGGAACGCGCCGAACAGCGGGTTGGTCGCCGGGCCGCGCTCGAGCACGAGCGGCCCTGTCGTGCCGCGGAAATCATCGCCGCCCGCGAGGCAGTTCTCCATCCGCTTGAAGTAGGGCAGGCAGTGGGCGTAGTCCCAGCCCGCCATGCCCGGGTCGGCGCCCCAGCGCTCGAAGTCCAGCGGGTTGCCGCGCTGGAAGATCATCCCGTTGATGCTGCTCGACCCGCCGAGCACCTTGCCACGGGCGTGGTAGATGCGGCGGCCGCCCATCAGGGGCTCGGGCTCAGAGGAGTACTTCCAGTCGTAGAACCGGCTGCCGATCGGGTAGGTCAACGCGGCCGGCATGTGGACGAACACGTCCCACTTCCAGTCGCGCCGGCCGGCCTCGAGCACCAGGACGCCGTGATCAGGGTCCTCGCTGAGGCGATTCGCGAGCACGCAGCCTGCGGACCCTCCACCGACAATGATGTAGTCGTACGTCTCCCGGGTCACGGTCGAAGCCTCTCGTTGGCAGGTGCGGTGCTGGTCGTGAAGCGCCGGCGGTTCCTCAGCATTCGATGAGGTTGACAGCGAGGCCGCCCCGCGAGGTCTCCTTGTATTTGTCCTTCATGTCTGCGCCGGTGTCGCGCATCGTCCGGATCACCTTGTCCAGCGAGACGTGGTGCTGGCCGTCGCCTCGCAGCGCCAGCCGCGAGGCCGTGATCGCCTGGATGGCGGCGACCGCATTGCGCTCGATGCAAGGGATCTGCACCAGCCCGCCGATCGGGTCACAGGTCAGCCCCAGGTGGTGCTCCATGCCGATCTCCGCGGCGTTCTCGACCTGCTCCGGGGTCCCCCCCATCACGGCGCACAGGCCGGCCGCAGCCATCGAGCACGCCGACCCGACCTCGCCCTGGCAACCGACCTCCGCCCCGGAGATGGACGCGTTCTCCTTGAACAGGATCCCCACGGCGGTGGCGGTGAGCAAGAAGCGGACCACGCCGTCGTCGTCCGCACCGGGCACGAACCGGCCGTAGTAATGCAGCACCGCAGGGACGATGCCGGCCGCGCCGTTGGTCGGGGCCGTGACGACCCGGCCGCCGGCGGCATTCTGTTCGTTGACCGCAAGGGCGAACAGGGTGATCCAGTCCATCACCCGCAGCGGGTCGGTCGCGTCCGGCTCGTCGTGCAGCTGCTGGCGCAGCTGGGCAGCCCGGCGGCGCACCTCGAGGCCGCCTGGGAGCACCCCCTCACGCTCGCAGCCCTGCCGGACGCAGTCCTGCATGACCTGCCAGATATGCAGCAGCCCGGACCGGACCTCCGTCTCGGTACGCCAGACGAGCTCGTTGGCCAGCACCAGGTCGCTGATGGAACGACCGGTTGTGCGGGTGTGGGCCAGCAGCTCGGCGGCGCTGTGGAAGGGGTAGGGCTGCTGGGTGGTGTCGGCCACCACCCGGTCGGCCCCGATGGCGTCCTCGTCGAGGACGAAGCCCCCGCCGACGGAGTAGTAGGTGCGCTCGCCCAGGACGTCCCCGGCGGGTCCGTAGGCCGTCAGGCGCATGCCATTGGGGTGCGCCGGCAGGCTTTGGCGGCGGTTCAGGACCACGTCGTCGGTGTCGCAGAAGGAGAGTTCGTGCCGGCCGAGCACGGCGAGCCGACCGGCGTCCCGGACCGCCGCGACGGCGAGCGGCCCCAGCGTCGTGTCGACCTCCTCCGGGACCTCGCCGAGCAGGCCCAGGACGACCGCGGCGCGGCTGCCGTGCCCATGGCCGGTGGCGCCGAGCGAGCCGAACAACTCGGCCCGCATGCGGGTGGTCGCCTCGAGGTGGCCGGAATCCTCGAGCCAACGGGCAAAGCGGTAGGCCGCGCGCATCGGTCCGACCGTGTGTGAGCTCGACGGTCCGATGCCGATCGAGAACAGGTCGAAGGCGCTGATGGGCACGAAGAGCTCCAAGCGTCGGGGGGAGGGGGACGCCGGGTCAGGGGGTGGGCAGTGCTGCGGTGAGGGCGGCGTGCTGGGAGCGCAGGATGCGCCGCCAGCGAGCGAAGGCGCCCCCGGCGTCCAGGCCGACGACGGCGACCAGCCGGCCGTCCCGCTCGTAGGTCGCCACGAACGACCGGCTGGCGGTGCTGCCCTCGACGACGGACAGCACATCGCCCGGCTCGTGGCTGCCGGCGAGCTGCAGCTGCTTGCCATACTGCTCGGACCAGAAGTACGGCACGGCGCTGTACGCCGGGGCCGCTTTGCCGCCGAGCAGGGTCGCCGCGGCGGTTGCCGGCTGCTGCAGGGCGTGCGTCCAGTGCTCGATGCGCCGGTGCCGGCCCAGCGCCGGGTCGTGGGAGCTGGCGCAGTCCCCGACGGCCACCACCCCTGGCACGTTCGTCGCGCAGGAGGCGTCGGTGACGACCCCGCCGTCGAGTTCGACCCCGCTGCCGGCCAGCCACTCGAGGTTGGGCTGGGCGCCGACGCCGACAACGACGACGTCGGCGGGGAGCGAGGTGCCGTCGGTCAGCTCGACGGCGGTCACGCGGTCGTCGCCGACCAATCGGGCGACGCCGGTCCCGGTGAGCAAGCGGACGCCGTGGTCGGCGTGCAGGGCGGCGCAGACCGCGCCCAGCTCCGGACCGAGGGGGCCGCTCAGCGGGATCCCGAGGGCCTCCACGACCGTGACGGACAGGCCGAGCGACTGGGCGCTCGAGGCGACCTCGGCGCCGATGAAGCCGCCGCCCACCACGACCAGCCGGCCGGCCCGGGCCAGGTCGTCGCTGAGCGCGACCGCGTCGTCGACGGTCCGCAGCGTGTGCACGCCGCGCAGGGCGGTGCGCCCCGGCAGGTTCCGTGCCCGGGCGCCGCAGGCGAGTACGACGCCGTCGGCGACCAGTTCGCTGCCGTCGGCCAGGACGACGGTGCGCTCGGCCGCCCGCAGCGCAGTCGCAGCCACGCCGAGCCGAAAGGTGAACCCCAGCGCGTCGTCGACGGGGGCAAGCAGGTCGAGGTCCGCGCGCCCGGCTGACCCGGTGAGGAAGGCCTTGGACAGCGGCGGCCGGTCGTAGGGCAGGTGCGGCTCGGCCCCGACGAGCACCAGTTGCCCGTCGTACCCCTGCTCGCGCAAGGCCCGGGCCGCGGACAGGCCGGCGAGCGAGGCCCCGACGACGACCACCTGGCGCATCATGACGACGCCGACGGCACCAGGAAGATCATTTCGTCCCGCACGGTGAGCCCGTGCGTGCGCAGCGCGACCTTGGCCGGCGGCCCCGACGGCTGGCCGGTCCGCAGGTCGAAGGTCGAGGCGTGCAGCGGGCACTCAACGAAGCAGCCCTCGAGGTAGCCATCGGTCAGGGAGGCGTCCTGGTGGGTGCAGGTGTCGTCCACGGCGTACAGCTGTCCGCCGGTCCGAAAGACGGCGACGGGGACGTCAGCCTGGACGCGAACCGCCTCGCCCTCGCACAGGGCGTCGGCACGGCATACGGGGATCATCGGGCTCCCTGACGCTGCAAAGTTGCGGAGGGCACAACTCATGTGCCATGCGCAACAGCCTGCCTGGTTCGACACAGCGCCGTCAAGAGCGTGGTGCGAGCGGCGTCGCCTAACCTGCGGGCATGACGAGCACGCCGAGCGGGACGGCCGGCCGACGCGAGCCCGCCGCCCTCGTGCAGTCGGTCGACCGCGCGATCACCGTGCTGGAGATCCTCGCCAAGCGCGGGGTCGCCGGTGTCACCGAGATCGCGCTCGAGCTCGGCGTCCACAAGTCGACCGCTTCGCGCCTGGTGGCGGTGCTGGAGGGCCGTGGCCTGGTCGAGCAGTTGGCTGATCGCGGGAAGTACCGCCTCGGCTTCGGCATCGTTCGGCTGGCCGGCGCCCTGACGGTGCAGCGAGACCTCGCGCACGAGAGCCGGAAGGCCTGCGAAGCGCTGGCTGCCGACGTCGGCGAGACGGTCAACGTGGCGATCCTGGATGGCAACCGGGTCATCAACGTCAGCGAGGTTCGTGGCCCGGCCGCGATCGCCATGCACAACTGGGTCGGCCAGAGCACGCCGCCGCACGCCACGTCCAGTGGCAAGGTGCTGCTGGCCTTCGCCGGGCCGGCCGACCTGCGCGACCTGCTCGGCACGACGCTGACTCGCTACACCGACAACACGGTGGCCGACGTCGAGGTGCTCGAACGCGAGCTCGACAAGGTGCGTGCGCAGGGCTGGGCTGCGACCGAGCAGGAGTACGAGGTTGGCCTGAACGCCGTGGCGGCCCCCGTGCGCGACCATGAGGACGCCGTCGTCGCCGCCGTGAGCGTCTCCGGGCCGTCCTACCGGCTGACCAGCGAAGCGCTGCCGGCGGTGGCCGAGCGCGTCGTGGCTGCGGCCCGTGAGCTCAGCCGGCGGCTCGGCCACCTCGCCTGAGACTCGCCACTCGTTCGGGCGATCTCTGCGGACTGCGCAGCGGCTCGGGCACGGTCCGGACGCCGCGCTGCACCGTCTTCCGGCCGGCCAGGAGGTCGATCGCCGCGCCGTGCTCGACCGGCCGCTGGCTGAGGTCGACCCCGACGTTCGCGCGCGGACCGAAGCCCGCTGTTCGCCTCGTTGGAGTGCCTCCCCTGTTGACAGTGCAGCAGCGGCCCGCCAGGCTGACTGTTGCTCCTTGAACATCATGTTGCGCACCACACAACAAGACTCTGGAGGACGTGTGGCATCAGCCCGCGTGGTCATCATCGGCGCCGGCATCGTGGGCTGTTCGCTGGCCGACGAGCTCACCGAGCGCGGCTGGACCGACGTCACCGTTGTCGACCAGGGCCCGCTGTTCGCCGCCGGGGGCTCCAGCTCGCACGCCCCCGGGCTGGTCTTCCAGACCAACAGCTCCAAGACCATGACCGAGTTCGCGCGCTACACGGTGGACAAGCTGACCGGGCTCGACCTCGACGGCCAACGCTGCTTCAACCAGGTCGGCGGCCTCGAGGTTGCGACCACGCCCGAGCGGCTGGCCGATCTGCAACGCAAGCACGGCTGGGCCGCCTCCTGGGGGGTGCCGGCCCGGCTCGTCGACACCGCCGAGTGCCTCGCGTTGCACCCGCTGCTCGCCCCGGCAGCGGTCCTTGGCGGCCTGCACGTCGTGACCGACGGGCTAGCCAGCGCGCTGCGGTCGGGCGAGGCCCAGGCCCGCCGTGCGACCGCGCGCGGGGCGCGCTTTTTGGCGCACCATGCCGTGCTGGACGTCGCCAGCACGGGCGGCCGGGTCACCGGCGTGGTGACCAGTCAGGGCCTGGTGGCCGCCGACGTCGTCGTGTCCGCGTGCGGCTTCTGGGGGCCCAAGGTCGGTCGAATGGTCGGCCTGACTGTGCCGCTGCTGCCGATGGCCCACCAGTACGCCCGCACCGGCCAGGTCCCGGGCCTGCTCGACGACGGCGCCACCGACGCCCGGCTGCCCATCGTGCGCCACCAGGACGCCGACCTGTACTACCGCGAGCACGGCGACCGGCTCGGCATCGGCTACTACGGCCACCGGCCGATGCCGGTCGACGTCGAGGCGCTGCCGGGTTGGGACGACGCGACCGGCATGCCCTCGATGCTGCCGTTCACCGAGGAGGACTTCGCGCCGGCCTGGGAGCACAGTGTCGAGCTGCTCCCCGCGCTGGCTGAGACGAAGGTGGAGGAGGGCTTCAACGGTGTCTTCTCCTTCACCCCCGACGGCCTGGCGCTGATGGGCGAGCACCGCGAGCTCGCCGGGTTTTGGGTCGCCGAGGCGGTCTGGGTCACTCACTCCGCCGGGGTCGCGAAGGCGATGGCCGAGTGGATCATCGAGGGCCAGCCCCGCACCGACGTCCACGAGTGCGACCTCTACCGCTTCGAGGACGTCCAGCTGGCCCCCGGCTACATCGAGGCACGCAGCGCGCAGAACTTCGTCGAGGTCTACGACATCGTCCACCCGCTGCACCCCTCGGAGCAGCAGCGGCCGCTGCGCGTCTCGCCGTTCTACCCCCGTCAGCAGGAGCTCGGGGCGGTCTTCCTGGAGGCCGGCGGCTGGGAGCGCCCGCACTGGTACGCCGCGAACGCTCTGCTGGTTGACGGTCTCGAGGTGCCCGCTCGCGACGCCTGGTCTGCCCGCTACTGGTCGCCGATCGCGGCCGCGGAGGCGCACGCCACCCGCAACGGCGTGGCGATGTACGACATGACCCCGCTCAAGCACCTCGAGGTCGCCGGCCCCGGCGCGCTCGCCCTGCTGCAGGGGCTGACGACCAACAACCTGGCGAAGTCGGTCGGCTCAGTGACCTACACCCTCATGCTGGACGAGAACGGCGGCGTACGAAGCGATCTGACGGTCACCCGGCAAGCCGAGGAGCTGTTCCAGGTGATGGCCAATGGCCCGCTCGACCTCGACTGGATCACCCGCCACCTGCCGGCCGACGGCTCGGCCACGGTCCGCGACGTCACCGGTGGCTGGTGCTGCATCGGCCTGTGGGGGCCCAAAGCCCGCGAGGTGCTGCAGCCGCTCACGAAGCAGGACTTCTCGAACGACGCGCTGAAGTACTTCCGTGCCCAGGCAGCATATCTGGGCGGCGTCCCGGTCACCGCGCTGCGGCTGTCCTACGTCGGCGAGCTCGGCTGGGAGGTCTACACGACCGCCGACAACGGCCTGCGGCTGTGGGACCTGCTGTGGGGCGCGGGCCAGCAGTACGGCGTGGTGGCCGGCGGTCGCAGCGCCTTCAACAGCTTGCGGCTCGAAAAGGGCTACCGGCTCTGGGGCACCGACATGACGACCGAGCACGACCCCTACGAGGCGGGGCTCGCCTTCGCGGTGCGGATGGACAAGGGCGACTTCGTCGGCCGGGCCGCCATCGAGGGCCGTTCGCCGGAGACCGCTGCCCGCCGGCTGAGCTGCCTAGTGCTCGACGAACCGACCGATGTCGTGCTCGGCAAGGAGCCCGTCTTCGTCGACGGTGTCCCGACCGGTTACGTCACCAGCGCCGCGCACGGCGCCACGATCGGCCGCACCATCGCCTACGCCTGGCTCCCCGCGGTCGTTGCCGAGGTGGGCACCGCCGTCGAGGTGGAGTACTTCGGCCGCCGGCTCCCGGCCACGGTCAGCGCCGAGCCGCTGGTCGACCCGCAGATGTCCCGCATCCGGCGCTGAGCGCCCCAACAGACCATGGAGACAGCGATGTCGTACGACGTGATCGTCGTCGGGCTGGGCGGCATGGGCAGCGCGGCCGCCTACCATCTGGCGGCGCGCGGCCAGCAGGTGCTCGGGCTGGAGCGGCACACCCCCGCACACGACAAGGGCTCCAGCCACGGCGGATCGCGGATCGTGCGCCAGTCCTACTTCGAGGACCCAGCCTACGTCCCGCTGCTGCTGCGGGCCTACGAGCTGTGGGAGCGGCTCGAGCGAGACTCCGGGCGCGACGTCCTCACCCTGACCGGCGGGTTGTTCATCGGCCGGGAGGACACCCTCACCTTCGACGGCAGCCTGCGCGCGTCGCAGCAGTGGGGGCTCCCGCACGAGGTGCTGACGGCATCCGAGGTACGGCGGCGCTTCCCGACGTTCAGCCCGGCCGAGGACGAGCTTGCGCTGTATGAGGGGAGAGCCGGCTTCGCCCGCCCCGAGGCAACCGTGGCGGCGCACCTGCTGCTGGCCGAACGGGCCGGGGCCGAGCTGCACTTCGGCGAGCCCGTCCTGAGGTGGGAGTCCACCGCCAACGGCGTCCGGGTGACCACCGGGTCCGCGACGTACGAGGCCGGCCAGCTCGTCGTCGCCCCGGGCGCCTGGGCCCCCCAGCTGCT
>JBKJOO010000471.1:0-4042 GCA_046595615.1 Mycobacteriales bacterium | reverse complement strand
GCCCGGCAACGTCGTGCATTGCGAGCAGCGCCGCGACGTAGGGCCAGCCTTCCCGCTCGAGCGCCAGGTCGGGCCGCAGGACGAGGGTGCAGCCGAGTCCGGCGCCGGGACGGACCGTCCAGGGCAGGCCGCCCCGGCCCCGTGGGGAGGCCTGGTAGTCGGCGATGACGACCGCTCCGGACGGCGCTCCCTTTCGCGCCCAGGCCATGGCCATCGCCTCGGTCGACAACGCCGCCGGGTAGGCGCGCACCTCGCGCCGGAGCGCGATTGCGAGGGAGGCTTCGTGCAGGTCGGTCACCGCCAGGCCTGCGGCTGTCCCGCGGCTGCCGCTGCCTCGTTCAGGGCGGCGGCCAGACGCTGCCACTGCGGGATGGCGAAGCGGGCCATCGCTGACCCGATGACCGCGTGCAGGCGGGTCGTTTGGTCCTTGGGCCGGCCCGAGGAACCGAGCACGAGGGCCGCGACCACCTGCGCGTACGGCCGGGGCGGCAGCTCGACAACGACCTGCAGCAGGCTCTCAGCGAGGTCGTGGGCCTGGCCGGGCCGGGTCAGCAGGCCGTCGAGCATGCCGCGCAGGAGCGCCTGCCGCTGACCCCCGCGCAGCTCGACGGCGCGTAGCACTTCCTCACGCAGCACCGCGGCCCACTGCTCGGGCGGGGTGTCGGACAGGACCGTCTGCAGGTCCTGCGTCGGGTCGCCGGGCAGCCGCCCGAGCAGCGCGGAGGCCTGCGCCCGTACGGGGGCGTCTGCCTGCGGCACCGCGAGCGCTTGGAGCGCCGCCAGCCGGGCCCGCGCCGGTAGGTCGGCGCCGGCGTAGGCGAGCGCCAGGTTGGCCTTCGCCATCGCGTGCTCGGCCGGCCGCACGCCGCGCGGGAAGGCGCCGACCGCGGCGCGCAGCGCCTCGGCTGCCGATCCGGGTTGCCCGCAGGCCAGTCGGGCGAGGCCGAGCGCGTTGGCGGCCGCGCCGACACCGGCTAAGTCACCGGCGGTCTCGGCCAGCCGGACGGCCCGCTCGAGCAGCTCGATGGCCGCCGGTGCGTCGCCACCGGTGAGCAGGGAGCCGCCGTGGTCGCGGGCGGCTGCTGCGGCCTGCGCCGGGTAGCCCACCTGGAGGAACAGGTCGCGGGCCTGCGCCCAGGCGGCGTGCGCGTCGTCCCGGCGGCCCAGGCCGGCGCGCACCAGCCCAAGGTTGTAGGTGGCGGCGGCCTGCTCGGCATGCTGGTCGAGCGCTGCCAGCTCGAGGACGGCCGTGTCGAGGGCGGCTTCGGCCTCGGGACCCCGGCCGGCTTCCCGCAGACCCACCCCCAGCATCATCCCGGCCTTGGCGTGCTCGACCCGCATGCCGATCCGACCGAACACCTCGCGGGCCACGGCGAGGGCGTCGAGCGCAGGCGCGGTCTCACCGACCCGCAACAGCAGCGCACCGAGGTGGAACTGTGTCGTGGCGTGCTGTGCGGGATACCGATCGGGGGGGTGCTGGGCCAGCCGTTCGCGCAACGCGTCGCGCTCCGCCGTCGTCATCTCGCTGCCGCCACCGAGCTAGCCTGCGCTCGTGCGCGCGGTGGTGGCCTGCTTCGGCAATGTCCTGCGCGCCGACGACGGGGTGGGGCCGGCCGTCGCGCAGGCCCTGCTGTCGGTACCGCTGCCGCCGGACGTGCTCGTCATGGAGATCGGCATCGGCGGCATCCACCTGGTGCAGGAACTGCTGTCGGCGCCAGTCGACGTCCTCCTCGTGGTCGACGCTGTGGACCTCGGGCGGCCGGCCGGGACGGTGCTAGTGCAGCGGCCGGACGTGCTCGACGTCAGCACGCTGAGCGTCGACCGTCGGCGCGACGAGCTCGCGGACATGCACCTCGCCACCCCGGCGCGCGCTCTGATGGTGGCGCGCGGGATGGGGGTGCTGCCGCCGGTGACGCTCATCGTCGGGGTGCAGACGACGGACACCCAGGAGCCGCGGTACGGGCTGTCGGACGTCACGGCAGCAGCTGTCCCCGCGGTCGTGCGGGAGGTGGTCCGGCTGCTGTCGCAACAGGCGTCCCTCAACGTGGACGGGGCGTGATCTGCAGCAGCACCGGCGGGCTCGGCGGTGGGTGGGCGGCGCCGTCGTCGGGCGCGACGTCCATCCTCACGAAGCCGGGCAGGCCCTCGCGCAGGGCCTCCTCGACCCCATGCTTGAGCGTCAGCGCGGCCGAGGTGCAGCCCGAGCAGGCGCCGCTCAGCTCCACCCGCACGATGCCGTGCTCGACCCCGAGCACCCGCACCTCGCCGCCGTGCTCATGCAGGTAGGGGCGCACCTGCTCCAGCGCGAGGTCGGCAGCGTCGGCGTCGTCGACCCCGACGCCGTAGGCCTCGAACAGCCAGTCGACGGCGGGGTCAGTGCGCAGTGCCGGCAGGGCCGGGCCGAGCCCGTCGGCCAGCCGGGTGATCGCCGCCCGGTGCACGGCGTCGATGCCGTCGAGCAGCTCGAACACGCGGTCGCGCACCGCAGGCTCGAACCCCTCGATGTCAGCGAGTAACGACTCGAGCCGGTCGAGCAGGGCGCCCAGTTCGGGCACGGGGACCTCCAGGGCCGCCTCAGCCATCCGCGGGGCGGACCTTGGTCACCGCGTAGTCGATCAGGGTCTGGTTGAGCTCGACCCCGTGGACCTTCTTGGCATGTGCCGCGACGGCCGCGACGAGTGCGTCGGCGTCGGCGGCCCTGGCGACGTTCTTACAGACCACACCGACGTCAGCGCAGCGGAACTCGACGGCCACGGGGATCTCCTCGACAGGTCAGGACGCGCGGGCGTCGACGGCCGGGCGGACGTCGTCGGCGAGGGCCTCGAGCGCGTCGGCCACCCCGATGAGGTCGCCGTTGATCTCGCCCACCAGGGTCCGGACGGGCTGGACCCGGTAGGCGATGGCGGCGACGCCGAAAGCAACCTTGCCCAGGGTGTCAGTCAGCCGGCGAAGGATGACGACGACCCAGAGCAGGTAGAAGGCCAGCGCGGCGACGAGCACCCCGATGACAACGAGTGCGGCGACGGCGGCAGCGGACACGCTGGCCTCTTAGACCTGGGCCACGAGGCGCCGCAGCGCACCCACGTAGGCGACGGCGTTCTCGGTGACCTCGGCGGTGAGCTCCCGAGTGGTGACGAGGGCCGGGACCGGCTCGACTGCGGCGGCGATGCCGACTCCGTGCGCGAGGATGTCATCGGCGTAGCGCGCGGCTTCGAGTGCGGGGCGGATGACGTAGCTGGCGAGGGCGACGACGACGGGCGCGACGACCAGCAGCCCGATCGCGCTCATGGCCCAGAGGACAGCCACTGCCTGCTCCTGCCTGTCGACGGACCAGCGGTGTTGCGGCAGTGTGCTCACCGCTAGGTGCTTTGCGCTAGTACCTCCGACCGACAACCTCTGAGGACCCGTCATGACGGCCGTCGCAGGCAGGCTCCACCTCAAGCTCGGCGTCGTCGGCAAGGGCGGCGTTGGCAAGACGACCGTCTCGGGGCTTCTCGCCCGTGCGTACGCCGACCGCGGCGACCGCGTCGTGGCGATCGACACCGACTCCAACCCCAACCTCGGGCTGTCGCTCGGGCTCTCGCTCGCCGACACCGAGGCGGTACCGCTGCTCCCCCGGGCGGCCGTGGTGGGCACCGGCGGGGGGACGTCGGCGGCCGGTCTGATCAGTGAGTACGGCCGGGCGACGCCGGCCGGACCGACGCTGCTGTCGGCCATCAAGGTCGCCGAGGCCGGCGCCGGCTGCACCTGCAGCGGCCACGCCTCGGTGCGCAGCCTGCTCGCCGACGCACTCGCCGACGTCGAGGTCGCGCTGGTCGACATGGAGGCCGGCCTGGAGCACCTGAGCCGCTCCGGCGGCACGCTCGCTCACGCCGACCTGCTGCTGGTGGTGTGCGAGCCGACACGCAAATCGGTGCTCACGGCGGCCCGGACCGCGACGCTGGCGCAAGAGCTGGGGATCCCCCATGTGCTGGCCGTGGGCAACAAGGCGAGGGATGCATCCGACGAGGCGTTCCTGCACACCGCACTGGCGGAGGTCGGC
>JBKJOO010000428.1:0-6978 GCA_046595615.1 Mycobacteriales bacterium | reverse complement strand
GGATTCCCGTGGAAGTCTTGCGAGCCCATGGTCGGGCCGGCGCAGACGGCAGCCCGGACAGCGGCTCGGGAGCCGTTTTCCCAAGATGTGACGGGGTGCGCTCGCGCTGCAGGCAGGCCCGCCGCCGAGCGGACAGCGCAGGGTTGACTACCCGGCCAGGACCGTACTGTCCTCGCGCGCCGGGGCGCGCGGCGGGCCATCGCCGAACCTCTCGTGAGTCGGGACGGCTCGCCGACGTCGTTTCCACAGCAGCAGTAGGGCGAACAGACCGGCGCCGGTCACCAGCCACGCCAGGCCGTGCAGCAGCCCTGCCAGCGGTGCCCCCGACAGCCGCACCGGTCGGGCCGCGGCCCCATTGGCGACCGTCCACTGGTAGATCGCTACGGCAGGCATCGGCCTCGATCAGCTGCCGGCGTCGTCCCGG
Source organism: Mycobacteriales bacterium (assembly GCA_046595615.1). Lineage (GTDB taxonomy): Bacteria > Actinomycetota > Actinomycetes > Mycobacteriales > SCTD01 > JAYSQK01. The sequence goes on along the minus strand of JBKJOO010000428.1, from coordinate 6,554 downwards.
TTCGTCGTCGCGGCAGGCAGCGCCAGGTCCGCGGACAGCCCCGACCGGACCGAGTCGAGCAGGGCCATGCCCTGACCGGCCAACGACGCCACCACGCCGGTGAGCCCTTCGGCGCCGTTCAACACCGTCAAGTTGGCGCCCTGCAGGCCTTCGGCGGCCGCCGACAACATCGCCGGCAACGCGTCGATGATGCGCTGGTCCAGCGCGATCCGCCCCTCCGCGGCGGCAGCGTGCGCGGAGACCTCGGTCGCCCGGGCCTCGGCCTGCGCAAGGGTCACGATCCGCTCGGCCTCGGCCTGCGCCGGCTTGAGCACCTCGGCGATCAACTGGGCTCCCCGCAGCTCGGCGTTCCTGGCGGCCACCAGGGCCTGTTCGGCGAGCACCGCCTGCTGAGCCTTCGCCGCCGCCAGCGGGCCGGCTTGGGCGGCCCGCTCCCGCGCCTCGTCGATCTCGGACTGGTACTGCGACTGCGCGATCGAGGTCTGCCGGGCAAATTCGGCCTGGTTGCGCGCGCTGGCCTGCTGCGCCTCGGCGGACGCCTGGTCCGCGGCGGCCTGCGCGACGTTCGCGAGTTGGTTCACCAGCGCCTGGTGGGGCGCGGCAAGCGCCTTGATGTAGCCGACCCCCAGGTCGTCGATGGAGGAGATCTGCAACGAGTCGACCGCCAGGCCGATCTTGGCCATCTCGAGCTTCGAGGCGTCCAGGATGTTGTCGGAGAGCTTCTGCTGATCCCGAATGATCGATTCGACCGTCATCGAACCGATGATGGAACGCAGGTGGCCGGAGAAGATCCGACCGACCAGGGTCGCCATCTGCGCCTGGTCACCCTGGAATCTGCGGGCCGCGGCAGCGATCGACTCATGGTCGTCACCGACCTTGAAGGCGATGACCGCCTGCACCGAGAGGGTCAGCCCCTGCTGGGTGTAGCAGTCCTCCACCACCTCCGCCTCCTGCATCGCGAGGGTGAGGGTCGAGACCCTGGACAGGACCGGCAGCGCGAAGACCCCGTGCCCGGTCACAATCTTGAACTGCGGGGCGTCGATGCCTTTCTGCTTCCGTCCGCTGACGAGCAGCGCCTCGTTCGGAGCCGGAACCCGGTAACCAAGCACGTCAGCGACCTTCTCTCTAGAGCAGCACCGGGGCGGGACCGCACCGGGTCGTGCTGTCAGCCGACCTGCAGCCGGTCCGGCCAGGGCTCGACGTCGACCCGGCGCGCGCCGCGGTCGGCGACGATCAACACCTCCTGGCCCCGCTCGAGGGGATTGGGGCAGAAGGCCAGCAGGATGTGGGGCACACCACCCATCACGATGCGCACCTCGCCTGGGCGCTCCTGGCCGCGGACCCGGGTCGCGATCACGCCGAGGCGCCCCACGACCACCTGGTCAGCCACCACGGTCCCCCTTGGATGCGTGCTTTGTCTCCTGGAGCGTAGGCACCCACCGGGCGGCCGGACGAGCAGGGCGCTCGTGCGCCGCCCGAGCGCGGTCCCGGCGTACACCCGGTTGTGCGACACAACGTCATGACGGCTTCACCGCGAGGCAACCTGCGACCTGCAGGCTGGGCGCTATGACGCCAGCCCTACGCATCGTTCCGGATCCCCCGTCGGTCTGCCCGACCTGCACGCAGGCCAGCTGTGGCTGCGCACCGCTGGCAGAGCACTGGCCCGAGGTCCGCTCGGTCCTCGCGCCCTGGTCGGAGGCTTTCGCCGCCAACGCCTGACCTACCCTCGCTGGGTGCGCCGGACCGCTTGGTGAGCGACTTCGCGGACCTCGATGTCGTCGGCGCGCCGCGCGAGTTGATCGCCCTCGGCGGCGTACTCGACCCGCCGACGCTCGTCGCGGCCTACCGGGCAGGCTGTTTCCCGTGGCCGGCCTCTGGTCGGCACGAGCGGTCCCTCGAGCGGTCCGCCCGCCGGCTGGCCCGCCGCGGGGCGGTGCCGATGCTGCCCGGTACGCCGCCTACCGGGCCGCTGGTGCCGTGGTGCTCACCGGATCCACGCGCCGTCCTGCTCACCCACTCGGTCACCGTTCCGCGCTCGCTGCGGCAGCGGTTGCGCCGCAGCGGCTGGGAGACGACGGTCGACGCGGCGTTTGCCCAGGTGATCGCCGGCTGCGCGGCCAGGGACGAGACCTGGATCAGCCCCCAGATGACCACCGCCTACCTCGCCCTGCATGCCGCCGGGGGGGCGCACAGCCTGGAGGTGTGGGATGGCGACCGGCTCGTCGGCGGGCTCTACGGCGTCCTGACCGGGCGGGTGTTCTCCGGCGAGTCGATGTTCTTCGCCGAACGGGACGCCTCCAAGGTGGCGCTCGTCGACCTGTGCGCCCGCCTCCTCGCAGCCGGCGTCGTGCTGCTGGACACCCAGCAGGCGTCCCCGCATCTGGCCGCCCTCGGGCAACTGCTCATCAACCGCCAGCAGTACGTCGAACTGGTGCACCGGCTCCGGGACGACGCGGCGATCCTCGACCCGACCCGCCGACCCGTCGCCAGGCTGACGACCGGCTAGCCGCGCAGCGCCGCCAACGCGCTTGCGACGATGATCTTGCGCGCCGCGGGGTCGTCGAGATCCAACTGGTCGCGGCGGACCGTGATCGGCCGGACGGCGGCACCGATCGCGCAGAACGCCCGGATCCGGTCGGCAGGGGTCGGGTCCGGGCCGCGAAGCAGGGCAGCCAGCCGCGCGGTGCGCGGGACGAGCTGCTGCTCGGGTGCGAGCTGCTTCTGACCACTCACATCCCGAGCCATCATCGACGCGGCGTCCCGGTGCAGGACGAGGGCGTCGACGAAGGACGTCAGCAGCCGGCGGCGGGCGCGGGGCGCGAGGACGTCAGCCGCCTCGGCTTCGTCAAGCAGGGCGTCGATCTGCTCCAGGAACGGCATGACCAGCGCGTTCAGGACGGCCGCCTTGGTCGGGAAGTGATAGAGCACAGCGCCGCGGGTGATGCCCAGCATCTGCCCCACCTGCTCGAGGGTGACCGCGTCGAACCCCCGCTCCCCCATGGCCGCGGCAGCCGCACCGAGAATTGCCGCTGGCGTCGCCACTCCACCCCGCCGGGTTGTACCAGTGCTCACACCGTTCGCCCCATCATTTTCTGACTTCAGAGTCAGTTAAGGCTACAGCCTCGGCGTGAGTTGCCGATGCAACATTTGTTCCGCCAGCCGGCGGTACAGGTGGCGCAGATCGCAAAGGCGGCGCCGCTGACCTTTGCCCCCGGAGGATGTCTGTGAACACCGTCGACGCCAACCCCACCCCACAGGACGACGAGGACCGCCGGCGCCCGCTGGCCTTCGGCCGGCTGCTCGCCACCGTCGCCATCGTCGGCATCGCCGGCACGACGCTGACCGGCCTGACAACCGGGGCGCTGTTCACCGACACCCAGTCCGTGACGGCCAACACGTTCACCACCGGCACCGTGAAGATCGGGCCGACCCCGACGTCAGCGGCCATCACCGCCGGCAACATGGCCCCCGGGGACAGCGTCTACGGGACGGTCCTGGTCTCCAACACCGGCACCCTCTCGGAGCGGTACGCCGTCCTGTCGACCACCGACGCGACCGACGCGAACTTCCTGGCGGCCCAGCTGGTGCTGACGGTCAAGGTCGGCGTCACGACCTGCACCCCTGCCGGCTTCGGGGCGACGGGGACGACCCTCTACGGCGGAGGCATCCTCGGCGCGACGACGGGCACGAAGCTGATCGGCGACGCCGCGACCGGCGCCCAGACAGGTGACCGGACGTTGGCCGCCGCCGCGTCCGAGACGCTCTGCGCCCAGGTCAGCCTGCCGATCGCCACCGGCAACACCTACCAGGGCAAGACCGCCACGGCCGTCCTGCGCTTCGACAGCGAGCAGACCACGAACAACCCGTAACGGCACCGGGTCCTGCGCCGCCCGGCCGGGTGGGGCAGGACCCGCGCACGTCGGGTCCGAGACAGGAGCGCCATGGCCCGCGCGACAGCAGCCGCACCGCGGTGGCGCCTGCTTCGGCGCGCGGTCGGTTGGCTGCTGCTGCTCAGCCTGCTGCCGGCCGCAACGAGCCTGGCCCTGCCCGGTCTCGCGCACGCCCGGGGTGATCGCCTGCTGGTCGTCCTGTCCGGCAGCATGACGCCGGTCTTCCGGGCCGGCGACGCGATCCTCGTGCGCCCGATCGAGCCGGGCCGGCTCCGGCCCGGGCTGATCGTGACCTTCCGGGCCGGTGGCAGCGGGGCGGTCGTGACCCATCGGCTGGTCGCCCTGCGGACGGTCGACGGTGACCGCTACCTCCAGACCAAGGGCGACGCCAACGCGGCGCCGGACCCCGACCTCACCCCTGCCAGCAATGTCGTGGCCCAGCTCGATGCCTCCTGGGCCGGGGCCGGCCGCTGGGTGATGTGGACCCAGTCCCGCCAGGGCCGTCTGCTGCTGCTGGGCCCCGCCCTCGTGCTGGTGGTCCTGTCCCAACTGCTGTGGCAGGTCGCCGCTGGGAGGACCCGCCGCCGCCCCGTCGTACGACGTCGGCGTCCGGCTCGACGGCCGCATCGGGTCACGACGACCCCAGCGATCCTCGCCGCGCTGCTGCTGGCGAGTGTGCTGCCACTGGCCCTCAGCGCGCCGCCGGCCTCGGGCGCCACGCTGTCGGATGTCGCATCGGTGACCGCGAACGGCTTCACTTCGGGGTCGCTGCTTCCACCGACGAACGTCTCGGCAGCGACAGCCGGCGGGGGCGGCGCGGCCCTGACCTGGACGGCCACCACCAGCACGATCGCCGCCGGCTACCTGGTGCTGCGGTCGTCGACGAGCGGCGGCCCCTACACCCAGATCGCCACCGTCAGCGGGAGCGCGAGCACCAGCTACACCGACAGCACCGCCACCGGCACCGTCTACTACGTCGTGCAGTCCAGGGTGCAGAGTTGGTCCAGCGCGAACTCGACCGAAGCCGCCCTGGTGAGCGGAGCGACGACGACGCCGCTGACCAACTGCACCCTGCAGAACCTCGACACCGGTGGCAATGGCAACGGCTACGAGGTGACGCCGATGAACGCGTGCGTCAAGGACACCGTCGTCGCGCAGGACCTCAAGACCGGCACGACCCGCACGTTGTCCTGCACCGATGCTGGCAAGGACCGCCACCAGTTCTGGGCCTACAACCCGCCGGTGCCCGCCGGCGCGAGCGCGATCAAGGGGCTGCAGGTCCAGCTGGACGCCTACCCGAGCACCGGCAACGGGACCGGCTACATCTGCGTCCAACTCTCCGGCGATGCGGGCCTGACCTGGACCACGGCCAAGCAGACGGTCAACATGACCTCGACCACTCCCGCGACCTACCTGCTCGGCTCGACCAGCGACCTGTGGGGCACCACCTGGACGCCCAGCCAGCTCAGCAACCTCAACTTCCGGATCAGGGTCATCGACGTCGATGACACCGGGAACAAGGGCTTCTCGCTGGACTACGTCGGGGTAAAGGTCACGTACATGCCGTGAGCCGTCGGGCTATCGGTCCCGCCAGAGCAGCACCAGGCCGCGGTCGTCGCTGCTCCCGGCGGCGACCCGATTCACCAGCAGCGGGCCGCCACCGGCAAAGCCCCGCGGCACCAGGCGCTCTGCTTCCCCGAGCAACTTGTCGATCCCGACCGACAGGTCACGGCCGGGCACCTCGACGAGCCCGTCGGTGTAGAGCAGCAGCGCGTCCCCCGGCCGCAGGACGCCGCCGGACCCGACGTACGCCATGTCAGGGAGCAGGCCGAGCGCGATGCCGTGGGCGTCGACGAGCCCCCACCGGCCGCTGCCGGCATCGAAGTGCGCGACCGGCGGGTGGCCGGCCGACTCGACCGAGTAGCGGCCGTCGACCAGGTCGACCACGAGGTGCACGGCGGTGGCGAACCCCTCGTCCCACTCCTGCCGCACCAGGTAGGCATTGGCGGCGGACAGGAAGTGCTCGGGTGACTGCGATCCGAGCAGCCCGCCGAGGGCGCCGGACAGCAGGAGCGCCCGGGTGCCGGCATCCACGCCCTTGCCGGAGACGTCGACCAGCGACACCTCGAAGCACCGGCCCTCACCGGTCAGCGCGCCCACCACGAAGTCGCCGGCGAACGGACCGCCACCGGCCGGTTTGACGATCGCGTCGACATTCCAGCCGGCCGGGAGCTGGGGCAGTTGGCCCTGCTGCACCAGCCGCTCCCGCAACTCGAGCAGCACCGAGTTGCCGCGCAACCTCCCCAGGCCGGTCTCGTCGCTGGACCGGGCGAGCTCGTAGGCCACCAGCGCGGTCGCCGCGACGACCAAGACGACGCCCGGTGCGGTGTAGTCGGAAGCCGGCATCAGCAAGAAATAGCTCGCGACCACGAGCGCGACAACCGCGCACAGGCGCAGAAAGGCCCGGCGGCCGACCAGCAAGGCCCCGCCGAGCAGCGGCAGTACCTGATAGCTCGGTGGGAACCATCTCTCCCCGAGCTGCAGCGCGGCGAGCAGTGCCACCACCGACAGCAGCACCATGAGCGCAAGGGCAAGCGATTCGGTCGGCGGGCTGGGTCGCAGGCTCCTGAGGCTCGCGAGCCGCGAGACGTGCAGGCGCCTGCT
>JBKJOO010000296.1:0-7029 GCA_046595615.1 Mycobacteriales bacterium | reverse complement strand
AAGGTGTTGGCCGTCCCGAGGTCGACGGCCATGTCACGGCCGAGGAACGACATGGAGGTGGACTTCGCCATGTGAGGGAGAGGCCTTCCGCGATCGGGGGCGTGCCGCAGCGGGCCCGGAACGGACCTCTCGAAACGGCGGAGCACTCATCGTAACGGTCAACCGCCCTGCGACCGAACGGCCCCATCGACCTCCGCTGGAGGGTGAGCCCCAGCGGAGGTCGACGAGCTAACCGACAGTGACGGCCATGACGAAGACGTCCTCGTCCGGACCGGCACTGCTGCTGTTCCTCGTGTCGGCCCAGATCGGGTAGACGATGCCGCCGACCGAGTCGATCGAGGAGTAGTCACCCAGGAACCCGGCCTGCGCGCGGTTACCGTCTGGCCCGGGGAGCGACTGGCTGTCGCTGACCGGCTGGTAAGCCCCGAACGCGGACCCGGACCTGACATACATCCCATACCCGAAGGTGCCGTCCCCAGGATTGCTCACCTGCGGCTTCGCCCGGTACGCCGAGACAGCGGTGCGGCCGGTCGCGGTCACCGTGACCGACGGTTGCGACAGCGAGTCGGTGCTGGCCGTGATGAGCGTGCCGTCACCGTTGGCGTCGGACCAGGTCAGGCCGGCGTCTGTGCTGTCCGACACGACGAGGTTGTAGTTGCCGTGCGTCCCGTCACTCTTGCGGCTGTCCTGCCAGACCGCCACCAGGTGGAGGGGGTTGTGCGGGTCGGTGCTGATCGCCGGGAAGTCGTTGGTCCGGACGCGCAACCCGAGCACGCATTCCTCCGCTCCGCGACCGAAGTCGCACAGGCCGAGCTTGGACTCGTCGTCCTGTCCGACCTTGATGACCGAGCCGGTCGGCAGACCGGCTGCAGAGACCGTGCGGCCGAGCTGCTGGTTGAGCAGCGTCGGCGTGTTGCCGTTGTTGAACACGACGAAGACCGTGCCGTCGGCCAGCACGACCGGCATCGAACCCTGGTTGAAGTTGCAGGCGGACGGGTCGGCCTTCTTGTCGTTGGTGTTCCCTCCGACGCAGAGCGCCTTCGAGGCGCCGCTGATGCTGATCGGGGTCGACCAGGCGCCGTGCCCGGTCGTTTCGGTGCCGAACTTCGCCGTCGGGTCCCACTTCGACAGGAAGATCTCCGACGAGCAGTAGGCGCCGGGGTTGTTGCCGGTCGAGCACTTCTGGTCGCTCAGGAAGCGGGTGAAGGTGACGTAGACCGACCCGTCCGGGCCGCCAGCGATGAACTGCTTGTCATAGAAGGTGTGCCCGTCGGCGGTTTCGGCCACGACGAACCGCGACGCGCCGGCGCCGATGTTGGCGTACGCCGAACCCTTGAGTCCGGCGGTCGACGGGCTCGCGAACAATCCGCTCGCGTTGGTGTTGATGTCGAACACGATGCAGCTGTACCAGGCCGTGGACGGCGTGCCGGCGAAGGTGACCGTGGGGTCGCTCGCCGCGTCGTAGACGTGCCCGACCGGCGACAAGTGCTGGGAATACGGCGGAATGCCGTCACCCCAGGTCTTGCCGCTGTCGAGGGAGTAGTCGAAGCCGCAATGGTTGAAACCGATCCGGCTGTCGTTCTGGCCGGCCACGATGTTGGTCGGGTCGGTCGGATTGATCGCGATCTGCTCCTCGGCCTGCCGCCGGGCCGTGCAGTCCTGGTTGACCCGCGGGTTCGTCACCGAACCGCGGTTGGCGCATCCCAACGCCGAGGCGGTGATGTCCGGTGGCAGGTCCGAGCCGACGGTCGTGCCGGACGCCGCGTCCGCCGCCTCAACCCGCTCCTGGTCGAACGCGACCTCGGTGCCCCCCGAGACGTGCGGGAGGGACTTGCCGTTGGCCAGGTGGCCGTGCGAGTTCTTGGCGAGCGAGGGGTTGCCGGCTGCTGCCGTTCCCGCGGTGACCAGGGTCAACGAACTGACCAGTGCGGCCGCCGCGAGCACGGCAAGCCCGATCCGGACCTGCCTTGGAGCATGCGGTGCTGTCACGGTTCCTCCTTGTGGGTGGAACCCCGTCCTACTCCCCCTCGCCCCTCGGCGATAGAGACACGGGCGAAACAATTGCGCCCGTCAATCGGCCGCGCTGAGCACCTGCCCGGAGCTGAGCACCATCCCGTCGGCGCACCGCGCCTCGACGGTGCCGCCGCCGAACTGCTGGTCGTACAGCCCGGCGTAGACGCCCCCGCGGGCCAGCAACGCACGGTGGCTGCCCTGCTCGACGACCCGGCCCCGGTCGACGACGAAGATCACGTCAGCGGCCACGATGGTGCTGAGCCGGTGGGCGATCGCGATGGTGGTGCGCCCGTGCACGAGCGGTTGCAGGGCGGCCTGGACGATGCGTTCGCTGGCCGTATCGAGGGCGCTCGTCGCTTCGTCCAGGATCAGCACCTTGGGATCCTTGAGCAGCACCCGGGCGATGGCCAGGCGCTGCTTCTCCCCACCGGACAGCCGGTAGCCACGCTCGCCCACCACCGTGTCGTAGCCCTCCGGGAAGTCCATGATCCGATCGTGGATGTACGCCGCGGCAGCGGCCGCCTCGATTTCGGTATCGCTCGCCGACGGCTTGGCGTAGGCGATGTTGTCGCGGATCGTGGCGTGGAACAGATAGGACTCCTGGGTCACCATCCCGACCGTTTCGGCCAGGCTGGCGAGGGTCAGCTCCCGGACGTCGCGCCCGTCGAGCAGCACCCGCCCCTGCGTCACGTCGTACAGGCGCGGCACGAGGTAGCTGATGGTGGTCTTGCCCGCGCCGGACGGCCCGACGACGGCGGCGAGCTGACCCGGGCGGACGTGCAGCGAGAGGTCTTCGAGCGCCCACGGGCGGCGGTCGGTCTCGGACTGCCCGTCGTAGCGGAAGAAGACCGAGTCGAGCACGACATCGCCCTGCACGGTGGTCGGGTCGAGGGCGAGCGCGCCCTCGCTGTCGGTGATCTCGGGATCGAGATCGAGATAGTCGAAGACCCGGCCGAACAACGCGAACGAGCTCTGCACCTGGGTGCTCGTCTCAAGCATGTTGCCGATCGGGAAGAACAACCGGGTCTGCAGGGTGGTGAACGCGACCAGGGTGCCGAAGGTGATGCCGGCCTGCCCGGGTCGACTGGCCACCCCCGACAAGCCGGCAACGAGGTAGGTGAGCGCGGGCGTGATGGAGAAGAAGACCTGCACCACGGCGAAAAAGCTTCGACCGACGATCTGCTGGCGGACCTGCAGCGCGGCCAGCCGCTCGTTCTCCTCGCGGTAGCGGACCGTCTCCTGGGCCTGCCGGCCGAAGACCTTGGACAGCAACACCCCGGACACGCTCAGCGTCTCTTCGGTGATGGCGCTCATCTCGGCCATCGCCACCTGCGTCTTGCTGGCGATCTGCCGGCGGAGCTGGCCGACGCGCAGGCTGAGCAGCACGAAGACCGGCACGAGCGCGAGGCTGAGCAGGGTGAGTTGCCAACTCACCAGGACCATCGCGATGACGGTGCTGACCAGGACGACGACGTTGTTGAACACGCTGCTGGCGGTGTCGGTCACGACCGACTGCAGGCCGCCGACGTCGTTGGCGAGGCGACTCTGGATCTCGCCGGTGCGGGTGGCGGTGAAGAACCGCAGCGGCAGCGACTGCAGGTGCCGGTAGAGCTTGTCCCGCAGATCGCGCATGACCTTCTGCCCGACGACGTTGGTCAGGTAGGTCTGGTAGAGCCCCAGCGCACCGGCCACCACCGGGATCGCGCACATCACTGCGACCAACTGGATCAGCAGCGTGCGGTGCACGCCGGTCCCGTCGGCCGGAAACAGCGCGTCGTCGAACACCGTGCGGATGAGCAGCGGACCGGCGACCCCGAGGCCGGCGGTGACCAGGATCAGCGAAGCGACGACGCCGACGTCGCGCCGGTAGGGACCGAACAGCGCCGCGACGCGCCGCAGCAGACCGTTGCCCTTCGCTGCCGTTGCCATGCGCCCCTCTTTGGTTGAGGACGTCAACCTTCTCGCCTCCGGGGGCATTCCGCTCGGCGGCTACAGCTCCTTGAAGAAGATCGCGATCTCCCGGGCGGCGGATTCGGGCGAGTCAGAGCCGTGCACGAGGTTCTGGCCGATCTCCAAGGCGAAGTCGCCGCGGATCGAGCCGGGCGTGGCCTCGACCGGGTTGGTGACGCCCATCAGGCGGCGGGTGCCGGCGACGGCGTTGGGGCCTTCGACGACGAGCGCCACCAGCGGACCGCCGGTGATGAACTCGACCAGCTCGCCGAAGAACGGCCGCTCCCGATGCTCGGCGTAGTGCTCCTCGGCAGTCGCGCGGTCCAGCGTGCGCAGCTCCATCGCGACCAGGGCCAGGCCTTTGTCCTCGAGGCGGCGGATCACCTCGCCGGCGAGGCCGCGGCGGACGCCGTCGGGCTTGACGAGGACGAGGGTGCGCTCGGTGGCCACTGCGGAGATCTCCGTACGTCGATGGGTTGGGCTGGCGGCCCAGGATACCGGGCGGTGCGCCGGGTCAGCGGGCCCGCAGCAGCGTGCGGGCCTCGCCGGCGGTCACCACCGAGCCGGTGACCAGCACCCCGACCCCGCCGTACGCCGCCTCGGCGTCCACGAGCGCCATCGCGGTGTCGAGCGCGTCGTCGAGCCGGGGTTCGACGTGCACCCGCTCCGGCCCGAACAGCTCGAGCGCGAGCTCGGCGAGCGCCTCGACCGGCAGGTGCCGGGGCGAGGAGTTCTCGGTGACGACGATGGCGGCGACGGCCGGCTCGAGGACCTCGAGCATCGAGCGGATGTCCTTGTCGGCCAGGCAGGCGACGACCGCAACGAGGTGGGTGAAGGAGAACGCGTCACCCAGAGCGGCCACCGTCGCGGCCATGCCGTGCGGATTGTGCGCCGCGTCGACGAGCACGGTGGGTGCGGTCCGGACGACCTCGAGCCGGCCGGGGGAACTGACATCGGCGAATCCCTCCCGGACGGCGTCCGGGTCCAGGGAGCCCTCGCCGCCACCGAGGAAGGCCTCGACGGCCGCCAGGGCGGCGGCGGCATTGGCCGCCTGGTGCGGGCCGTGCAACGGTAGGAAGACATCCTCGTAGCGCCCGGCCAGCCCCTGCAAGGTCAGCACTTGGCCGCCGACGGCCGTCCGCCGGTCGACGACGCCGAATTCGAGACCCTCCCGCGCGACGGTCGCCTCGACCTCGGCGCACCGCCGCAGCAGCACCTCGGCGGCTTCGGGCGGCTGCGCGGCCAGCACCACGGTCGCCCCGGGGTAGATGATCCCGGCCTTCTCGGCGGCGATCTCGGCGAGGGTGTTGCCGAGCAGCGGCACGTGGTCCAGGCCGACGGGCAGCACGACGCAGGTCTGCGCCTGCACCACGTTGGTGGCGTCCCACGCGCCGCCGAGGCCGACCTCGAGCACAGCGACATCGACTGGTGCGTCGGCGAACGCCGCGAAGGCCATCGCGGTCAGCAGCTCGAAGAAGGTCACCGGGAAGGGAGAGCGGGCATCCACCAACTCGACGTAGGGCAGCACCTCGTCGAAGACCTCGGTGAAGCGGTCGTCCGAAAGCGGGTCACCGTCGATGGTGATGCGCTCGGTCACGGTGTCAAGGTGCGGGGAGGTGTAGCGGCCGGGGCGCAAGCCGAAGCCCCGCACGAGCGCATCGACCATCCGGGCCGTCGAGGTCTTGCCGTTGGTGCCGGTGAGATGGATCGAGGGGTAGGCGCGCTGCGGCGAGCCGAGCAGGTCGACGAGCATCGTGATCCGATCGAGGTCGGGCACCATCCGGTCTTCGCTCGGGAAGCGCCCAGCCAGCGCCGCCGTCACGCGCTCGAGGCTCATGCCTGCTGCGCGCCCGGGACCGCCGCCGGGGCGAGCGTCACGTCGACGCCCTCCGCCGCCGCATCCGCGACCTCCACGACCTCGAACCTGGCGGCGACGCCGGCGCCGCGCAGATCGGCCTCGGCCTGCCGGGCGCGGGCCGCCCGCTCGGGCACGGCGCGCACCTCGACCCGCTCGACCTCCGCGCGCATCGACACCTTGTTGGTGCTCTTGACCTTGCGGATCTGCGAGAGCACCTCGCCGGCGACGGTCAGCAGTGCCGGGTCGCCGCCCTCGCCACCGGCGGCACGCAGCACCTGGGCGTCGGGCCAGGACTGGCTGTGCACCGATCCCGGCTGCCACCACGACCAGACCTCCTCGGTCGCGAACGGCAACACCGGCGCGAACAGCCGCAGCAGGACGTCCAGCGCCAGCCGGAGCGCCCGGGAGGCGCTCTCGGCGGCCGCTCCCCCGGCGTACGCCCGGGTCTTGACCAGCTCGATGTAGTCGTCGCAGAACACCCAGAAGAAGACCTCGGTGCGCTCCAGGGCGCGGGTGTAGTCGTAGGCCTCAAAGGCGGCGGTCGCCTCGTCGACCACGCTGGCAAGGCGGGCCAACAGGGACCGGTCGACCGCCTCGGTGACCGGGCCCGGGGCGGCTTCGGGGAAGGCGAGGGCGAATTTCGAGGCGTTGAGCAGCTTGACCGCGAGGCGCCGACCGACCTTCATCTGACCCTCGTCGAAGGCAGTGTCGGTGCCGAGCCGGCCGTTCGCAGCCCAGTAGCGCACGGCGTCGCTCCCGTGCTGCTCGAGCAGGTCGAGCGGGGTCACGACGTTGCCGACCGACTTGCTCATCTTCTTGCGGTCCGGGTCGAGGATCCAGCCGGACAGAGCGGTGTCGGTCCACGGGACGCTGTCGTGCTCGAGATGGCTGCGCACCACGGTCGAGAACAGCCAGGTGCGGATGATGTCGTGGCCCTGCGGGCGCAGGTCCATCGGGAACGTGCGGGCGAAGAGGTCGGGATCGCGTTCCCAGCCGCAGACGATCTCGGGGGTGAGCGACGAGGTGGCCCAGGTGTCCATGACGTCGGGGTCGCCGGTGAACCCCCCGGGGCGGTCGCGCTGGTCCTCGGTGTAGTCGGGCGGGCAGTCCGACTGGGGGTCGATCGGGAGGGTGGCCTCGGCGGCGGCGATGAGGTCGGCGTGGCGGGGCTCGCCTTCCGCGTCGAGCGGGTACCAGACCGGGAACGG
>JBKJOO010000221.1:0-2788 GCA_046595615.1 Mycobacteriales bacterium | reverse complement strand
GCGGCCAGGCGAACAACTTCGGCATGACCGACCACAGCTTGGCCAGCACGATGGGGATGAGGGCGAGCCCGAGCCCGGCGTGGGCACCCTGGTTGAGCCGGTAGAGCCAGGCCGGGTGGGTCGGCCAGGTGAAGAACGGCAGGTGCAGCCCATGGGTGTCGCCGGGGAACGCGTTGCCGAGAAAGCGTGGTTCGTACGCCGCGTAGGACAGCAGTCCGGTGACGATCACCAGCGGGAGGCCGACCAGCAGGACGGCGCCAAAGACCGAGGTCAGCCACGGGCCGCGCAGCGGGCTTCGGAACAACCCTTCGCGAAACAGCGGTCCAGGGGGTCGCAGCCGGTCGAGCAACCGGAAGGCCGGCGCCGGGAAGCCGTACGCCGGGGCCGGCTCGGTCGTGCTCGTGGGCTCGGTGTCCACAGTGGGCTGCCCTCTCACTCGTTGTCGACCAGCCTGGCACGCCGGGCCGCACACGTGCCGGAGGGCGGGCCGGGCGAACCCGACCCGCCCTCCGGACGGATGCCTACTTGGCGGGGAGCGTCAGGGTGATCTTGGCGACGCCGACCGGGAAGAACGGCTTGAGGGCGGTGACCTTGTAGGTGCTGTTGAGCAGGTCCGCGGCGGCCTTGGTCAGCTCGACCTTGGTGCCCTCCAGGATGCCCTTGCCGGCCTCGGTGGTGGTGTCGAGCGGCTTGAGGGTGCGGCCGTCGAGGAAGAACAGCGGGGCGCCCTTGACGACCGACGCGCCGTTCGCGGAGACGTCACCGGTCAGCGTGGAGGTGCCGGCGTCGACGACGAAGTTGGTCAGCTCCACCTTGGTCTTGCCGTCGGTCAGGCTGAAGCCGGAACCGTCGTGCATGATCTTGCTCTCGACGTAGGGGGTGCGCGAACCCGGCGTGTAGTAGGTCGCCGTGCCGCCGGTGATCGGGAAGATGAGCGAACCATCGGTGAGCTTCGCGGTGCCGACGACGCCGGGCGTCAGGTGCAGCGAGGTGATGCCGGCGACGAACATCGGGTCGAGCTTCACCGCGGTGCTCTCACCGGTCAGGTTGGTGAGGGCGGCGACGGGCTTGGCGTCGGCCTTGGTGTTGCCGCCGTTCGTGGCGGACTTGGTGTCGTTGCTGCCGCACGCGGCCAGGGACAGGGACAGAGCCGCGGTCAGAACGACGGCGGAGACGGACTTACGCATGATGGGAGGCCTTCCAGGCGGGGGATTGTGTGTCGTTGTCAGCGAGGCGTTCGGAACCGTCGTGCCCCCGGTTCGTGTGATGACGACCACCGGTGCAATCTGTTACGAGACCGTGACACCGGGTAGTCCACCATCCGAGCCCGTCTCGGCTGCGAAAGCTTGGCAATCCACCCCCAAAACCAGGAGTCGCACCGCTGTGAGCATCGCCCTCTACGACCGCAGCCTGACCAGTGGGCGAGACCTCACCGTGCATTTCGGGGACGGCCAGGCGGCGAGCCTTGGATTGTCGCGTTGGCACGGTGCGGCGCGTGGCGCGGACGCCTCGCTGCTCGACGCCATCGACGGCCCAGCGCTCGACATCGGCTGTGGACCGGGACGCATCGTCGCGGCGCTGGCCGCACGGGGCTGCCCGGCGCTGGGGATCGACGTGGCACCGGCCGCGGTGCGATTGGCCCGCCGGGCCGGCGGTCGAGCGCTGCTGCGGTCGGTCTTCGGCCACGTTCCCGGCGCTGGGACCTGGGCCTTCGCGGTGCTCGCCGACGGCAACATCGGGATCGGCGGGGACCCGGAGCGCCTGCTGCGGCGGACGGCGGAGTTGGTCCGCCCGGACGGCCGGGTGCTGTTGGAGCTCGATCAACCCGGTTCGGGACTGCGGCTGCGCCAGGCCCAGCTGCGTGACGACAGGGGTACGACGGGCCGGTGGTTTCCTTGGGCGTCGGTGGGCGTCGAGGCGCTCGACAAGCTCGCCACCGGTGCCGGTCTGGCCGTCGTCGAAACCTGGTCGGCGCACGACGACGAGGACGACGGGGGTGGGCGCCGGTGGTTCGCCGCACTCGCGCGGGGCTGATCGCCGCAGCCATCGGGCTGCTCGGCGGCTGCTCGTCCGGGTCCTCGACGCCGACCGTGCTGCGGGCAGCGCCTGAACCCGCCCGCGCCGCCGCCCCGACGGTCGCACCGGCCGGGTCGGTGCTCCCATTGCACGAGGGCCGGCCGGAAGGCATCGTCACCGACCCGGTGAGTGGGCTCGTGGTCGTCGGGTTGCGCCGCCCCACCCGGTTGCTGCTGCTCGATCCGGCCACCGGGCGGGTGGTCCGCACGGTGGCTGTCCCCGGTTTCGCACGGCATCTCGAGCTGGCTCCGGGAGGCGGTGCCGTGCTCGTTCCCGGCGAGGACACCGACCAGCTCGTGCGGGTCGCCGTCCCGTCCGGCCGGGTCACCGGCATCGTCAAGGTCCTGCGGCAACCGCACGACGTCGCGGTCACCGACGACGGCACGCTGTACGTCGCGGACGAGCTCGGCGGAGCGGTCTCGGTGGTCCGGGACGGCGCGGTGCTTCGCACCTTCCGCGGGTTGGCCCAGCCGGGTGGGGCCGCCGGCACGGGCCGGACCGGCGGGGTGGTCGACGTTCGCGGGCGGCTGTTGCACGTCTACCGTGATGGCCGGCAGGTCGCGGCGCTGCCGGCCGGTGCTGGGCCCACCCACGCGCTCGCCCTCACCCCAGGGGTGCTGCTGGTGACCGACACCACCGGGGGCGCCCTGCTGCGCTACGACGTGTCGGGCACCCCCCACCTGCTCGACCGCACCACGCTGGCAGGCAAGCC